>QHYJ01000116.1:2601-3001 GCA_003223255.1 Acidobacteriota bacterium | reverse complement strand
AGCAGCCGCCGGGAGGAAGTTGAATTTTGCTGATTGCTTAAGGAGTTGGAGTCATGCGGTTGAAATACGTTGTACTTCCGCTCGTCGTTGTTCTTGCGGTCTCGGTACTGGCGAGTCTGGCGGGGCCGCCTGCGGACACCGGCACAATCGAAGGGAAAGTGACCTATACAGGTACGCCCCCGAAGATGAAGCCGATTGACATGTCCAAGGAGCCCACCTGTGCCAAGGAGCACAACCCGCCCGAGATGACCCAAAATGTCGTCACTGGTCCAGGCAACGCGCTTCAATATGTGGTTGTCTACATCTCAGCTGGCGAGCCGCCTTCTCCAGCTCCCAGCCAAGCCGTCCGATATGATCAAAAAGGATGTATGTATATCCCGCATGTCCTTCCCATGCAGGT
>QHYJ01000116.1:0-2491 GCA_003223255.1 Acidobacteriota bacterium | reverse complement strand
GCGAGGCGGAGTTCATCCAGGTAAAGTGCAACATCCATCCGTGGATGCACGGGTACTTCGCCGTTCTCAAGACGTCTCACTACGCGGTGACAGACAACAACGGCTCGTTTAGCCTAAAGGGCCTCGCGCCGGGCAAATACACGGTGACCAGTTGGCAAGAACAGTACGGCACGCAGAGTCAGGAGGTTACCCTCGCGGCGGGAGAGACGAAATCGGTCACTTTCACCTACAAGGTTACTCCTTATCTGTATTAAACAGCCTCGCTGCACGTATCGGGACGAAGCGCAAAGGCGACGGGTCATGGGCAAATTATTCGCAGTGGTTCTGACGATCATTACCGTGGTATCGGCCGGGCTCATTGCCGCGCACGTCTGGTGGCTGCCGGTCGATATCTCTACGATCGGACCCAGGATCGACCGCCAGATGGATGAGACCATGGTCGCCACCGGCATCCTTTTCCTCTCCTCACAGTTGATTCTGGCCTGCGTTGTCTGGAAATTCGGCGACAAGCGGGACGGAGGAAAGATCAAATACTTCCCAGGAGGCTCCGGCCCTCTGATCGGGTTCGCCATCGCTCTAGTGGGAATCGAAATCCTGGTTCTTTCCTTTGTAGGCTCCAAGGTCTGGGCGGCAGTCTATATGTCGCCGCCAGAGCCGGATGCCCTGCATGTTGATGTAGCCGCTGAACAATTTGCCTTCTATTTCCGTTATGCAGGCCCAGACGGTCGGTTCGGTGTCATCCATCCGGAAAGGGTCAGGGATGGAAACGGGAACTATTTCGGCCTTGATCCTGCGAATGACGTCGCGGCGCGGGATGATGTCATCGTGGGCACCTTGACCGTGCCGGTCAATCGGCCCATCTTCCTCACCATGCACAGCAAGGACATGATTCACTCGTTTTACGTTCCTGAATTGCGCATGCAGCAGGACATCCTGCCGGGCCTGAACATTCCGCTCCATTTCACGGCAACGCAAGCGGGCAAGTATGAGATCGTTTGCACTCAGTTGTGTGGTCTCGGCCACTACAGCATGAGGTCCTTTCTTGAAGTGCTGCCGCAAGATCAGTTCGATCAGTGGCTGAAAAGCCAGTCCGGCGATTAGGGGATCGGCTTAAGCGCTGCAGCAAGATACATCTGGGTTTGCGAGGTACGCACATGGATAGTTCACCGCAAGCAGTGGCTCATCACCATGCGCCACCGCAGGGGTTCATTCGAAAATATCTATTCAGCGTGGACCACAAGGTTATCGGAAAACAGTATTACGGCTTGGCTCTTTTGGCTGTTTGCATAGGGATGGTTTTGTCCTGGCTGATGCGCATCCACCTGGGCTGGGCCACGGCGCACATTCCGCTGCTCGAAAAACTCTCGCCGGCCGGAGCGCCGGGAAACGTCATGACTCCGGAATATTACCTGTCTTTGATGACCATGCATGCCACCCTCATGGTCTTTTTTGTCTTGACGACCGCGCCCTTCGCAGGTTTCGGAAACTATTTTCTGCCTATTCAGGTGGGCGCCGACGACATGGCCTTCCCGAGAATGAACATGATGTCGTTCTGGGTCACCTTTGCAGCGTTTGTCGTGCTGATTCTGTCTTTCTTTATCGGGGACGGTCCGGCGCTTGCTGGGTGGACGTCTTACGCGCCGCTTAGTTCCGTAGGCGCTGTGGCCGGGCCCGGACAAGGAACCGGTCAGACCCTTTGGGCGCTATCCATCGCTATTTTTTGTGTTGGCCAGTTGCTGGGCTCGCTGAACTTCATCACCACGACCCTAGACCTGCGCACCAGAGGGATGTCCTTGGCGCGCATGCCGCTTTCCACCTGGGCTTGGTTCGTGACCTCGGTCATCGGTTTGCTAGCGTTTGCGGTTTTGTTGCCGGCTTGCGGGTTGCTGGTCCTGGATCGGGTAGCGGGAACGAGCTTCTTCAATCCCGCCGGTCTGGTGGTGAATGATCAGGCGCTGCCGCATTCCGGTGGGTCGCCCCTTCTATGGCAACACCTGTTCTGGTTTTTCGGACACCCCGAGGTGTACATTGCCATTCTTCCGGGCTTTGGCATTATTTCCACGATTCTTCCCGTTTTCGCACGCAAGCGTCTTCTCGGCTCGCGCGCGGTCATCGGCTGTATGGTCGCCATCGGGTTCCTCAGTTATATGGTATGGGGACATCACATGTTCGTGAGCGGGATGAACCCGTTTTCGGCGCTGCTCTTCTCCGTGCCCACGTTGATCATCACCATTCCTGCGACGATTGTGGTGCTGCTCTGGCTCGGAACCCTCTATGGCGCTCGCATGCGCTTGTCCACGCCCGCGCTTTTCTGCGTCGGGTTCATTTCCGTCTTCATCACCGGTGGGCTTAGCGGTTTTTTTCTTGCCCAGCCCTCGCTGGACACCTATTTGCACGCCACCTATTTCGTTGTGGCGCACTTCCACTTCGTGATGGCGGTTGCGGCCATGTTCGGAATTTTCGCCGGCACGTATTTTTGGTTTCCCAAAAT
>QHYJ01000115.1:23837-61092 GCA_003223255.1 Acidobacteriota bacterium | reverse complement strand
CGTGGCGCCCACATTGCCGAGCTCTGCGTTGATGGCATGCGCGAGCGCGTGAACTTCCGCGGGCTGGTACTCTCCGGCAACCACCAGCGAGGCGCCTTTGTGCTTCTCTAGGTCACGCGCCACAACCTCGAGCCACTTCTCCGCAGCCGGTGGAACTCTTGTGGGACCACCGATTCCGAGCTTTTGCGCGACAGCTCGCGCGAACGGTTCGACTTCCGAGGCGCGCAGCGGCAGCCGGTGGTCGGCGCTCGCTCCCGTCACGCTAGGTGTGGGCTCTACAACGTAGAGCCGGTTCATCGTAGCGCCCGGGCTGTTCAGCTTGCGACGCTGGTAAAACTCCCGCGCGTAGCGAATGTGCCCCGGACCGCTAGCGAGAAAATCTGAATCGAGCGACAGAAGGACGTCCGCTTTTCCAGGACGGTAAACGGTGTTGACGTAAGCCCCGAACGCTAGCTTCGCGCCCTCGCGCGCGCCGTCGCCCACGGCTGGCTCCCAGTGGTGCCATTTGGCCAGCGGGTAGAGTGACAAAAGCGTTTCGATCTGTGCGATGAGTGTCGGCGAAGTGATGATTCCCGAGAGAATGCGCAGGCCTTCGCCGCGTGTGGCCTTGAGTGTTGCCGCCACCCCCTGCGCGGCGTCCAGGAACTGCGACCAGGTCCGGATTTCGCCCGCTTTGGTGACCGTTTGCGCGCGGTCCGGATCGTACAGATTGAGGATCGAAGCTTGCGCATAGACGTTGGTCGCGCCGAGGCTCCCAGGATGGTCCGGATTGCCTTCAATCTTCGTGGGCCGTCCTTCGTGGCTTTCGACCAGCAAGCCGATGGCGTCCGCTAGAAAAGGCATGGCCGTGGCGTAAAACTGCGGCTTGCCGAGCACCAAGCCATCGGGCTG
Organism: Acidobacteriota bacterium; assembly: GCA_003223255.1. Lineage (GTDB taxonomy): Bacteria > Acidobacteriota > Terriglobia > Acidiferrales > UBA7541 > Acidiferrum. Next base: position 60,201 of record QHYJ01000115.1, on the reverse strand, counting down.
CTTGACGTAGGGAACAACGTGCTGTTCTGGGAGGCGCTCGCAACCGCTAAGGCCGGCCAACGCGAGCGAGGCGGCCATGAGTTTTAGGAAGTCTCGCCGGTTGACGGAGTCGTCCCACTCCGATGGGGCCTGACGCGGGAACTCCCTGTGGAGCAACTCTTCAAAACGGGGATCTCCGGAGAGTTCCTCGAGCGTGCGCCAATATTGCTTGCCCGTCTTGGCTCGCAATTGCGCGCGCACCGCAGTCAAATCTAGGGGAGGCGGCGACAGAGACAGCTCTTCCAACTTTTGGCCTATTGCCGGCCTATCGTCTTGGTGGTCTTCTTCAGGTTGCGCGCTCATACGATCCGTTAGCGGTGACAGGTCGAGCAACTGGTCAGCTCGGCCGCTGTCCGAATCTTTCGTTCCTCCATGAATTTCTGGCCCAATTCCTCCTGATCGGCTCCGGGTTTCCAATCCATCGCAAATACCTTGTCCATTGGCCGGAGGTTCGGCGCGGGATTCCTGTGGCAATCTACGCACCACTGCATGAGCAGCGTGCTGGCCTGAAAGACCAGCGGCATCTGGTCGATCGGGCCGTGACAGGTGGTGCAGCCGACGCCCTTGTTGACGTGTATGCTGTGGTTGAAATACACGAAGTCCGCCAGCCGATGCACCTTGACCCATTCAATCGAGGTGTCGGTGCGATAGCTTTCGCGTACCGGATCGAGATAGCCCGCATTACTGAACAGTACGGAATGGCAGTTCATGCAGGTCTTCGTCGGAGGGATTCCCGCCACCGCTGAAATCTCTACGCTCGTGTGGCAATAGCGGCAATCGATTCCGTCGTCTCCCACATGATGTTTGTGGCTGAACTGCACGGGTTGTTCGCGCGTGATGTTCTGCCGCGTCATGTAAGGAGAACGTGCCGCCTGGAGCACCGCCAAGACCGCAAAACCCATGATAAAAATAAACGAGAAGACAGTAAATCGGGCGATGAAGTTTGTGCTTCGATGAAAAATCTGGGCCATGTTCGTTTTTTGCACTTTGGCGGGGAGCGCGCTGAATGGGCCCTTACGCTAGGGCGTCCCACGTGTTAACCGAGAAGTGCAAACCCGGACCAGTCGACCGCATAGTTTCCACCAAAACTTTCTGGATTGCAACCTTTCTGAGAACTTCGGTCTTAGACTTCTGCTTCAACTTTTTTCATGTCGCAAATTTCAAACGCATTTTTCCTTTGCGGCGTCTTCCCAGAATACAAAAACGCTCGCCCGCGGCGTATCGGTAAAAACCTGACGCGGGTTCGTTTGCACTGACCGTTCGGTGGCCCATCTCCATCAAGTACTGCCGGGATCGTCCGCCGGCTTTGTTCAGTTCAGATTCTCCAGCTTCTTCAAAAAAGGGCGCGAATGCCCTTCCACTCCTTCTGAATGTCGGCTTCCATGGTTCTAGATGCACGAGAGAGGCAAACGGGTGAAAAGATTCTTTGAGCAACGGCCGAGCGCCCCGCGTCGATTCCGTGGTATTTTAGAGATAAGCGTGCCGGCTGGTGTTGCGGCAGAGCCCGCCTACTTCATTTCCCCGCGATTGTCGGGGAATTGGCGCCCGCTGGGGCGTGGTCCAACCGGTAGGACACCTCACTGTTAATGAGGATGGTGGAGGTTCGAATCCTCCCGCCCCAGCCAGTTTTTTTCCATCGGAAGCAGACCCACGAAAAATTGCTAGCCCTTGGCTGTTGGCAGTCCCGAGGAGACCCAACCTTTCCAGCCGCCGTCCATCGATTCCACGTTGGAGTAGCCCATCTTCTGCAGATTTTCCGCCGCCAGCGCGGAGCGGAAGCCGCCGCCGCAGTAGAGGACGAGTTTTGTCTTGGTATCGGGTACGGCCTGTTCGATGTCGCGCTCAATGACGCCTTTCCCCAGGTGGATCGCTCCAGGAATATGTCCGTTGCCCCATTCGTTGTCCTCGCGAACATCGACCAGGAGAAGTTTTTCTCCGGCATCGATGCGGCGCTTGACTTCGGCTACGTTCGTCTCTTTGACCTTCTTCTTCGACTCATTGACCAGCTTCAGAAATTGCGGCGCGTGCGCCATAAATGTGCTCCTTTTGAAATTCTCTCTATGCGAGCATACCACGAGCCAATAAGCCGCAATGCGGCTGGCTGCACGAAGGCACAGGAATGTGGATTCGCTGGGCGTGAGTAGCGCTACACGCAACCAACAGGAAGAAACACTCAACTAATGTTGCGGGTTTTCGGTCTTGGGTTTGTCCCCGGCTGGCGCGCCCTTCTTGCCAAAAGAGCGCACGAGGTTCACGAGGTTCCAGCGCATTTTTTCCGGCGTGCGGTCGCCTTCCCCTCCGAGCATCTTGCCTTTCCCGTTGCTGATGATCCAAAAGAGCTCGCCGTCGGTTATTTTCCCGATGGAGGAGGCGTCGCGCCAGTCGTGTAGTTCCAATTTCATTTCTTGGGCCAGGTCGCCCTTGCCGTCGCCTTCCTTGCCATGACACATGGCGCAGTGATAACCAAAGAGTTTGCGCGCCTCGGCCAACCCCTCCGGTGTGGGGGCAATAGGGTTCTTTTTGGCGACATCTTCCGGCGTCATCGTGGGTTCTGCGGATCCCGATTTTTCCTGAGTTGCACTTTGGTGCCCTCGCGCAATCGCAATACTTGCAAGTAAAAATGCGCAGAGAAGAAGGAAAGGTTTATACATAGTATCCTCCCGACAGGTCGAGCGCCGCCGAAGGAGCGAACTCGGCTTGATTTTGAGCGGATTCTACGCCCAGACGCCAGAGAAGAAAAGGGTGAAGAATGGAGTAATGGAGTAGGAGGATTCGGGCTTGCCGATCCGTTTTCCCAGCTACCGCCGCGGCCGCTTTACCTGCTTTTTTCGCGCGCTAGGGACCAAGCAACCGCGCTGTTGGGCAGAGTCGCCAAAACCGGCGCGGAAGCGGCTGGATTCCCGCACTCGCGTTCGCACGCCATCAATGACCAGCGGAATTGCCGGATGCGCCGCTCCGCGAATCAGGAAGATCACCAGCGCCGCCTCGCCGGGCGAATCCGCGCTCGAGCCAACGCCAAATCCTTGCACTCCAGGCTGCTGCATCCATCCTTCCACGTGAATGCTGTGCACGGCTTGGGCGCGGGCCAGTTCGCTATCAGAAATGGAGTAAGCCAGCTGCGGGGGCTGGATGGACTGTTCCAGCGCCGCGCTCTCCCCAGCGGTTAGAATGCCTCGGTGCGCGAAGAGTTCGCCCTCGACGATGCGCGTGGTGACGCCATCCACCCATGTCGGAAGATTCGTGTGTGGTTGTCCCTTCGTTACGAAAAGCAAAATGGCCGGCTCCCCAGGATGGTCGTAACAGGCGCCGACGCCGACCGCTTGCACTTCCGGGTGCGCAAGGAGTTCAGGAGCGTGGGCATCGCGCGCGGCAAAGGCCTTCTGAAGCGCTGCGGCGGAGGCTGTCAAAGTCGGCAAAGTCAAACTGGCCGAAGCAGGTTTCAGTGGCAAGCTACAACCAATGACTGCGTGTGGTGTCGAGCCGCCTACGAAGGTCATGGCGTTGCCACCGCTCTGGAAGAAGTTCAGCACGTCGGAAACAGAATTGCCCACGCTATCGGTGTCGGAGCCAGCGTAAAGCAGCGCCACGGGATCGGCTGTGTTTTGCGTGACGATGATCGATCCGGAATCGCCCGGGGCACTGAAGCTGCCTCCCGCAATGTCCACCTGATTCGCAAACATTTCGGTGAATATCGTTCCCGTTCCACAACCTTTCTGATACTGGACCGACACCGTGGTGTTCGTTGCCAGAACTGTCGAGCAGGTTAGGCCGGTCGAGCGGCCGCTTTTCGCCACCAAAGTGTTGGGGGTAGCTGTGACGCCAGAACCTGCGCGCGGAGCGCCCGGTAACGGAACATTATTTGGATCGGTCGAGGCGCCCAGAAAAAGAATGTTCCCCGTGCTGTCGACGGCTCCGGTGACCGCCTGCGCGATGGCCGCGTCGATTTTGGGAGCCGATCCCGTCTCCAGATTGTAAAACTGAGAAAGGTGCCCCACAGTAGAAAAGGCTCCTTGTCCGCAACGGGTATCGACGAGTCCGGGCTGGATTATGGACTCACCAAGAGCCGCAAGATCGGTACGCGCGAGCACGTGATTATTGCTCAGGATGTACTGGGTGCCGCCCCGCGCGACCAACGAGCCGAGCGTCCCACCACAGCAAGTGATGGTGTTCCCACTCGTGCTTGAATCATTCTGATTCCCACCGGACGTTCCGAACGCGATGGGTCCCGCCTGCAAATTCTGATTGGACGGAAAGATTGTCACGGTTGCCGATCCGGAAGAGTTTGCGTTCGCAACCGCGGTCACCGCGACCGGGGCAGTAGTAACGCCGCCGTTTCCGCTGGAGGTCGTCGGAACCCCACTAGGCGCGACAAAAAGCCCCGAGCTTGAAATGTACCCCGTGTTCTGGCTGCCGCCGGTGACTCCGTTGACTTGCCAGGTCACCGCGGTGCTCGGGACTCCATTCACCGTGGCAGAGAACTGCTGCGTCGTGAAAATTGCCACGCTGATCGGGTTCGGAGTCACCGTTACCGCGACTTGCTGGGCAATCGTGACCGTAGCTGAGCCGGAATCTGCCGCATTCGCGGCCGATACCGCCGTCACCGTTACCGTTGCGGGATTGGGGATAGTGCCAGGAGCAGTGTACAAGCCATTTGTGTTAATTGTGCCGGTGGTCGTGTTGCCGCCGGTGGTCCCGTTGACCTGCCAGGTTACGGCTGTATTCGTGGCCCCGGCAACCGTGGCTATGAATTGCCTGGTTGTGCCGGGACTTACCGTAGCGGAAGCTGGCACGACCGTGACGGAGACCGGCGGAGGGGGAGGCGCACTGCTCCCGCCGCAAGAGCTGAGGAACAGAGAAGCCGCAAGGATGGGAATCAGCAAGACCGCAGTTCGCATGAGAAGCCCCGGGAGAGGGGGGACAACTCACGTTAGCACAGCGAACGTTCTGCTCAGCAAAGATTTCACAAGAGTTTCTTCGAGCGCAAATGCCCGAAATGCTTCTAAGGCCGCGGGTCTGGTCCCGGAGTAGGCGCTGCTTGTTTTTTTCTTGTGATTGGCAGGTGGCAACTACGCTGCGGTGAGGCGCCATCCAGCCTCGCGCGGAAGGGGGTAGTTTCCCGTACGCGCGTGCGCAACCCATCGATCACAGGCGGGATCGCAGGATGCGACACTCCCTGGATGAGGAAGATCATCAGCGCTGCCTCGCCGGGCGAATCCACGCTTGCGGTGATGCCAACGCCCTGCACGCCACCCATCTTCATTAGCTCATCCACATGCACTGCGTGTACAACCTTTGCCCGCTGCAGTTCCGCCTCTGAGATGGGATAAACCATCTGTGGCGGCGCCGTAGACTGTTCGAGTACAGCGCTCTCTTCCGCAGAAAGCACGCCATGCGGCGAGGGCTGCTGTACTTCGATGATGCGCGTGCGCACTCCCTCGATCTCGGTGGGCAGGTTGGATCTTGCTTGTCCTTCCATCACAAAAAGCACGATTGCCGATTCGGACGGATTGTCATAACTCGGGCCCACGCCGACAGCCTGCACTTCAGGATGTCGCAGTAATTCCGCGGCGTGCCTATCCCTCACGGCGGTTGCCCGGACCAGCGCGTCCTGGGACGGAGTCACTTTTTGCACTGCCAACCGCGCTGCCATCGCTGCCAGCGGGCCCGGCAAGGTGCAGCCAATCACCTGCGGAGTCGCCCCCGGCCCGCGGCTGCCGCCGACGAAGCTGACTGTGTTGCCGTTGGAAGCGAAGAATTTCAGCACATCTGAGACAGGATTGCCGACTGTGTCTGTCTTCGAATCGGCGTAGAGCAGCGCCACAGGAGTCGCATCGGTCTGCGTCACAATGAGCGATCCCGAGTCTCCGGCGCTGGAAAAATCGCCGCCGATAACATCCACCTGATTGGAATAAGTTATGGTGAATATTTGGCCGGTGCCATCGCAATTCGTGGAGTACTGCACGTTGACCGTATCCATGATCGAGCTGATAGTGGAACATGTAAGTCCGGTGGTGCGGCCTGACTTCGCTACCGCGAGACCGACCGACGGCGCTTGCCCTTGCCCGGCATGAGGTGCTCCGGGTACAGGCACGCCACTGGCATCTACCGCGTTCCCAAGCATGAGGATTTTCCCGGAGGAATCGACCGCACCCGAAGCAACCTGCGCAATGGCTGCATCCACCGTGGTCGCGGCCATGTTTTGCAGATTAATGGAACCTTGCGTCAGGTTGGCGACCGTCTTTGTTCCTTGCGAACTGCAATTCGTGTCGATGTACCCCGGTTGAAGGATGGCTTCCCCTGCTGAGCCTGCGCCGCTGCGAGCCAGCACGTGATCCGCGCTAAGAATATATTGGGTTGCCCCATTCGCCAGGAGCGCGCCCAGCGTACCCCCACAGCAGGTCGTATTTCCGCCGTTGGTGTTGAAGTCCAGCGCGTTGCTGCCAGAACTGCCCAGTTCAATCGGTGTGTTCTCAGCGCTCTTACCCGGGACCGTCAGTGTTACGGTAGCCGATCCGGAATTCGATGGGTTCGCCATGGAAACCGCGGTGACCGTTACGGTGACAGGCGCGCCGTTCGCTTGAATGATGCTGTTCGAGATGGAGTGCGGCGCGCTGTATAGGCCGCTCGTCGAAATGCTCCCGGTGATGGTGTTCCCGCCGGTTGTTCCATTTACCTGCCAGGTCACGGCGGTGGTCGGCTGGCCGTTGATCGTTGCGGAGAATTGCTGCGTGGTGAAAACTTCTACGGTTGCTGTGGCGGGGCTAACCGCTACGGTTCCACCGGTTTGGCTCGTGATCGTGACCGTGGCGGAAGCGGACTTCGTGGTGTCCGCGACGGAGGTAGCCGTCACCGTTACTGTCGGAATTGCCGGGACGGTTGCCGGAGCCGTGTAGGTTGTGGGCACGCCGGTGGTGGTGGTAGCTGGAGCAATCGTGCCGCAGGTCGGCGAGCATGCAGCGCCCCCTTGCGAAAGCGTCCAGGTGACGCTGGTGTTGGTCGTTCCCGTGACGGTGGCCGTGAACGGCTGAGTTTGCGCTACCACCACGGTCGCGGTCGTCGGCGACACCGAGACGCTGACACCCTGTGTGACCGTGACGGCTGCGGAAGCAGACTTCGTCGTGTCTGCCACAGAAGTCGCCGTGATCGTTACCGCCAGATTGGCTGACACCGTCGCGGGCGCAGTGTAGGTCGTGGATGCGCCGCTCGCAGTCGAAGCGGGCGAGACCGCCCCGCATTCCGAAGCTGAACAGGAGATCGTCCAGGTCACGCCCTTATTGCTAGGATCGTTGCTAACCGCAGCCGTAAAAGCCTGCGTGCCGCCTGCTGGCACGTTGGCGGAGGCCGGCGAAATCGTCACTGTAATGGGCGGCGGTGGCGTTACTGTCACAGTTGCTGAAGCGGACTTGCTCGGGTCCGCAACAGAGGTGGCCATGACCATCACCGTCAGATTGGCTGATACCGTCGCTGGCGCAGTATAGGTTGTGGGTGTGCCGCTTGCAGTCGAGGCGGGTGAGATTGACCCGCACGCCGAAGCTGAACAGGAAACCGTCCAATTCACACCGTTGTTGCTTGTTCCGGTCACTGTCGCCGTGAAGCCCTGCGTCTGGCCCGCTTGAACGCTCGCCGTGGACGGCGAGATAGACACGCTCACGTTCTGCATGATCGTGATCGTTGCGGACTCAGATACGGAGGTGTCCGCGGCCGACGTGGCTGTTATCGTCACCGTAGCTCCCTGAGTTGGCAGCGCCGCGGGAGCGGTGTAGGTCGTTGGTGCAGCGCTGGTGGTGCTCGTCGGTGAGATAGTGCCGCAGCCCGGTGAACACGCTGTTCCGCCTTGCGTCAGCGTCCAGGTGACACCCAGAATGGGTGTGCCGGTCACAGTCGCAGTGAATGTTTGCGTCTGGCCCACGCCAACGCTTGCAGTGGAGGGCGAGACCGTCACCGTGATTGGCCGGACGATTCGCGTGGTGGTACCGCAGCCAGTCAGGTACAGGAATAGACCAATAGCAGGAAACAGGAGCGACAGCCGGCGCATGAAGAACCTCGCAATGGACTGGGAGGGGGTTTTTCTGAACGGAAAAGAAATCCGTCAAAATTCAAAGGGAGCGAGGGCCGCGTTCCCCCTAGACTTGGCGAAACAAGAGACCGATGTCCAAGGAGATTTAGGCATAACGGCAGGAGCGTTCGCTATCCGTAAAACACCCCAATCCCGGACGCGACAGAGAGACAAGTAAGGTGCGTCTTGGAGTCAAGTAAAGTTCAATCTAGGTCGCGCCAGTTGGGTCCTACGCCGATTTCCACCACAATCGGGACCTCCATCTGGTAAACGCCTTCCATTTCTTCCTTCACCAGCTTTTTCAGTTTGGCCAATTCTTTCGCAGGCACTTCGAAAAGCAGTTCGTCGTGCACTTGCAAGATCATTTTGGCCTCAAATTCTTCCTCCGCCAGTCTGCGGTCAATGTTGATCATCGCCATTTTGATAAGATCGGCGGCTGTGCCTTGCAGCGGGGAATTGAGCGCGGTTCGCTCCGCAAAGTTGCGCAATTGCACCTGCGGCGAAGTAATCTCGGGAATCGGGCGAATTCTTCCGAACAGCGTCTTTGCTACGCCTGTCTTGCGCGTTTCGGCAAGCATGTTGTCCAGATATTCCTTCACGCCTCGGTACCGCGTGAAATAAGCATTGATAAACTGCGCCGCTTCTTTTTGCTCGATGCCCAGTTGCTGCGCGAGACCGAACGGAGAGAGGCCATAAATGATTCCGAAGTTGATGGCCTTCGCTGCTCGGCGATGGTCCGCGGTTTGCGCCAATGGGCCGACGCCGAAGACTTCTTGCGCCGTGCGCGCATGGATGTCCTCGCCGTTGCGAAACGCCTCTACTAGCACCGGATCTTTCGAAAAATGCGCCATCACGCGCAGCTCGATTTGCGAATAATCCGCGGAGAGCAGGACATTACCCTTCCCTGCAACAAACGCGGCGCGAATCTGCCGGCCAAGCTCGGTGCGAATCGGGATGTTTTGCAAGTTGGGGTCGCTCGAGCTGAGCCGTCCGGTTGCTGTGCCAGTTTGCGAAAAACTGGTGTGCAGCCGCCCGGTCTCTGGATGAATCAGCTTGGGCAGGGCGTCGACGTAAGTCGACTTCAGCTTCGAAACTTCGCGAAATTCGATGACCTTCCCTGGCAGCGGATGCTGCGCAGAGAGTTCCTCCAAAACGTCCGCTGCGGTCGAGCGCGCTTTTGCTTTTCCTCTTCGCGCGTTCGGCTGCAGATTCAACTTGTCAAAAAGAATTTCGGCGAGCTGCAGCGGCGAATTGACATTGAATTCCACTCCCGCCATTTCCCAGATTTCTTTTTCCAGGCGCCGGACCTCTTTGTCCATCGCCTCCGACATTTTTCCCAGCTCTTTTGGTTCGACGCGAATTCCCAGGCGTTCCATTCCGGCGAGCACCGGCGCGAGCGGCAAATCGATTTCTTCGTAAACTTTTTCAAGCTGCTGCTCTTTCACTTGCTCATGCAGCGCCGGCGCCAGCCGCTGGAGATAATCAGCTCGTTCCCCAGGGCCACCCCCCAGCATGATGTTGAACTGGCGCATGACCACATCGTCGAAATTGTGGTTCCCGGTCGTGGGCCGCAACAGGTACGAATAAAGCTGCGTGGCATGCTGGATGTTGTTCGTTTTCCCCGCGAGCAAGGGAAGAATTTTTGGATCGTGGACGATTTTCGGCCGCTTCGCGTCTTCAAGCAACGGCGCAAGGGCCTTCAGTACTTCGCCTTTTTCATCGGTCCAGACCGAGCGCCCCTCTCCTGCTTTTGGGGAAACTTCAATAGCCACGATGCGCGTCCCCAATCCTTCCGATTCGCGCTGGCCCAGATCGAGGTTCAGCCACACCGCAAGCGACTGTTTCGCCGGCAGCTTTGTCAGGTATTCGCGAAATTCCGCGGCGTTTGCAAGCTGAGCGGAATCAGCTTTCTCCCCTGCCGCCGAAACGGACGGCGCGGAAGCCGCCGCGGCGCTAGCTCCGAGCTCCTTTAGCAGGGAATTGAAACCCAACTCGCGATAAAGTGCGGCCAGCGTGGGCATATCTGGTTCGCGGCACTCGAGCGCGTGCAAATCCAGCTCCAACGGCACGTCCGTGGCAATCGTGGCAAGCTGTTTGGACATCAGCACCTGGTCGCGCTGCTGCTGGAGTGCCTCGCGGTAGCGCTTGTTCGAAACTTCGTCAGCGTGCTCGAGCGCCTTCTCCACACTGCCGTATTTCTGGATCAACTCAGCCGCACCTTTTTCTCCGATTCCCTTTGCGCCGGGAATGTTGTCAACTGTATCGCCAAGAAGCGCCATATAGTCGACGACTTTCTCCGCAGGCACGCCGAGCAACTCCTGGACCTTTGCTTCATCAACGAGGATGTCTCCCTTTTTGGCCCCGGAACCCGTCTTCAGCGTGCGCACGTTTTCCCCCACGAGCTGCATCATGTCTTTGTCGTTGCTGACGATGAGCACTTCGAAGCCCTGCTTGGCGGCTTGCGTGGCTATCGTTCCGATTACGTCGTCCGCTTCGTATCCTCTTTCTTCCAGGATCGGCAAACGCATGGCTTCGCAAAGCCGGCGTACCAAGGGAATCTGCACGCGCATGTCATCTGGCATCGGCTGCCGCTGGGCTTTGTATTGTTCGAACAGTTTGTCGCGAAACGTGGCCCCCGGCGGATCGAAAACGATTCCGATGTATTTCGGCTCGTAGTCTTTGATCAAACGCTTGAGAATATTTCCAAAAAGAAAGGGAACGTTCGTGGGCGTGCCGTTCGGCCCGGTCAGCCGCTGCGGCATGGGCGCAAAGAACGCACGATAAATGTGCGCCATCGCGTCCACGAGGAAGAGTTTTTTCGGCGCCGCAGCCATGCGGCCGAGTATAGCAAAGTAAGAGCAATGGGCCGGGGATCCCGAAAGCGAATCGCGCTCAAGGAAAGCCAGGCAGCAATTTGGAAGTTGCGGGCGACGGTCTTGCGAGCGGACCTGCACGCAAGGAAGGAATTTGTGCCCGACAAGAAATCGCTAGTGCGCCGATACTATGCGGAAGTGTGGAACGCTTGGAGCGTGCCCGCTCTCGAGGAACTCATTTCTTCCGAGATTGTCTTTCACGGCTCGATTGGCACAGCGGTGAAGGGGATCGCTGAAATACGTGAGCCGCATCCGCTCGGCATTTTCCGATTTTCACAATCACATCGTAGAGCTGATCGCCGAGGGCGATAAAGTCGCGGCTCGACTCACCTACACCGGCACGCATCGCGGGGAATTATTCGGTTTTCCAGGTAGCGGAAACAAGATCAAATATCAGGGGCTTGCTATTTTTGAATTTAGGAAAAGCAAAATCACGCGCGGATTTGTCCTGGGCGACACCGAAACGCTAAACCGCCAGCTCGCACAGAAATAAAACGCGCGCCAGGTTTTCACTCCCTGGCGCGGCCAATTAATAAGAAGGCAAGACAACCGCTACGGTCTTTCGGACTTGTCTCGTTCCGGCTTTCGCGCGGATTTCTGGTTCGGCTTGCTCTCTGCAGCGTGTTTGGACTCGCTTGCCGAACCGGCCTGCGCTTGCGTCACCAGCAGCATGCGCGTCCCGCTGTCGAGGCGCACGTTCTTTCCCGTCGAGGTGATCACGCTGCCCTGCGTCGCATTCGAAGCCGCAGCGTTCAAGTTCAAGCCATTTAAACCGAAAACGCCCTGGCTATTCGAGGTAAGCTGCCCCGCAGCGTCCAGTCCGCCCACCGCCCCGCGAGAAGCACCGGCAACGTTCCCGCCTGCGCTGGCCGCCGAATTCAACGTGCCGCTTGCAGCCCCGCCAGCATTCGCAGCAGTGTTCGTCACGGTGCCCACGGCGCCGCCCGCTGCGGGAGTCACACCGCCCAGTCCACCGCGTGCGCCCGCCATACCCGAGCCTGCCGCGGAGCCGCTGAGGCCACCCATCGTGTTCATCTCCTCGCCGGCCATCGACGCGCCGCTTTGTGCCGAAGCCAGCGCTTGGATCGCGACGTTGAGCGGAATTTCCTCTCCGTTCTTCAGGATCGCCTGGTCAAACACAATGCCGAGAGAAGATTCCGCCTCCCCTTTGACGCGTGCCGAAGCCTGTGTCACGTGGCCCACCAACCTCGAGCCCTTGGGAATAACGGTCTTGCCTTTAGACTTGACGGCTTCGGTCGTGCGCCCATTGACTGCATCGCCTGGCTTGCACTTTTTCGAGTCGACCGGTGAACTCAACTCTGCGTTGAAAGTTGTTCCATTGGCCAGCCCGGCATTGGCTTGCCCATCCTGCGCCGTCGCTGCCGAAGTAGAGCTAGAAGCTCCCGCCACGGCTTGCGTGTTGCCGGTTTGGACCGAGGCTTGCCCGCCAGCTTGTGCTCCGGCTTGCGCTGGCGCTTGCGATTGCGCCGCCGCGCCCACCGCAAAGAGCGCCCCCACAACAATCGAGATTCCTATGCGATACATGATCGGATAGACCTCCTCAAAACATTCCTACGATGGAAGTTAAACCCCGATACCCTTGGACAGAAGGGTATTTAAGACGTGCATTGATAGCGGCAAAGCTCGTGCCTATCTCTAAGACATTTATTTTCATTGAGTTACGTTCCCGGTGGCACTCCCTAGCCGTCGAGAAATGACCGGGGGAATGCAGCAATTACACGGTCGAGCTTTTGCCGGGGGCCGTTGCCGGAGCCGTAGTTTTTAAACCACACCTAGCGACTTGCCTACCTCGCCAAGGATGTTCGCAGCCCGTAGCAATTGCTCGCGTTTGTGCGCTGCGCTGACAATCGCCCGCAGCCGCGCCTTGCCCTCCGCGACGACCGGGTAGCCGACCGCAGGAGCAAAAACCCCGGCTTCAAAAAGCTTTTTCGAAAACTCAAAAGCTTTCGCGGCTTCTCCTACGTGGATCGGAATGATCGGCGTCTCGCTGCCCTTGAACTGGAATCCGCGTTTCTTCAATTCGCGCTTGAAGAATTTCGTGTTGGCCCAGAGTTTCTTGACCAGCTTTTCGCCTTCGGGCGAAGCCAGCAGCGTAAACGCCGCCTGGCATGCTCCCACCGTCGCAGGCGGGTGCGAGGTCGAAAACAAAAATGGCCGAGCGCGCAAATAGAGAAAATCGATCAGGTCGCGCGAGCCGCATACGTAGCCGCCCATCGCGCCAATCGCCTTGCTCAAGGTTCCCACCTGAATGTGCACGCGTCCATGGCACTGGTGATGGTCGATCGTGCCGCGGCCATTGCTGCCCAGCACGCCCGAAGCATGCGCGTCGTCCACCATCATGATGCAATTGTATTTTTCCGCCAGATCGCACAATTGCGGCAGCGGCGCGATGTCGCCGTCCATCGAAAACACGCCGTCGGTGATAATCAGCTTCTTCCCGGGGAAGCTCGCGTGTTCCTGCAGAATGCGCTCACAATCCTGCGCGTCCTTGTGCTTGAAAACCTTGATGGTCGCCTTCGAGAGTCGCGCGCCATCAATAATCGACGCATGATTCAGTTCATCCGAAACAATCAGATCATCCTTGCCCAGCACGGCTGAAACCGTCCCCGCGTTCGCCGTAAACCCTGACTGAAACACCACGCACGCTTCCACTTTCTTGAACGCTGCAATCTGTTCTTCCAGTTCCATGTGCAGCTTCATGGTCCCGGCAATCGTGCGAACCGCTCCCGCTCCCGCGCCGTAGCGTTTCACCGCGTCCAGTGCGGCTTTGCGCAACGCTTTGTGCGTGGTCAGACCCAAGTAATTGTTCGAGGCGAGGTTGATCACTTCCCGACCGTCAAAGATGCATACGGGCCTCTGTTCGCCTTCGAGGACGCGCAGTTTCGGGACCACGCCCTTTGCGCGCAGCTCATTTAGTTGGTCTGGGACGTACTGCAGTGGATTTTGCTTCGTCGCCAACGTGGCGGTCTCCGACATGTTGTCGCTCCTGATGGTAGGCATCGGCCGGGGGGAGTCTCTATTGTGCTCCTGCGCAAGCTTAGGGTAAACCCCCGAATTACTTTTTAAGCGTTCCCTAGCTCGGAATCATGTCTTCGAAACACCGCTGCTAGCACCGCAGGGGTGCGTTCCCTCAGTTCGCATGAATATCCTGAATCGATTGATAGACGCTCGACGGTCATGAAGAGGAAATTATCCGCACTCGATCCAAGCACGTTTCCTGCAAGCGGAGGAGCGACTATGGTGGAAGTCATGATTCTGTGCGCCTGAACGCAAGACTGGATTTGCAGAGAGAACGAAAGGGAATCAGTTTAGCGCCGCACGCCGTCAGGGTAGAGCAAAATTTTGCCCGGCAAGCCCTCTTGCAGCTTCGCAAAAGCACTCTCGAAGTTCGCGAGTGGCGCGCGCTGTCCAAAAAGGGATTCCAGATTCAGCCGCCCTGCTTTCAGCAGTGCCGTCATCTGCACCCACGTTTCATACATCCGCCGCCCGTAAATCCCTTGCACGGTCGCGCCCTTGAAAATCACGTCGTTCACCAGATCCAGCGGCACATTCTCCGTGGGAATCCCCAGCAGCGACGCGCGTCCTCCCGCTCGCAGCGCCTCGAAGCCCTGCTGGATCGCTTGCGGATTCCCGCTCATTTCCAAAAGCGCATCCACGCCCGTGCCGCCTGTTTCGGCCAAAATCCGCTTCATTGCGTCTTCCGTCTTGGGATTCAGCACCACGTCCGCGCCCATCTTCTTGGCCATCGCGCGCCGCGCCTCGTTGGTTTCCGTCGCAAACACCGTCGAGCTTCCGCACGCTTTCGCCACCGCAATCGACATCAGCCCAATCGGCCCGCAACCTGTCACCAAAACGGTTTGTCCTGCAATCGGCCCCGCCAGCACCGCATGCACGGCGTTTCCCAACGGATCGAGAATGGCTCCATAGTGCTCGGGAATGCTCGGATCCAGCTTGATGATGTTCGACCCCGGGATCTTTACGAAATCCGCGAACGCACCGTCTTGATCGATCCCGATGATACGCAGGTTCTGGCAGATGTGCGACTGTCCCAGCCGGCATTGGCGGCAATGCCCGCAGTTGACGTGCATCTCTGCACTGACAAAATCCCCTGGCTTGACCGGCGTGACTTCATCGCCCACGCGCTCGACGTGGCCGCAAAATTCGTGTCCCAGCGTCAGCGGCGGCTTGATGCGTCCTTGCGACCAGTGGTCCCACCCGTAAATGTGCAGGTCGGTTCCGCAAATCGACGCTGCCTTCACGCGCACCAGCACGTCGGTCGGACCAANNATCCATCTGCAAGCCCTTCGCAGGCTGCATTTTCCGCAACGCTTTCATTGTCGCTGCCATCTGCCGGGGCCCCGTTGCTGTAGCGGCCGCCTTCTGAGGTGGGCGCTCCTTGTCGTGGCCGGTCTTTAAGACCGGTTCTGTTTTTCAGCCGGTCCACTCACATAAACCATTTTGCTAGTGCCCCAATCACAATTCCTCGATGCTAGCACACCGCCTCATTCACCGCGCCGTCAGCCTATATTGTCAATATCGTCATTCCGAACGAAGCGGGCCGATTCTTTCTTCTGCGTTCGGTCCTACGAACGCGTCGGCTGCGGATGCGAGGAATCTCTCTTCGTTCCCTGCCTGTGTCATTTTATTTGTTCCACGACCCCAATCTTCTCCAGCGCCTTCAAGTACTCCACCACCAATTCTACTGGCACCGGCCCGTATTCCGCCGACACCGCATCGCGTATCTGCTGCGCGTTCCGTTTCCCGTCCGCAAAATTCAACACTTCGTACGCGTATTCTTCGCCGACGCCCCACAATCCTTCGTAACCCAGCAGCTTCGGCGTGGTTACGCCCGCTGCCTTGGCGTGATCCGCAAAATAGTCATACTCGAACACCGCCAGCGGCCCTTTCGGCTCCGACTTTCGTCGAAAAATGGGGGTTCCCTCGGGGATTAGTTCCACCTTTCCGCAAATGCCCTCTCCGTTGTTGGCGATATTTGCTCCAACCTTTTCAATGGCAGGCCATCGGAGCCCGTTGGCATCCGGCGCAAATCGAGTCACGGACTCCATCAGCGGTCGCACTTGATCCAGCTCAAACCGTTCTATTTCCCCGCCATCACAGGCTTCGACCTCCGCACGTTTCCTGTGAAGTTCCTCTGCCGTCCGTAACGTCCGCATTCGCAGTAGGCTGAAAACACTTTGCAAATCCTTATCGCCCATCCCCGCCAGAAAATATCCGCTTGCCGCGCCGATGAAGGCGGCGCGCTTCAGCTTCGTCGGATCGATATTCGCCGCCGCGTCGAAATTGGTGTGGATGTACCGGTCCGGCCAGTCGTTCAGATAAATCGCTGGAATCCCGAATGACGAATCCTGATATACATCGTGGTCGCTGCCCATGGTGTACCTCGAATAATCCGCGCGGAGCGGCTCCTTCCCGCCCTCTGGCGCCACCATCGGATAGTCAGCCTTTCCCGTCGCCGCAAACTGGTACGATCCCTGGTTTACCCACTCCGCGAAAGCCCTCGCGACGTCGTGCACAAAACTCGGTAGGCCCATCGGCCCGCGCGTCACATGAAATACTGCCTTTGTCTCCGACCCGCCTCCCACCATGTCCATGTGCACCACAGCTCTAATGCGCTTCGCAAATTCCGGCTTGGCATTCAGGAACGCCAGCGTCCCTTCAATCTCCGGCGGAAAAATGAACCGAATCGTCCGCGCGGGCCGCGCCAGTTTTCCTTCGTTAATCAGCTTCTGCAGCGTCCGCGCCACTTCCAGAATTGTCACGCAGCCGCTGGCATTGTCGTTCGCTCCCGGCCGCTGGTGATCCAGGTGGCAACTAAACGCAATCTCCTCGTCCTTCAACTTCGCATCCGCTCCCGGAATGGTGGTCGTCACTACTTCATAATTTCCCGGATGCTGTCCCGCTTTCACAACGGCGTACAGCATGATCTTTTCGCCCTTCGCGAGCCGCTCGCGTAATTCCCGCGCCGTCTTCAGCGACACCATGAACGCAAGAGTCTTATTCGGCGAAAACGTCTCCAGATGCCCCCAGCGAATCAGATTCTCGTCTTCGCCCCACCACGCCGTCTTCTGGTTCTGTGCATAGCTCACAATTCCCGCCGCGCCAAACTTTCCCACGGCCAAATCTTGCACCGCACCAGGTTGAGCGCTCACCAGTACAATCTTTCCCTTCACATCTTTTCCGGAGTAATTGCTTTCCTTCGTCCCCTCGCCCACATCCACCAACGCCGCTGTCACATCTGTGCTTTCGCTGTCTTCTGCCAGCACAACCGGCTCCGCCTCATAACTCGCAATTCTCTTCTCGCCACTCGCTCTTCCCTTGCGTGCCATCCCCAGCGTAGCGAGGGATCCCGGCTTGGTTTCCTCCGCGCCGCCAAACTCCCAGAGGTCTCCCAATTCCGCGTCCCAAGCCGGCCTTGACCGTTGCGTCCCATAGAAAATCTTCCCATCCGCCGGAAACGGCAGAATCGCTACGTCGCTCAACCCATACGTGCGCAGCCGCTCCGCGACCAGTTCCGCCGCGGCATGAAACCCTTGCGACCCACGCTGCCGGTGAAGCCGCGCAATCCCTTCGAGATTCCGCTTCGCCGTCTCTCCGCTCAATTCATTCGCCAGCGCCGCAACGTCTTTTTCCGGCAGCAGCGGCGGCTTCTGTGCCCGCGCCGTTCCCGCTAAAGCAAACAATCCGCCCGTCACCAACCAATGCATTCCTTTCACATTTCGCTCCTTGCTTTCACCTTGGGCACAGCCAATCCTTCGGCAACCGTACGGGTACGATTCACCTTGTCTCCTAGTCTCCTCGTTTCGCGCTGCTCATTCGACAAGCAATGGACACACTTCAACCGTCCGCATTCTATCTTCGTTCCCCTTCACCCGCCCGAGAATCCTCTCCTTCATTGACCTTACCGCGCTGCAGGATTACTCTATCGTTGTGAGAGCAAAGTGGACATCCAGGTCATCTCTCACTACCGTCTCCTCCGTAAGCTGGGGGCCGGGGGCAGGGGAGAGGTCTACGAAGCCGAGGATCTGCGCCTCGGCCGTCACGCCGCGCTGAAGTTCCTTCCGGAAACGGTTGCGAATTCGCCCCACGCTCTGGAAAAGTTCGACCGCGAAGCGCGCGCTGAGGTCTCCCGATTCCTACGCCTTTCCAAACCGTCTTTTATTAGCGACATTTCTCCAGATCATTCCCAACTTCTTATCGGCAGTTATGAGGGCACTTTTACGGACATGGCTATCTGGGCCCTGCCCTTGCCCTCCGGCTCTCCTCGGCGCCTGGGCGATATCATGGCTTCCTGGGTTGGCTGGTCGTCGGACGGGAGCCAAATTATCTATGCGAAAGGATCTTCTCTTTATTCGGCAAAGTTGGACGGCACTCCGCTCTGCCCTCGTTTTTCCCCGGATGGCACGCGGATTCGCTTCGCTACAAAGTCGCGTGACCGCGTTGCCGCATCTCTATGGGAAGTCCGCGCCGATGGCTCGCATCTCCCGCCCGCTCTTGTCTCAGTGGCCTCTGCCGGTGGCGTGCTGTGGCGAGTGGACTCCCGATGGCCGCAACTACATTTTCGTGGGAGACACGATCTCCGCCTTCAATCTTTTCTCTTTGCGCGAGCCGCCGGGGCTTCTTCGCAGGTCTTCCTCTGCGCCGGCGCAACTTACCGCGGGCCCACTCTCGTTTTTTACGGTTGTCCCCTCCACCGATGGCAAAAAGCTTTTTGAACGCGACCCAGCAGCGCGCGCAGCTTGTTCGCTATGACCCGGCTTCCCGCCAGTTTCTGCCGTACCTTTCGGGGATCTCGGCCTCGGACTTGGCGTTCTCGCCGGATGGTAAGTGGATGGCTCATGTCACTGTTCCCGAAGGATGCCTGTGGCGCAGCCGGCTGGACGGTACGGATCGCCGGCAACTCACGGATTCACCTACGAACGCGGTACTTCCCATCTGGCGGAGCGCAAAGGTCGTTTCTTCTGAAGGAGGCGCGCCGGAAGACCTGTTCCCGAAAGGTGGCACGGGTGTGGACTTCAATTGGTCCGCCGATGGCCGCCAGGT
Organism: Acidobacteriota bacterium; assembly: GCA_003223255.1. Taxonomy (GTDB): domain Bacteria; phylum Acidobacteriota; class Terriglobia; order Acidiferrales; family UBA7541; genus Acidiferrum. The sequence continues at coordinate 41,151 of QHYJ01000115.1, read as the reverse complement.
CATTTTTTCAACCGCGCCCGATTCGAAGCCCGCAAACATCCAGATTTTCGATCTGGGAGTCACAGCAGTTTTCGCCTTTGCCTGGCTCGGAAGGTTTGTTCAGCCCCTGCCTGTCTCCGGATGGCCGCTACCTCGCGGCCCTCACGCGCGATTCTGCCACCCTTATGCTCTATGATTTCCGCGCTCGGAAGTGGTCCAAATGGCTCGCGGAGAAGGGCAACATCGCCTATCCCAGTTGGACAAAAGACAGCGCCTACACTTATTTTGACAACTTTCTTACAGAGCATCCACGGCGCGCCGCGTGAAAGCTAGGCGCGAACCAATCCGACGAGTTGTTTAGCTTGTCGGATCTGCCCGCTTTCAGGCCACGGTTTCAGGCGTTTGGAGTGGTCTTTCGCCCGACAATTTCCGTTTGTATGCGCGTGACCTTAGCACTCAGGAAATCTACGCCTCGACCTCGAAACGCACTAACTCCCCCTCTGCGAAAACCGTATGGCCATTGCGCATCCCAATTCCGCAATCTTAAGAGCCTCCCGTGCGTAGTATTCTTGAGACCCAATTCTTATGCCAGACGCACAACCAGCCATCCAGCTTGACCAAGTCTCTCGCCACTACCTCATGGGTGAATCCGTGATTCGCGCCGTGGACAATGTGTCCGTTACCGTTCCGACTGGCGAATTTCTCGCGCTACTCGGCAGTTCCGGCTCCGGAAAATCTACGCTGCTCAATCTCATCGCCGGCCTCGACCGCCCCAGTTCCGGCTCAGTCATGGCCCACGGCCAGGACCTTTCGAAAATGTCTTCGCTCGAAGTGGCCCGCTACCGCCGCCAAACCGTCGGCATGGTTTTTCAATCCTTCAATCTTCTTCCGCGCATGACCCTCGAAGAAAACGTCGAACTGCCGCTGCGCCTCGCAGAGGTCGACCGCTCCGAACGCTCCACGCGCGTCCGCGAAGCGCTCCAGCGCGTCGGGCTCGAAAAACGCATCGGCCATCGCCCCAGCGAACTTTCCGGTGGCGAGCAGCAGCGCACCGCCATCGCCCGCGCTCTCGTCAATCGCCCCAAAATCCTTCTTGCCGACGAGCCTACCGGCAATCTTGACAGCGCGACGGGCGAATCCATTCTTTCGTTGCTTCGTGAAATTCAGCAAAACCTTGGCATGACCATCGTCATGGTCACCCATGAGCGCATACTCGCCGAGCGTTTCGCCGACCGCCTGGCGGTCATGGGAGATGGCAAGCTTCTTTCGAATGGAGCTGCGCGATGAAGTTCCGCGACCTCAGCGATCTCGCTTTCCGCAATCTTCGCGAAGCCGTTTTGCGTAATTCACTCACGACTCTTGGCGTTGCGGTCGGCGTGGCCTCGCTGGTGGCCATGCTTTCTCTCGGCGTTGGCCTCCAGCAACTCGCCACCAGCCGGCTCGCCAAGAGCGGCCTCTTCGACTCTGTCTTCGTCACTCCCAAAACCAATCTGCGCAGGCCTGGTGGAGGGCCCCCTGCGTCTCGCACACCCGATGCGAAGGCTCGTCCGCTGGACGCTGACGCGCGGGCAGAAATCGCGCGCCTGCCCAACGTGATCGAGGTCTATCCGCAAATCCGTTTCTTCACCGAGGTGCGCTACGACGGCAAACCCTACGCCACCATGGTCGCGGGCATGCCGGAATCTTCGAAGGCTAGCGGCGCCTTCGACGGCATGCAAGGCAGCTTCTTCTCTTCGCCGAATGCTGACGAAGCTATTTTGCAGACGGAATTTGCCAAGGAGTTGAATCCTCAAACCGCATCGCTGATTGGAAAAGATTTGGTGCTTCGCTACGCGGAGCGCCAGTCAATTCCTTCTCAGCCCGGCGAAACGGCGCAAAACTCCGGCGGTTTTTCTGTCGTTCCGAAAGAAAGGCACTTCCGTATTATCGGAGTTGTGGAAACTGAACCTGCTTCCGGGTTCGGAGGCTTCGGCAGCGGCCGTTTGCTCATCCCGCTTCCGATCGCCGAAACTCTGCGCGCCGCGCAGGTCAACGACCTGCGCGACATTCTTCGCGATTCTTCGAGCGACAAGCCCACCTACTCCAGCCTCACCGTGCGCGTCAAAAGCCCTTCGCTGGTGGAAGCCACGGAAGCCAAACTCAAGGAGCTTGGCTTTGGCGCATTCTCTCTTCTCGATGTTTCGAAAGGCCTGCGCACGTTTTTCCGCGTTTTGGATCTTCTTCTCGCCATCTTCAGCAGCCTCGCTCTTGCGGTCGCTACTCTTGGCATCGTCAACACCCTGGTCATGGCGGTCCTCGAGCGCCGACGTGAAATTGGTGTCCTGAAAGCTCTTGGCGCCGCCGACCGAGACGTCAAGCAGCTTTTCTTTGTCGAAGCCGGTGTGATGGGCCTTTTCGGCGGCATTGTTGGAACTGTTTTCGGCTGGCTCATTGGCCGCGCTCTTACCTTTGGCACCAACGTTTATCTGCACCGCCAGAATCTTTCCAGCGTGGACATTTCCTCTGTTCCCTTGTGGCTCGTTCTGTTCGGCATCGGCTTTGCCATTCTTGTGAGCCTCGCCGCCTGCCTCTATCCCGCCTCGCGCGCCGCCCGCCTCGACCCTGTCCAAGCCCTCCGCTATGAGTAAACTATTCGCGTGACTCTTGGCATTCAGTGCCGCCCAACGTTCCGTGCCCTCTCTCTCCTTCCGAGGAGCCGCAGGGGACGAGGAATCCCGGCTGGATCTCAACCTTACCCAGTACGACGAGACCGCTGGTCTCCGCACCTTTTCCTTTGCCTCCTTTGCTTCCTCTACCTCCTTTACGTCCCCTCATCCCTCGCGTCCGGACGCGTTGAATGCAATACGATCCCCAGTAAAATCCTCGCTCGCAATGTTCCGTACTGCATCGTGCTACCGGCTTCGTTCGATGCCGACAGAACGAAACACTTTCCCATTCTGTACGAATTGCACGGGCTCGGCGACAACGAGCAATTTTTCGTGCACTCCGGTTTGTGGAATCTCGTCGAAGATTTGCGCGAGGGCGGCAAGCTAAGAGAATTTTTGATTGCCACTCCCGCGGGCGGCGCGAGTTTCTATATCAACTCAAAGGATGAAAAAGTTCGGTACGAGGATTTCCTGTTGCGGGAATTTTTTCCGTTCATTGAAAAAAAGTATCGCGTGTCACCTGGTCGCGCCCACCGTGCCATTTCCGGAGTTTCCATGGGCGGCTACGGTGCGCTGCATCTCGCTTTCCGCCATCCCCAGCTCTTCAGCGCCGTCAGCGCGCACAGCGCCGCGCTCATTGAAAAACTTCCCGTTTTTCTCAGCACTCCGCAATCTCCTCGCTCACGCGTTCTCGGCGCAGTTTTCGGCACTCCTCCGGACACGGCTTTTTGGGAGGCCAATAGCCCTCTCACGCTGGCGCGCTCCGCGAATCTCTCCGGGCTGAAGATTTATTTTGATTGTGGCGATCAGGATGATTACGGCTTTGAATCCGGCGCGGCCGCGCTTGATAAAATCCTTACGGCCCGCAGAATCCCTCACGAATTTCACATCTACCCAGGCCGCCACGATCCCACTTACTTCTCCGTTCACATCCCAGCTTCGCTGGCCTTCCACTCCCGGCTGTTCTAACAGCGTGCCGAAAAATCTACTTTGGAAAACTAAAGAAAAAGCGGATTCCTCGGGCAAACGCGGCCCTTGGAATGACAGCTCGATGCGTTTCTCCACAACCTCCAAAGGCATGGTTGGGGTCTTCGCTACGTTAGCTGGGCGAAGCAAGAACGTCGTCGAGGTAGTTGATGATCGCGCGGCGCGGCTTCGTTTTTAGGCCCTTGAGTGGCACTTTCGCCGGAGAAGAGGTGTTTCCGACCAGCCGCATTCTCCCCAGGAAGACAACGCGGCTGTCATCCAATTCCAGGTAAATCGGAACCACCATCCGGAACTCGTCGTCCACGCCGGATTGCGTGACGTTCAAGCTCATCACGATCGTGCCGTCCGCATCGTTATCAAACGAGTAGTCCAGCTTGTAGCCGGGCAACTGCGTGCCATAGACATACTCGTTGAAGAACCAGTCCATCTTGTGATTTCCCTCGGCATCCATATCCGGGGTCATGTGTTTTTCGACCATCGCTTTGAAGTCTTCCGTGGTTGCGGCCTTGCCCCGATAGGTGTTCACGAAGTCCTGCATGGTCTCTTTGAAGTGCTTGTCGCCATTTTGCTTGTCGAACATCATCATGCGGATCATGTGCAGAACGTATGCCCCTTTGGGATAAATGAGGCGGCGGGTGATGCCTCCACCGGTGCGGGCGTTGTTGACCCGATATCCCATGGTTAAGGGACCAACATCAATGGCGCGAAAGCCCTGCGGGTTCTTCTCCAGCAGCAGTTCGCGTTCATCATTCCAGAACGTGAGGAACTTTTTGGGATCCTTTTCAATCATGCTGAGATAAAGAGAGGCGGACATGTCCGCGAAACCTTCACTCATCCACTGATCGCGCCCAGAACTAAAGCCCACCGTGTGGCCCCACCATTGATGCGCGACTTCGTGCGGCGTGACCACCTTCCAGTAGCCGCGGTCACCCCAGTCCATTCCCAGTTCGTGGCGGACCGTAGTGTCGAAGTAATAGCAAATGGGAATCCACACGAGCCCAGGCCAGGATTGTCCGAAGTTGCATGCAGTTTGCTGGGTCAGCTCCAAGTGCCTAAACAGCGAGGGCCCGAAGTACTCCGTGTAGACTTGTTCGGCGAGTTGGCCCTCGGCAAGCGCCTTTTTGTTGAGAGACGTGGTGCTCATCGTGCCCAAGGCCACGCCTGGCGCGTGCGCGTCCTGCCTCGGCAACTCTCCGCTGGCAGCTTGCTGCAGTGACTGGACCCAGTTCGGAGATTCCTCGTTAGCGAAGGACTGGATGAACATCTCGGGCTTGGTGAGCTTGGCTTCCTCGACTTTGAGTCGGCCAAAGCTGAAGCCGGCAACTGTTTGCGGCGTTTCGCTCTTCCAGACGCTGACGTTTTGGCCTCCCTCGTTAGCGTCGCTGAGTAAAGCGCCGGTGGCGGCAATTTTCATCCCTTTCGGAATGCGAAAAGTCATGTCGTACGAAGCGTATTCGCCAAACGCGGACCCCACGCTGTTCGGGTACCAGTTGTTGCGGGCAACCGGGAAGTAATTGCCACCGCCCTCATTGGAAACGGCTTCCTTGCCGCTATAGGTGGTCGTGACGCTGAACTTGTCGCCCGCTGCCAATGGTTTGGGAAGAATCACTGCAAATTGGGCGTCATCATTCCTGTCCTCTTGAATGAAGGAAAGCGGCTGGCCATCCGCCGTGACCGATTCCACGCGCAGCGTGTGGAACAAGGAAAACGGGACCACGCGCAACCCATTTCGCTCGGAGACAAAAGTGGTCGTTGCTTTTCCGGAAAGCGCGCCATTCTTTTCCAAGGTTGTATCGAGTTGATGATGGTCAATGCGGATGGGTCTTCCAAAGGAACCTTTGGCGTGAGGTTGCGTAAAGCTGAAGGAAGCCCAGTCACCCCACTTATTCTCGTCATAGGTCCAGAAGTCCACTTGATCCGAGTCGTCGTCGGGGTCGATCTGGTAGAGCTCCTTATCGTCGTAGCGCTTGCCGTGGACGAAGGCAAAAAAGAGATCTCGAGGCTCGGGGCTAAGAACTTCTTCGAGGATGCGGGCTTCCAGGTTGTACTTTATTTTGTGGCGGGTTGTATTCTGGCTGTCCTTGAAAACGCCAGCATCGCAACTGCCGGAGGCCGTCGTGCCCGCTTTTTTAATTTCGTCGTAAGTAGAATCCGTGAAGCGCAGCACCAGTCGCTCGAACTTCTCGCTAAATTCGTCTTCCTTGGTCAGATACTTGAGGCTTTTGCGTTCTGTTTCCGTCGGAGGGTTCAGAACGAAATGGCCCTCGCCAACAAAGACAGCGCCGGTCACTTTGCTATTGACGGGGGGAACAAAACAGACCGTGCCTGAATGCAGATGAAATGTGCCGGCGTCCCGCTTGAGATCGAGTTTCGCGACGTCCACGGCCTCGTTTCCGAGCGTAATGTTGCGCAGCGCGACGTAATTGGGATCCGAGTTCGGCCCCGCCTGCGCGGTGGCAAGGGGCACCGCGCTGCCGATCAGTGTTGCCGTAACAAGCAGCGCTGCGATGCAACTAAGCGCGGGCGGGAATAGGGAAGCTCTGCGGGATGATATGGGTTGAGCATCAGAATCAACCGGGAAACTGCGGAAAGTGACGACATGCCGACGCGAAACTCTCATGTCGGCCTCCCGAGGGAAAGGATTTGTCGTGAAATCGTGCTTTGCCTAGTTTAAACCTCGGCCATGAAAGAGCGCAAAAGAAAATGCCCCGAAGTTGCTGGACAGAGCAGGAGTTGTATGGCTCTTGGCCGCCCGCGAAATATCGGAGGCGAGTCGGGAACTCCACAACGCAAGACTCTGTACTTTACTTTCTCCGTTTCCTGTCCTTCTCTAGCTGAATCGTTCCATCGGTCTTGATCTGATACGAGAAGTGCGGCGTCAGCACGATCTCCGAAACAGGCGTATCTTGTGTCAACACGTGAAACACGTCGGTATCCTCCGGCAGGTCGCTCAGAGCATGGGTGTGGTATCCGGCGACGGCTTTCTTGGCGTGCTGTGTCGGCTGATTTTCAATGATGGTCTTGTGCATCTGGCGCTTTTCGGAAATTTTCATCCCGTCCGCGCTCACAAGGTATCGGACGTCGCCTCCGAGCGGATACACACGCGCCTGAGTCTGGGCCGGATACAGATAGACATAGAGTTGCTCCGCTCCCGCTGGAAGCACGGCGACGTCGTAAGGCCGATTCGTTCTCCCGAAATCCTGCAGCGCTAAGTCCATGGCGCGCGCGGCATAAAGGAAAAATCCTTGGTCTTGCGGCTCCCCCCGCTGCTGGTGGATGGCAAACAGACGCAATGTCGCTTGCTCGTCCGCTTGGTAGGTAATCGCAAAGCGACTGCGATCGTCATTCAATTTGCCGAAAACTACGAGCCATTTGCCGTTTTCTTTCTTTGCAATGTAAAGCTGGCCCTCGACGGCTTTAGGATTCGCCAACTGCACCGCGTCGGCTGCATGCCAAGCGGCCTGGTCGTACTCATAGAGCAACCGGCCGCGCTCGGCAATCCCTGCAAGCTCCTCATTTGTTGGAGCAATTGCCTCCTGGCCTTTCGCCTTGGGTACCACGGCGAGCGACAGCGCCACGATGATGGCCGCCACAATTGCTGGAGAGAGTAATGACGAGGCAGCCCGAGGAGGTAAACGGGAAGAACGAGCTTTCAGACCAGGAAAAGCTGAAGCCGAGGAGGAGAGATCGTTCGTCCTGTGAAGCCATGCGGGATGCAGAAAGCGCAAATCGCTGCCCCTCGGCTGCGTTTGGGACAAGCGCTGGCTCCCTTCGGCAACCGTCATGACGGGCCCGCCACGGCGGGCAGGCAGGATGACTGTCTTGTCGGATGGTCAGAGACTTGGCAATGGCCGCGCATAGCTTCAGGAGGGCGGAAGGAATTAGTACCCCACAGTCAAAACCAGTATACCACAAAGTTAAGATTCTCCAATGCGTAAATAAGTCTTTTCTTTGGTTCAGGATAGAGGCGTCGAAGGAAGAACCAAAAGCCCGCAACGCATCGAGCACCGAGCGCACGGCTATTCCTGGCTGTCGGCTCGACCCCTAGGCGCTCCTGTCCCCTTAACTTCCTTTATTTCTAAGGCTTCCTCGACTATTATCCCCGCGCGCATCCAGGGAGGCGAAATGAGCTTAGGGCAGCGGCTTCAGGAAATCCGCCAGGGGTTCGAGCGGCCGTTCTGGGTCGCCAACATCAGCGAAATCTTCGAGCGGCTGTCCTATTACGGCGCCTTTGCCTCGCTGGCCAACTATCTTCACGAAAAACTGAATTTCCCCACTGAGCAAACCGGCACGCTGGCAGGCATCTTTGGTGGAATGGTCTGGTTTCTGGCGATCTTCGGCGGCGCAGTGGCCGACAAGCTGGGTTTCCGGAGGGCGCTGTCGCTGGCCTACATGATTCTCGCCATTGCTTATTTTCTGCTGGGATCGCTTGGTGCCGCGTGGCTCGGGCCCGTCAGGAGCGCAATACCGCCGGCCGTCTTTGTGGGCTTCATTCTCATTTTGCCTGCGCTAGGCATCTCGATGGTAAAGCCGTGCGTCGTCGGAACCACGGCCCGTGCCTCCAGCGAAAACGTGCGGTCCATCGGCTATTCCCTGTACTACACCATGGTGAACATCGGAGGAGCGGCGGGTCCATACGTGGCGTCCTGGGCGCATCGCCATCTCGGCGTGGAAAACGTCTTTCGCGTCGCCGCGCTCAGCGTCTTTGGTATGTTTTTCGCGGTGCTGATTTTCTTCCGCGAACCCAAACGCGCCGGCGAAGGTCCCGCACCGAGCGTTTCCGAAACGCTGCGGAATTTCCTCACCGTGCTGACCAACCCGAAGTTCATGCTTCTCCTACTTATTTTTACCGGCTACTGGATCGTCTTTTGGCAGCAGTACATCTCGCTCCCGGGCTACATCCACGGCTATATCAGCGCCGGGGCCGACGTCGAACTTATCCTGGTGACCGACGGTCTTGCAGTTATTTTCTTCACGGTGTTGATCAATTATCTGTTTCGCAAGATTCCCGCATTCGGCGCGGTGATCTTGGGGACGCTCATTTCTTCGCTCTGCTGGCTCATCGTGGCGTTTCAACCCACAGTCCTCGGCGCGGTTCTCTCGATCCTGGTCCTCGCGCTCGGCGAAATGATTCAGGCCCCGCGGTATTACGAATACATTGCGAAGCTGGCCCCGGCCGAGCAGCAGGGCACGTATATGGGGTTTGCGTTTCTGCCCATCGGCATCGGCTCGCTGATTGGCGGATGGTTTGGCGGCCGCGTGATGCACCAATTTGCTGAAGTAGCGCACCAGCCACAGCGCGCCTGGTACGCCATCGTTGGCGTCGGCTTGCTCACGACGCTTCTGTTGTGGATTTACGACCGCGTCGTCAAGCCGAGCGCACAGACGGCTGCGCCTTGGGGGTAATGAGCGATTTGCAAACTATTTCTGCAACGGGTGCAAGAGAAGCTTCTGCGCGCGCCAATTTAGAAGCTCCGCGACGAACAGCGTGTTTTCCGAAGGACAGGAAATTTCGTGCACCCAGCCGAACTGGCCGAGTTGCTTGCCGGGTTTGCCGAAAACGCCGAGGATGTTGCCATCCAGATCCAGTTTGTATATGCGGCCGCTGGCGGAATCCGAGGTGCAGAGCGCCTGTTTGGGACCCGGAGTGATGCAGGTGGACCAGGGCGCGCCAGCGTTGGTCCATTGTTTTAGAAAATTTCCATCGTTATCAAAAACCTGGATGCGATTGTTTTCGCGGTCGCCGACAAAGACATTTCCTTTCGCATCGGGGGCGATGGCATGCACGGTGCGGAACTCGCCGGGAGCGTCTCCGCGTTTGCCTCATTCTTTGACCCAATTACCGTCTTTGTCGAACTTCACGACGCGCGAATTGTTGTAGCCATCGGCTACAAAGCTATTGCCGTTGGCATCCCAGGCCACGTCGGTAGGGCGATTAAACAGGCGATGCGAGAAGGTTGCGAATGCCGTCGGGATAGGTGGTGGAGTGACGCCGCGGAGGCGGCGGCGCGGCCTCGACAGCTTCGGGTTTTCTGCCGAAGAGCATGATCACTTGTCCCGCGGGATTGAACACGATAACCATGTTGGAGCCTTCGTCGGTGCACCAGATGTTGTCGTTCTTGTCGATGCGAACGGTGTGGGCAAACACAAAACCGTACAGACCTTGGCCGATTTCCCGGACGAATTTGCCGTCCGCAGCAAATTCAAACAGGCGAGTCTGGCCGCTGCGCGTGTTGTATACGAAGATGCGGCCCTTAGAATTTACCGCCACGCCTGCGGCCTCGCCGAGGTACGTGCCGGCAGGAAGCTGGAGAAGATGGGGGACGGATTTGTAGGGAATCTCGGGAGGAGCCTGGTCTTGAGCGGCAGAAAACAGGGGCACCTGCCGAGCACAGAAGCAGGGCGAAAGTGAAGCGTTTCATCACAGCCTCCTCGACTAGGTTTCGCAAGCGCAAGAATCGCGACAGGAAAGCAGGGTCGATGTTTCAGATCAGCGCACTGCAAGAAAAAATCGGTTACCAGGTAAACTTCAAGGCGAATTGAATTTCGCGATTGGGAACCTGGGTGGCATCAATCTGACCGAATCCCGGCACGGGGTTTCCCGATGCATCGAGCGCTTCAAGATTATCAACCGGCGGCGCGAAGTTGGTGTGATTGAAGACGTTGAAGAACTCCGCGCGGAATTGGACGGCAAAGCTTTCCGAAATTCTTGGAATCTTGCTGTTCTTGACGACGGAGAAATCAAAGTTCACCAAGCCCGGTCCAATGATGGCGTTGCGACCTAAATTACCCAGAAGGTTGATGCAAGTGGGAGCGGCAAAACGCTGGTCACAATTCGTGGAGTAGAAGGAGGCGCTAGGCGCCTGGGCGTTAATCAGGCACGCGGGATTGATGTATTGAAGATTTCCATGACGGCCGGAAGACGGGAAGGTCAGCGGGCAGCCTGCTACGCGATCGGGAATGGCAATAGGCTCGGAGTTAAGCTGGCCCATGGGGTCGCCTTCGACACCATCTAATGGCCAAAGAGGCACGCCGGAACTGGCTTGGACGATGCCGCCCAGTTGCCAGCCTCGCACGATCCAGCCGGCTGGTCCGGAGAAGGCATGCGCGGTGGGGATGTCCCACAAGGCGTTGACGGTCAGGTTGCGAGACACATTGAAGTCGGAAAGCCCTCGCACAATCTGAAGGTCCCACCACGGAATGGTAGGGCTCAAATCTGCGGAGAAATTATCGCCCGCGAAACTGCCGGAAGATGTGTCCATGGTTCTGCCCCAGGTAAAAGAACTCAGAACCTGCAAACCATGGCTCATGCGCTTTTCCACTTGGACTTGGAGAGCGTTGTAATAGGACATACTCTGCCAAAGGGTAGTCTGGATGGCAGCAACGTTCGCGTTGATTAGTTGTCCCGGCACAACGGAAGTGGCATTGGGATTAATCACGCCGCTGCCTACGGGGTTCGGAAAGAGCCAGCGGCCCGAAGTCAAGGTAGGAAAAACGGTGTTGATGTCGTCGATCTGAAAGGGATTGTGAATACCGCGGGAACCGGCATAGGCGACGGTCAAAGCCAGCGAACCGGTCAACTGCCTCTGCACGCTGAAGTTGTATTGATAGATGTAATTGCGCTTGATGTTGGTGTCCACGTAGTTCCAGGTCTGGGCAGAAGCGACAAAAGACGAGGGGAAAGGTATTTTCGGAAAGGAACCCTGGGCTGCACACGGGACGCCGGGGGGTTGAGGGCAAGCAAAGATGGTGATCACGTTATGAAAGGGCGAGGTCTGCGCGTTATTGATGACTAATTCATAAGGAAGCGGTAAGGCATCGAAAATGCCGAAACCGCCGCGAACCGAAGTCTTTCCGCTATGGAAAGGATCCCAGGCAAATCCGATGCGCGGTTCAAAATTCTTGCTGGTCGGGTTGTGGGGGAAGGAGAACTTGTTCATGCCGGGACAATTGCTGGGGGAAACACAGGCGCCGGGATTGGTGGTGATGGTCGGCATGTTGGCGATCAGGCCGCTGGTTTCCGTGGGAATTGTTTCCATCTCGTAGCGAAGGCCCAGGTTGACGGTGAGACTGGGACGGAACTTCCAGTCGTCTTGAACATATCCCGCAAAAACCGATGTGCGGTTGTGATGGGTCTTAATCGCGGCTACGTCTGGAGGACTGCCCGCGATATGAACGATGTTTTGCAAAAAGCTCGGTATGTCACTGAAGGTGGCCGAGCCGTCTTCAATGAATGGCGCGAACAAGGCCAAATGATAGAGTATGATCGCGCCACCGAACTTCAGGTTGTGCCTTCCGAATGTGCGCACAGCGTCGTCATAGAATTGGTAGGTTTGAAGCAGGTAGTTCTGGACCGACTGGCCGCGCAAGCCGCCGCGGAAAGTGGTAAGGCCGGAGACGGTAATCCTGGGCGCGTAGAGGCCGGCGACCATTCCGAAAGAGGTGTCGGCTGCGGCAGGATTGATGGCACGGGGAGTCAGCTGGCCATCAGCGTAACTGCGGTTGTAGCCGCCCCGGACTGTGTTGACCAAACCGGGGTTGAACAAATGAGTTTCTTCCACGGAGAAACCCTGGCGGCCCAAAGCAAACTGATCCAGCACCTGATTTAGACCATCGGGTTGAGTGAAGGTGGAGTGGTCGTAGTAATAGCCGCCGTCCAGACTGTCTTTGGCGGAGATCTTCACGTCCGTGCGCGCGGTGTAATAATTTTCCGGCACCACCTGGGCTCCAGAAAAAGCATATCTGCCGGTGTTGCAGATCACAGTGACCTGGTCGCACGCCGCTCCGTTGGCTGGGCTTATCAGACCATCGTTAACGGCTGGATAGAAAACAAGGAATTTCGCGATGTTGGAGTCTACGGTGATTGGCGACTGGGGAGTTCCGGTATTTGGATCACCAAGAATGCCCCCGCGCGCTTCGGGCGAAAGCACAAATGCGATATGCGGGATGCCCTTGCTTTGGCGAAGTCCCTCGTAATCGCCGAAAATGAATATCTTATCTCTCCAAACTGGGCCGCCGGCTGAGCCACCAAATTGATTGCGGCGGAAGACGGCTTTCTTCAAGCCGCTGGCATTTTCAAAGAAATTCGCAGCATCCAAGGCGCTGTTTCGAATGAATTCGTAAGCGCTGCCGTGAAAATCATTCGTGCCGGAGCGAGTGATGGCATTGATGACGCCGCCGGAAGTGAAGCCGTACTCCGCCGTGTAGTTGTTGGTGAGGACGGAAAATTCTTGAATGGCGTCGACACCGAGGTTTTGGCCGAGCACGCTCCCGGGGCCGGCGTTCGAATAGTCGTTGATGATGATGCCGTTCAAGCGATAGGTATTTTGCGTGGGACGGTTGCCGTCGATGGTCATCTGCATTCCCAAGCCGCGCGCGTGAGAGCCGACCTGCGTGACGGCTTCTTGGGTTCGCACCGAAGCCACGCCCGGCTGAAGGGTTGCGAGTGAAGCCCAGTCTCGCCCGTTCAAGGGCAACTCGCGAACTTCTGAGCCCTGGACCACGCCGCTAATCGTGGCGGTGGCGAGTTGGATGGTTGGCGCTTCCTCCGTGACTTGCACAGTTTGCTGCGATTGACCGACGGCCATCGTGACGTCCAAGGCCCGCTGCGCACCGACGGTAAGCGTGACATTGAGAACTTTTGTGGTGAAGCCGGGAGCGGCGACGGTCACCTGATAGTCCCCAGGAATGAGATTAGTGACCGTGTACAGGCCGTCGGAATTACTTTTTGTGGAAGTCACGATATCGGTGGACACGTTCTTAGCCGAAACTTGCGCGCTCGCGATGACTCCGCCTGTGGCATCTGTGATGGTGCCGGTAACGGTTGCTCCAGCGACTTGCGCGCGGAGCGGTATATCGAAAATAAAACAAGCTGCCAACACCCCAAGAAACAGACGAATGAAATGAGATTTCATTTGCCCCCCCAGTTATTCTCCCGAGCAAACAACCGCGGTCGAATCCGTTCCGGAAAGGCGAGGCTCCCTCGAAGATGCCCTGCAGCCGGAGAGCGGTAAAACCGGAACCAATGAACCAATATGAACCAAATGCACCATTTTATGAACCAATTGAGCGCCAATATCCTCGCATTGGCTGCCCGAGTCAAGAGAAAAAGAAAAACAGATTTGGCCTTGCCATGTGATAGGTGAAGGCGACGGCAGAGAGTGGAAGAAGAATCTCCTACAAAAGCTATGAGGATGCCAAGAAGCGGAAATGAGGAGGACTATGTGAACCTTTTCTATACCAATTTACGCTAGACGAGCAAGCAAGGACATGCCAAGATACGTGCGGCGGTTATTTACGGAAAAGGAACGAAGGTTCATGGGTTCAACGGCGGTCAAAAGAATGCTCGTTCGACGGACGCGAGCCCCGAGAAAACGAGGAGATTCCGGAAGGCTACGAATGATTCTGGAGAAGGAAATTCGATCCGAACGCTGGCAGAATGGCGAGCGACTTCCAACGGAGCGCGAGCTGTGTTCGCGATATGGGGTTGCGCGGAACACTTTGCGGAGAGCGCTCCAATCGCTCGAAGATAATAAGCTCATCGTCCGGCATGTCGGACGCGGCACGTTTAAATCCAGCGCCGCCGCCCAAGAAGTTTCCGGCGTGCTCGACCTGGACCGCATCGAGGAGTTCAGCCCAGCCGACGTGATGGAATGTCGCTTGATTTTCGAGCCGGGGCTTGTTCCTCATGTGGTGGCACGCGCCACGAAGGCAGACCTGGATCGCATGACCGAGTGCTTGAAGCGAGGCGGGGCCGCAACGAGCTTGGCGGAATTCGAGCATTGGGACACGGAACTGCATGACGCCATCGCAGCCGCCACGCACAACAGCATTGCGACCTCCATGTACCGCTCGCTGGCCAGGGTTCGCAAGCAAGCGCGCTGGGGAGCGCTGAAAGCGTGGATCATGACACCGGAGCGAATGAAAAAAGTGCAGGCCGAACATGCGGCGATCGTGGCGGCGCTGCGCGATCGCGATCAGTCGCAAGCCCAGGACCTGCTACGCAAGCATCTGCTCAACGTGCGGGCTTATATGTTCGGCGAATAGTTAGTTGACCAGGCGGCGGAGCGAGGCGAGGGCCTGGCGGGCGAGCGAATAGCGCGGTTCGATTTCCAGGGCTTCTTGAAAGCAACGGATAGCGTTGCTGTACATTTCTTTCCCAACGTACGCGCGGCCCAGGTTGTAATGCGGAAAATGCCGCGGCTCGTAGCGGCGGGCTTCGGTTGCGCGCTCGAGCCAGGGAATCGCTTCGTCGAAGCGATTCTGCTCGATCAGGTAAGCGCCGATGTCGTTATAGGGATTGCCGAAATCGGGATCGAGTTCGATGGCACGCTTGCATTCGGCGATGGCTTCATCGATGCGCCCCCGGAAATGGTAAGTCCATCCAAGAAAGGTATGAGCTTCGGCGGTAGGATGTATTTCCAGCGAAGATTGATAAAGTTCGATGGCGCGATCGTAATCGCCTTCCATTTGGGCCTGGTAGGCGTCCTGCAGGATTTCCCACGCACGCGTGAGGGTCTCCATGCTCATGAGGCATAGTTAGCACAACGTTTTGCATTGGTCAAAAGTACGAAAGTGAGAGGCGTTGCAACAGAGGAACCTGTACTTTGTGACGGGGCGCGCGAACGTGCCGTGAGGTACGGTGGCGCGTGGCGAGTGGAAATTCCAGGGCGAAATGGAGAAAATGGACGAGTTTGAGGGAAAGATCGAACTGGCAACGCCGGTAGCTTAATTTGCGGAGACGAAGGAGAGAAATCGTGACGCGGAATTTAGCGATACTTGGGACCACAGTTCTGGTCATTGCGACGGCCATGCTGGCACAGGACCCGCCACCGCAAAACGGCACGAAGAAAGCAGCGAGTCACGCCGCTGGGGGATCCGCAACGCGAGGCAAGCAAATATTCGAGCAGAAATGCGCTATGTGCCATTTTGCGGACAAGACCGAGAAAAAAATCGGTCCCGGGTTGAAAGGTATGTCCAAGCGCGGAACGTTTAGTGTGAACGGGAACAAGGTCACGACGGAGTCGCTGAAGACGTGGATCGAGAACGGCGACTCGCAGATGCCCGGAATGAAAGACTTGCTAGACGCGACGCAAATCCGGGACGTAGTTGCCTACGTCAAGACACTTTGAGTCCTCCGTTGTCAGTGGTCAGTATTCAATGGAGCGAAAGATTCGTTTGCCGACCGTGGCCATTTTTCCCTGACACTTTCGACTCCAGAGAGAAACACCCCCGTGAACCTGATGGCTCAGGTCAGCGGGGCCAAATTCTAAGAAAGACTACAATTACTTCAGGACCGCGTCCTTCAACGCTTTCGACGGACGCAGGCGAACCACGGTCTTCGCTTTAATCTTAATTTGCTCGCCCGTTTGCGGATTACGGCCCATGCGCGCCTTGCGGTGCGCCTTGACCAAGCGGCCGAGGCCCGGAATCACGAATTTGCCCGCAGCGCCCTTGGCTTCCCTGACCGCAAGCTTGAAGAGCTCGTCAAAGAACATGGCGGCGGTTTTCTTCGGAGTTCCGACTTTCTCGGCGAGGTGCCCAACGACTTTCGTCTTGCTCATTGGCTTGGACATCTAGTCTGCTTATCCTCCTGATTTTACTTTCCATCCCGGTTTCACCGAGACAGGCCTCGATGCGAATCGAAGCAGGCTCCGAGCGGCTACCCCTCATTTTTTCCCGTGAAATACTCGGGCCGCGAAGGACTATAGCCAAGGAAAAGGGGGAACGCAAGGAAAAATCGCGAAAAAGCCGGAAAAATGCAGATTTTCTGGTGGGGGTGTGGAAATCACCGCTAAAAATGCGGTTAGAACGCATTTCGGGGGCCCCCCCCGGGCGGTCGAAACGCGCGTTTTAGCTAAATTCTTCAGTTAATGGCCAGGAATGAAACAGGGGGACCCTGGAAACCCGACGGGTCCTACCGTTTGGCCAGGTCGGCGTAGAAGTGCGCGATGGCCTTGATGCCACCAAAGTAGTTTTCGAGGGCAATATGCTCGTCAGGAGCGTGGGCGTTCTCGTCGGGCAAACCGAAACCGATCAGCACGCACGGCACTTTGAAGGTGTCATACATTTGCGTGACAAAGGGAATGGAGCCGCCTTCGCGGATAAACACCGCTTTTTTGCCGAAGCCTTCTTCCAACGCGGCTTGCGCTTTCTGGAAAATCGGATTGTGGTAAGGAGCGGCCCACGGCTTGCCCATGCTCAGAACTTCAAATTTGCAGTGAACCGTTTTCGGCAGCAGCTTGCGAACGTGTTTCTCCACGAGTTGCGCGATTTTTTTGGGATCCTGGTTGGGGACGAGACGCGTCGAGAATTTTGCAAACGCCTTTGAGGGAATGACCGTCTTGGCGCCTTCACCCTGATAGCCGCCCCAGATGCCGTTCAACTCGAGCGTCGGGCGCGTCCAGAGCCGCTCGACCGTGGTGAAGCCTTTCTCGCCGCAGTAGCCAGGAGCTCCGACGGCCTTCTCGAAATCCTTCTTTTTCCAAGGCAGCGAATTGAGCGCTTTGCGTTCGGCGTTCGAAAGCTTGGCGACTTGATCGTAGAAGCCCGGCACCGTAACGCGAAAATTCTTATCGTGCAGCTTGGCGAAAAGCTCCGTGAGAATGGTCAGAGGGTTCGGCACGGCGCCGCCGTACACACCAGAGTGCAAATCACGTTCGGGGCCGGTCAATTCGATCTGGTAATAATTCAAACCGCGCAGG
>QHYJ01000115.1:0-23691 GCA_003223255.1 Acidobacteriota bacterium | reverse complement strand
ACGTTGATGGGGAGCTTGCCGTTGACCTTCTGAAGCGACTCCAGCGCCTTCAGATGAATGTGGACTTGGCCTTTGTCGTCGGCGGTCCCGCGGCCAAAGAGATTGCCATTGCGAACTGTGGGTTCAAACGCGGGAGAGGTCCAAAGCTCGAGCGGCTCGGGCGGCTGCACGTCGTAGTGTCCATAGAAGAGGATTGTCGGCTGCCCGGGAGCTCCCAAAGATTCCGCATAAACCAAGGGGTGCAGGTTGGTCGGAACCATCTCAACCGTTTTAAATCCGGCGGCCCGCAGGTGATCAGCAACCCAGCGAGCGCCGCGTTCGATATCCGGTTTATGTTCGCTCTTGGCGCTGATGCTGGGAATGCGAAGGAACTCATAGAGCTCGGCGAGGTGCTGATCACGCGTACTATCAATCCATTCAGCAAGATTCATAAAAGCCCTTGGGGACAGTAGTCCTTTCGAAATGGAATGTAAACAACTCGTCCGCCAAATGTGAAACGAATGTTGCGGCAGCGGGATGCGTGGACCTGTGCGTGCCGCGCCGTTTGGCATTTTATGACTTCTTCCTCCTCAGGCACAAGGCGTCTGGTTTGGAGAAGTTGCTTCTGGAAAGCGCCGCCCGCGAAGAGTCTGACCCTGGGGTGAGTATCGACGGCAATTAAGACCTCCCGCCAAGGGCATAACCAACCTTGGAACGCCAGCGATGAAATGAAACAGGTGCATCGGATTGGCACAGCAGCACCAATTTCGGCGGCGCATCTCCTCCAGCCCCTTAGTCTCCTTGATATCGAGCGAGAACGACACGTTTGCCGATGGAGAACACCTGTACGGAGGGCCAGATTGACGGTGTAAGAGTGGCAGTTGAAGATGGCGCTATGACCGACGTGATTTCAGCAACACCAAGACGCAGCGCGCGAGCTTTCCACAAAATGCGCGTGCAAGCCCAGGGACGCACACACGACCGCAAGAAATTCAAGGAAACCTGCGAGACGGTGGTGGTGAGCGCGCACGGAGGCTTGCTGCTCCTCAAGCATGAAGTGGATAACGGCGAAATGCTGGTGCTGACGAATCCGCTAACGCAGGAAGAGCAGGAATGCCGCGTTGTCTACCTGGGGGAACCGGTGGAGAAAGGGCAGCGCGTTGGCATTGAGTTCTTGTCTCCGGCACCTCGGTTCTGGGGAGTGGAATTTCAGAGCGAATCCTCCTCCGCCAACATTCACTAGGACGAGTTAGCTCGAGGGATTGGCCGGAGCGCGCTGCGGGGAAAGCTTCGTGGCTGTTGAGCCGCGCCTGAAAAACCAGTCTCCCAATCTCCACAAAAGCAGAATCGCGACCAGCGCTCCGTAAAAGAGCGGCATGCGCACATCGGACTTCACTTTCCAATAGTAATGAATTACGCCGCAAAGCGCCGCAAAATAGATGGCCCGATGGAGCATTTGCCAGCGTCTTCCGCCGAGGCGGCGAATCCAACCCGCGGTCGAAGTGATTGCCAGCGGAAGTAACAGCAGGAAACCGAGAAAGCCAACGGTGATAAACGGCCGCTTGGCGATGTCTTTCCATATCGCGGCAAGATCCAGAGATTGGTCGAGGACAAGATAGGTAAGAAAGTGGATGCAAAGGTAGGAAAAAGCAAAGAGGCCGAGCATGCGCCGGAAGCGAATCAGGTCGGGAAGATTCAGAAGCTTTCGAAACGGCGTAATGCAAAGCGTGAGGACCAAAAAGCGCAGCGTCCAGCGCCCAGTCGTGAGCTGAATGAATTCGACGGGATTGGCGCCGAGGCCATTGTGAAAGCCTCGCCAGACCAGCCCGCCGAGAGGGATCAGACAAAGAAGGAAGACAACAACTTTAGTCCATTTGCTGGTGAGAATGGCGCGCATTTCGCAGGATGCAGTCTAGTAGTATTTCTTCAGGTCCATGCCGTTGTACAGGCTGGCGACCTGATCGCCGTAGCCGTTGAACATCAGCGTGTTGCGCATGAAGAATTCGCCCAGGCGCCGCTCCCTGGCTTGGGAATATCGCGGATTAGGGACGTTTGGATTCACATTGGAATAAAAGCCGTATTCCTGCGGGTTGGCGATGTTCCAGGTAGTGGGCGGCATTTTCGACTGAAACTTGATCTTGACCAGCGACTTGATGCTTTTGAAGCCGTATTTCCACGGAATCACCATGCGCACCGGCGCGCCATCCTGATTGGGCAGCGATTCTTCATACATTCCGACGCAGAGAAACGTCAGCGGACTCATCGCTTCGTCCAGGCGCAGGCCTTCGACGTAGGGAAACGCAATCCCGGCCCAGCGTCCTTGCGGCATCTGGCGGGGATCGTAGTAGCTCTGGAAGGCTACGAACTGCGCTTTGGGCGTCGGTTCGACGAGCTTCACGAGATTGCTGAACGAGAAGCCAATCCAGGGAACCACAATGGACCACGCTTCCACGCAACGATGGCGGTAAATGCGCTCTTCCAGCGGCGCGATCTTCAAGATTTCGTCCATGCTGAGCTTGCGCGGCTTGGCGACGTCGCCTTCCACGGAAACCACCCAGTTCGAAATGTTGAAGTTCTGCGCGTTTTTTGCGGGATCGGACTTGTCGGTGCCGAATTCGTAAAAATTGTTGTAGTGCGTGACGTTCTCGAACGAATTTTCTTTTTCCGTGGTGCTGAACGGGCTCTTGATAAGGCCGCTGAATTTTGTGGCGGCTAGCGCGGTCTGAGACGGCGCGGCGAATTCGTACAGGCGACGGCTCAAAACTGCTGTAGCGCTGGCGATGCTCATGGCTTGCAGGAATTTCCGTCGGTTCAGGTAGACCGGCTTGGGCGTGACATCCGCGTATGTCAAATCCGTGGCCTTACGGATCAACATCAGCTCCTCCAAGGAATGCTTGTTCTCTGTGTATTATCCCACGTAGCTTTCGTTCTAGTAGATGAAAAAACTGGGCACGGAGTTTGCCAAGCTAAACAAAGCGGAGCAAACGCCTCTTGTGTTCCTTTCTATTCGAGCTATCAGTCGGAGAAAAGTTACAGAGGAATGAAGATTTTCTAGCCGCGCAGCCTGGCAGAAAACAAGAGCGATGAGGGCTGGTGGGAGGTAGACAGCTTTCAAAAGCATCCCGAAAATCAGATGCCATACTTGGCGATGACCGCTTTTTCCTTCTTTCCGATGAGAGCAATCGCGGCATGCTGTGCGGGCAATTTCAAGGTCAAACGCGCGGCGGTGGCGGCGTCACGCAAATCGATCGCGGCATCTGCCTCGTTTTCGGATTCCAGAACGTAAAGCACGGAATCCTGGAGTTCGGTGGTAGAAATCAACACGCCCGCCGGGAGCGTGGATTGCAATTCGAACGGAGGCTTGATTTTCAGTATGGTCAAAAGATGGTCGTAAACAGCAGCCGCGGCGTCGAGTCCTTCCGCCAATTCCGCGGAGTAAGATGCCCAGAAGATTTTTCCTTTGCCGGAGGGAATCTCTTTCCAGGTTGCACCATCGCTGAAGCGCAGTGCTTCGAGGGAAGACTGTTTTTGCTGATCGAATGCCAGACGAGCCGTCTTGCCAGGGAGCTGGATTTCCGCGCTTCGATAGCTTTGTGGCTCGACCGTCGCGCTTAACCCGAGGTCATGGGGGCGGTCACGGAGTTGCCAGTGCTCATCACGCGAGACAGGCCCGGTAATCAGCAGACTGCCGCCACCCTTGACGTAAGCGAGCAAAGCTTGCCATGTACTCTCACTCAAAGATTGCGGAGAAGGAAGGATCACAAGTTGCGGCGCGCCGAGCTTGGCGATGTGGTTCTCGGCAATCACATAGGGAGTGACCTGCAGTTTGTACGCGAGCGCGCGAACCGCTTTTTGTTGCGCCTCAAGTTGCAGGTCGGCAAGAACCGAGAATTGTGCGGCCTGCGAGGTTACAACTGCCACGGAAGGCTGGCGCGGGTTTTGCAAATGACTATGGAGCGATTTCGCAAAGCTCGCAAAACCGCGCATCACTGTGGCTTCCGGTTTTTCCGTGCCATCCGCGCGCAGGGCGCCGATGGGTGCTTCATTGGCTTCAGTCATGTAGGAATTGGTGTTCCACAACCATTCAATAGCGCCGGCTCCTTGCACGAAGGAAAGCGCGACTTTGCGTTCGAACCGGGAAGCTTCCTCCTCGGGCGTGAAACGCGCCGTTTCGTCCAAATTGATTTCGCGCTGAAGCCCGGTTTCTTGAATGAGCATGGTTTCGCTCGGCTGCTTGGCGGTGAGCGAGTCCCACAGCAGGGAATCGTTGCCCCACCAGGAATGGTTGGTGGTGAAATCCACCACGGAACCATAGAAAGCGGGGGAAAGACGGTCTCTCACGCCGCCTTCATCCTGGCCCACGGTGATGAGTTGCTGCGATCCGGTCGCGCGAATTTTCTCGCGCATAGAGCGCACCCAGTCGACGAAAGTCTCCTGCGCGAACAAAAAGTAGTCATAGACGCGAAGCGAGTTGTGGCCGACATACATACCCCGGGAACTGAATTCGAGCTCGCCGGGGAGGGAAATCGTCCCCGCGATGGAATCCGGCGGGACGTTCCAGGCCGCCGCCACCGCGTCGCGATCCGGATAACGTTTCGAAAGCCACTGGTTCCACGCGGCCAGCTCGATGGGATCGCCGTTCGGGCGGGTCTGCCAAAGGTGTTGGGAAATGCTGGGCTCATTGATCAGGTCCCAGGCTAGGAATGGAACATCGTGAAATCGGCCCACCACGGTGGAGACGAGCGTTTGCTGTTTGCGCCGCGCCTCCGGGTCCAGATAAGGATTCACGCCACCGAGGACTTCGGGGAGGAACGCAAAAAAATTGAATTGCACGGGAAGGCCGTTTTTGCGCGCAGTCATCAGGTAGGCTTCGAGCGTGCGCAGCGTTCGTTCATACGGCTGGCCATTTTCGTCGCAGAATTTGTCCCACCCCGTCCACCACCCTGTGCGCAGCATATTGAGTGCGGCAGCCTGAATCTGCGCCATGTCGCGGTCCCACACATACACGTTGGGGTGATCGAAGTAGAGTCGCTGCACTTCGCTAGACATATACGTGGTGCCGACGACGGCGATCGGGTGTCGGTCGATCTCGAAGAAATCATGATTGACCGTCAGAAGCGGCCCGGAGCGCAGGAATTCCGCGTCTCGAATCCAGAAACCGGAGTGGTACACGTTGCGGACCTTGGTGCCGTCGAGAAGCTCCGCTTGGATGACGTGAAATCCTTTTTCCTTGGGCGCGGGAAATAACATGGTTTGTGGCGCGGACAAGTTTGCGGTTTGCGTTTCACGCTGCGAGGGCTGGACCTCGGGGAACTCGGTGATGCGAATGGTGACCGGGCCAGTCGGCTTTTCGGCGGCCTGCCAGAGAACTTCCACTTCCACGGGCTCGCCCGGTAGATAAAGAGGAAGCGTGGGACGCGCCGTGAATTCTTCAGAACCGTGGCGCGCGCGTTCGGCAAGCGTGCGAATCAACGTGACAGCTTCGTTGCTGGCTGCGAATTGTGAATCCAGCTCCGAGGTGAGAAAGACCCAGCGGCCGCCGTCAAACCCGTTTCGCAAGTGATCGATTTGCATGGCCGGAGCAGCCATCTTGCGGCCGTCTTTCACTCCCCAGGCGAGCGGATCAAGTCGCGCGTCAATCGAACCAGCGGAGCCGCCGCGATTGTAGAGGTCCACCGAGCTGAGTCGGATGATGGGGCTGAAAGCACGCTGCCAGGAAAAGCGCGGCAGCGAAATCGTGAGATCCGGATTGCTTTGAAATTCCATCCCCGCGGAACCAGGCGTGCTCTGAAACTGATCCATGGACAATTGCCGGATGAAGCGCACGCTGTAATCGCGCAGATGCCAGCCGGAGTCGTCATGATACGCGCCTCGTGTGAAGGGACGGCCGCCAAGAACCAGCAAATCTCCGCCATGCTCAAGAAACGCGTGAATCGCCGACCAATTCTGTTCAGGGAAAGCGGAGCCGTAAGGAAGCACGAGCAGATACGGCGAGGAATCCGTCAGCAGAGAATCGAGTTCCTTCGCCGATGCAAAGCGCGCTCCCGGCAAAGCTTTTTCGATTTGTTGCTGTGAAAATGCCGGCGAATCCCAGGACGGAAAGCCCGCTTCGTTGAGCACAACAATCGCCGGAGCAGTCTGTTGTGCGAGGATAGGTGTTACAAAGAAAAAGGGAATGAAGCAACAGCGGGCCACAAGGAGAGCCGGGAATTTCGGCCTAATCATCTTGCACCTATGCCTCTAAGCTAACGATTCCGCCGCCTCTTTATAACACGCCGCGCCTGCACTCGCATGACTCGGCAAGGTTTTCTCTGCGCGCCAAGTGTGTCATCATCCTGCGCGGTCAAAGGCGTGGTTCAGGCAGACACTGCAAGAATGGACGTGAACGTCAATGGAAAACGTATCCGCCAAAAGTACGGTAATCGCAAACGAAGCGGGTACCAGCTATACAGGCCCGCTGGCGATCCTCACAACGCTGTTCTTCATGTGGGGGTCACTCACGTCGCTCAATGACGTGCTGATTCCTTACGCCCAGCATGTTTTCAAGATCGAACTGGCCGCGAGCATGCTCATACAGACGGCGTTTTTTTCCGCTTATTTCATCTTCTCCATTCCCGCGGCCAAGATCATCGATTGGATCGGGTACAAGAGGGCCATTGTGGTCGGTTTGCTCACGATGGTTGTTGCGTGCTTAGGTTTCTTTCCGGCCGCGAAGATTCCCTCGTTCCCGTTCTTCCTCGCTGCGCTGATTCTTTTGGCCACGGGGATCACAATCCTCCAAGTCGCAGCGAACCCTTACGTTGCGGTGCTGGGAAAACCGGGAACGGCGTCCAGTCGCCTAAACTTGACGCAGGCCTTCAACTCTCTGGGAACTACGATCTTTCCTTGGATCGGAGCGCACTTGATTCTCCGCACCACGGCAACGGCCATGAGCCAGAGTGCTTCGCAGGAAGCCAACGCAGTGATCAGGCTCTACGTCTATTTCTTTGCCACGGCGCTGACGCTGCTCGCTATCGGAATTGGCCTCTCCAAGCTCCCCAGGATGGCATCCGCAGAACATCATATCGGCGAGAAGATTGCCGACTCCGTGTGGAAACATCCCAATCTTGTCTCCGGTGCGATCGGAATCTTCGTTTATGTCGGCGGAGAAGTCGCCATTGGAAGCTCCATCGCAAACTACCTTGCGTTGGACAACATCGGCGGATTTCTTTCCCCTGTAAAGATTTCTGATGCCGCTCTGCGATATCGGGCGGCGCTCGGTGACGCGGCAAAGTACATCTCGGTGTATTGGATGGGAGCCATGTTTGGCCGCTTTATTGGCTCAGGGTTGCTCCAGAAAATCAAGCCAAGCAAGCTGCTGGCATTCGCTGCGGTCATGGCCGGGCTTCTGGTCACCACTTCGGTATTCACCAACGGGCACACGGCGATGTGGTCGATTCTTTCCGTAGGGTTCTTCAACTCCATCATGTTCCCGTGCATCTTTACCATGGGAATCGCGGAGCTAGGACCGCTGACGGGGGATGGTTCGGGCATTTTGAATATGGCCATTGTGGGCGGTGCGGTGATTCCCTGGCTGCTGGGGAAGGCGGGAGACCTAATTAACCATCGCTACTATCCCGGAATGATTCAAGGTGAGACCAGTTGGGGCCAAGGAATTCACTACGCCTTACTTGCCGCGACCTTTTGCTACCTTTACATCTTATTCTTCGCGTTGAGCGGTTCGAAACCAAACAGCGAGCGCTACTTAAAAGGATAACGGGTTTCTCTCCATAAACTATGACTCAAAAGGAAGCCGGAGGCTGGGCAATTGGCGTGGATGTGGGCGGCACGAAAGTCGCGGCGGGATTCGTCGATGCGCATGGCGAAATCCATCAGCACACGCGCGTGCCGATGAACTCCCACGGCACGGCGGAAGAAGGGCTCGCTGCCGTGACCTCCGCGATTGACGAACTGTTGAAGCTTGGGCCGGATAAGAACAGCGCCGCACGCCGCATCGGCATTTGCGCTCCCGGGCCGCTTGATCCTCACACCGGCATCGTGCTGAATCCTCCCAACGTGACCTGCTGGCGAAATTATCCACTTGCCGCGGAAATTGCGCGTCGCTACGACGGCTCGGTAAAGCTGGAAAACGACGCGAAGTCCGCCGGGCTCGCCGAGGCGCTCTGGGGCGCGGGCCACGGCTATCGAAATGTTTTCTACACTTGCATTGGCACGGGCATTGGCGCGGGAATTCTTTTTGACGGGCGCATTTATCACGGGCGTACCGGCTCGGCGGACGAAGCCGGACACATGGTCATCGATTATCACGGGCCACTTTGTGGATGCGGGAAGAAAGGCTGCATTGAAGCGCTGGCGTCCGGCACGGCTATTGCTCGAAAAGCGCGGGCGCGGCTCTCGGAAGCATCCGGACGTAAATCTGTGATGCTCGAACTGGTTGGCGGAAAGATCGACGCGGTCACAAGCGAGATTGTCGACCGTGCTTATGCTGCGGGTGATTCGCTGGCGAGGGAAATCCTTCTCGATACGGTCGAGGTGATCACGATCTGGCTGGGCAACATTGTCGACCTGCTGGAACCCGACGTCATCATCATCGGAGGCGGTGTGGCGACGATGCTGAATCCCTTCTTTGGGAAAATCCGGGAGCAACTGCCCGCTTGGAGCCTGAACAAGCGATGCTTGGAAATTCCGATGGTTCTGGCGCGCTACGGCGCAGAGTCGGGGATCGCGGGCGGCGCCGCCCTCTGCATGGTTCCCGGTGCCGCCTAACTGTCTAGCCGGAACTGTGGGCGCGCAACCTGAAGCAAGTATTATATTACCAAACTGATTCGACTCCACAGGACAAGCACCGTATGCCGTCCCTGTCGTTCGGTTTCTCCGCTAAGACTACGTGCTCCCTTAGCGCGACAAACTGAGTTTCACACCGGAAACACTTCCGTCATTATCCAATGATGAAATTACGCGAGAACGAAGCGCTTTTCGTCAGCCGACGCGAGTAAGCTATTATTTGCACGACCTTTGCCCGCCTCATGCCGTAGTCAGGTACAGTCCCGTCGCGGACCGGCGAGCGTGAAGCGGAGCTTGAACTCCGGAATCCATGGAAAGGCCGGACATGAACAGAGCGGCATGGGCGCTTGGGGTGATTCTGTCTATTGCCATATCCGCGTCTGGGCAGGATCTCAATGCCAGGTTGTTGGAAGCCGCAAAGAAGCGGGACACCGCGCAGGTACAAAAGTTACTCGGAAGCGGCGCCAACCCAAACGCAAAAGATAAGAACGGATGGACGGCATTGATCTGGGCCGCCTCTTCGGGAAGCACAGATAACGTGCGTGCTTTGGTCGCGAAAGGTGCGGACGTCAATGCCAAAGACAAGACCGGATGGACGGCAGTGATGAGTGCAGCGCGCAACGGGCACACCAACGCCGTGCTGGCCTTGTTGGCCGATGGCGCGGACGTAAATGCCAAGGACAGCAACGGATGGACCGCCTTGATGAGCGCGGCCGCTTCGGGCCACGTTGATACTTTAGGCGCCCTGCTCGCGAAAGGCGCAGATGTAAATGCCAAAGACAAAAGCGGATGGACCGCCTTAATCGTCGCGGCCGATTCGGGCCACCGGGATTCTGTGCTGGCCTTGTTGAAGAAAGGAGCGGATGCGAGCGCGCGTGACAGGAATGGAGACACAGCCCTCTCCTTGGCAGAAAAACACAAGCATCCTCAAGTTATTGCCGTACTCAAACGCCCGCTGCTGGTCTCGCAGAGCAAACCCCCGCAAAAAGCGGTATCCAACAAGCCGGGGGCATCACTACCGGCGACTCCTGGCACCGCTTCGGCCCCTGCTACGCAACCGGCCCTCCCCAATGCACCCGCAGCGGGCCGCCCGAGCCTCGTTCAGCAACTCTTGGACGCTGCCCAGAGCGGAGATATTGTTGCGGTGCAAAGCCTGTTAAAGCAGGGCGCGGACGTCAACGGCAGAGGCGGTTACGGAAGCACGCCTTTAATGAGTGCCGCGCTCACCGGCCACACCGAAATCGCGCGGCTGTTGCTTGACAAAGGCGCAGCTTTGTTGGAAAAGGGCGCCGATGTGAATGCCAAGGACGAGGAAGGTTGGACGCCGTTGTTCTGGGCGGCCTTCTCGAAGCGCACCGACGTCGTGCGCGCCTTGCTTGAGAAGGGCGCAAATGTGAATGCGAAAAATAAGTACGAGGACACGCCCTTGATCCGGGCGGCGTACGGCGGCGATACGGCCACGGTGAATGTCCTGCTTCAGCATGGGGCGGACTTGAACGCAAGGGATGATATGGGACGGACAGCGTTGATGGAGGCAAGCCGTCAGGGCCACGCCGATACGGTGCGCGCTTTGCTAGATAAAGGGGCGAATGTCGAACTGCGTGATCGCGACGGAAATACAGCGCTGTCCCTGGCTGAAAAATACAACTATCCGAATGTAATTGTTTTGTTGAAGAAGCGACCGGCAGTACCCCCGATCGCGTCTCCGGAAAAGACAACGACGAGTAGGCCGGATGCGTCACCGTCAGTCAACGTGACGAACGTGCCTCCAATTACGACTGGAGTTTCCCGCAAGGATGAAAACCAGCTTCAGCAGGACCTGCAGAAAGTCGGGGCTCCTAGCGATTTGGTCGAACTCGCGATGCAGGCTGAGAAGAGGTTGAAATCGCTCAAGAAAGAAAATACGGATGCCGTTGCGCACCTGGTCCACGATCTCCGGACACGTCTCGATGAGTTTTACAACAAGCACCAGGAGAAAAAGTTTTTTTATACCGCAGGCGGATTCACCTATCGGCTCGACTTACTCGGGGAAGACCTGGCAAAACCCAGCAAGGGCTCGGCAAAAGTCGGCGATCACCGGCGCGAAATTCTCGCGCTTGCGACGGCCATCACGGAGCAATGCCTGGTCACCATGCACTGTAAAGAACTTGCTCTGATTTATTTTTCGGATGCGGCCGCTATCCTTAAGAAGCCGCAGCTGACTCTTGCTGATGGGACCGCCCTCGTAAAAGACGCTGGTGAAATCGAATTGGCCCTCAGCGGCGAAGAACGCTGATTGCCCGAACGCAGTATTTCAAAAGCAGGCAAATAGTCCCGGGAGTCGCCCTAGCCGGGTCTGGGTTGAGCCACAGCTGTGGAATCGAGTATTTCCATTTCCGTATCTCAAGGACCTATTTCAGGTCGATCTTCTGGACGAGCGGCAGGTTTTGCGACGACCCGCCCACCATCAACGTATAAGTGCCTGGCACTAGCTTCCAGCTATTGGAAGCCTCGTCGTAGATTGAGAGATAAAAAGTTTTCACGGCCATGCTCACTTCTTTGCTCTCGCCCGCGTTCAAATGCACTTTGTCCCAACCGACTAGACGCTTTGGTGGTTCTCCCGCGGCCGCAGGCAGCGCCGCGTAGACTTCCGCGATTTCCTCGCCTGCGCGGCTGCCGGTGTTCTTTAAGGCAAAGCTGACCGTCGTGTCGCTCCCTGTGCTTACTTTCAGGCCTGAGTAGCTGAAGGTCGTGTAAGAAAGTCCGAAGCCGAACGGAAAAAGGACGGGCTTGTTTTCGGCGTCATACCATTTGTAGCCGACCTTCAATCCTTCGTCGTAGTGCACTTCAAAAGTAGGCTTGGCTTCCCCATTTCTTCTGCCCGGCGCTTCCGGTGGCGGTGTTACCAGGTGCGGATGCGGCAGGTCGGCTTCGCTGCGCGGGAAAGTCATGGGCAACTTGGCGCTGGGGCTCACTTCGCCAAACAGG
This sequence comes from Acidobacteriota bacterium, assembly GCA_003223255.1. Taxonomy (GTDB): domain Bacteria; phylum Acidobacteriota; class Terriglobia; order Acidiferrales; family UBA7541; genus Acidiferrum. The sequence continues at coordinate 11,961 of QHYJ01000115.1, read as the reverse complement.
ATGTTCGCGACCGCATCGGCGCCTTTGCTGCCCGCATACCACGCTTCTAAGACGGCGCGGACCTGATTCAACCAGGGCATGGTCACCGCCGAACCCGTTTCCAGCACGACGATCGTTCGCGGGTTGGCGGCGGCCACTTGCCCAATCAGGGCGTCTTGATTCTCCGGCAACGAAAGATTGGGCAAGTCGAAATCTTCACTGGTCCACTGATAAGCGAAGACGATGGCGACATCCGATTTCTTTCCGAGAGCCGCTGCGGAGGCCGGATCCGCGCCAGAGTCAAACTCCACGGCCGCTCCTGGAATTTTTGCGGCTATGGCCTTCAACGGGGATGTGGGAAACCAGACATGCTCCTTCCACTTCGGAGCGCCGCGTCCGGGCGGATCTACTTGCGCGGAACCGCCACCGGAGATCATGCCGGTGTTGGCGTTCGGTCCGATGATGGCAATCGAATGCAGCCTGGTGCGATCCAGCGGCAGAATCGCCTGGTCATTTTTCAGCAAGACAGCGCTCTGTTCGGCAATGCGGCGCGAGGTTTCGAAGCCCCCTTCGACATCCACCACGTTTTTCTTTACTGGATCATCGACAATGCCGCTGGCAAATTCCGCGCGCAGAATGCGATGCACGTGATCGTCCAGTTCGGCGGTGGAAATTTTGCCTGCCTGCACGGCCTGCTTGAATTTCTCTCCAAAGAAAATATCTTCCGGCTCTTCGTGATCCAGTCCGGCGACGGACGCTTTTTCGGTGCTATGCGTCCCACCCCAGTCCGAAAGCACAAAGCCTTTGAAATTCCAGTCCTTCTTGAGCACGTCCGTCAGCAGGTACTTATTTTCGCAGGCGTAGTCGCCGTTGACGGCGTTGTAGGAACACATCACTCCGGCAGGATCGGCAATTTCGATTCCGATCTGAAAAGCCAGCAGGTCGCTCTCGCGCATGGCGCGCTTGCTGATGATCACGTTCACCGCATTGCGCCCGCTTTCCTGATCGTTTAACGCGTAGTGCTTTATGTCGCCCATCAAGTGCTGCGCCTGTTCGCATTTCATGCGATTGCCAACGAGCGTGCCGGCGAGGATCGGATCTTCACCCATATATTCGAATGTCCGTCCGTTGCGAGGTTCGCGCGTCAAGTTCACACCGCCGCCAAGAGTCATGTTGTAGCCTTGCGCGCGCAATTCGCGGCCGATGAGCGCGCCGTATGCGCAGGCTGCATGCACGTCCCAACTTGCGGCAGCCGCCACATCGGACGGCAGCGCCGTGGAGTAGCGGCCATTTTCACCGCTGCTGCGCACGCCGTAGGCTGCATCGCTCATCTGGATCATGGGTATGCCCAGTCGCGGCACACCGAGAACAAAACCAGCGCCGCCATTCCCGAGATACGCGTTTGGCCGCGGTTGCCCCCACCCGGGCATGCCATTTCCATGGAGAAAACCGTATTTCTCCTCGAGCGTCAACTGCTGAAGCACGAGATCGGCGCGCCGATCCGGCGATAACGTTTTGTCCATCCACGGATGATTCGCGGATTGATCTTGCGCCATGGAACGCCAAAGGGCCGGCCAGAAGGCCGCTGCCAATAGTGAGAAAAACACCATCGTTAAGACCAGCGCGCCTCGGACGCGCTGCAGTTTGTCCTTGTTCAATGTTTGCACCCTTCAGCGCATGCAATTGCGGCGCCATCATACGCCCATTCTCCTGGCGCAAGGACTGTTTTTTCGACAAAAGAGCGCTACAAAAACGATGTGGCAACAACAAACGGCCTTCCGTTACTCCCCTCAACGGCTCCACCCCAACCGCCTCTTCTCGCCGAAATACTTCAACCTCGCTAGGGGGATACGGTGTGACCAGGCTATTCCATTGGCCATAAGAATCTTGCCATCCGTGCACGGTAGACACCGTAGGTTCCTGCACGCCCGGGTAGAGAAGAAGATTTAGTCTATCGTCATTGCGGTTCAGGTTGCACCTGAGGAGAGCCCATTACCATCGCCTGGTCGTGCTCAAGGGAGCTTCGACGGAGATCCTGTGAGCGAGCCAGCGCTTTTTGTGCAAGCTCGGATCGGCCAAGCTTGCGATAGGCCAAATACAACTGATAGTGGACGTTCCCGTAGTGCTCAAAGGGCGCCGCCTTTTCGAGCCTCGGGATGGCATTAGCGAATTGTCCCAAGCGCACTTAGGCTGTTCCCAGCAACTCGCTGGCTTCCGCCAAATCGGGCTGAAGCCGCAAAGCGCGCTGTAGATAGGAAAGAGCCTTCTCGTTTCTCGCGGTTCTGCACATACAAACGGCCAAGAAGAAAAAGCGCGTGCGTGCGCGACGGATCCGGTTCCAATGCTTTCTGGAGTTCGATTTGGGCTTCGGCGTCAGAATGGTTGTCGAGGTAGAGTTGGCCAAGAGCTTCGTGAAGTTCGGGCTCGTTCGAACGCAACTGCAAGGCCGCCTGATATTCCTTGATGGCGCCGTCGAGATCCTGGCGAAGGGCGAAGCCTTCCGCACGCAACTGGTGCGTACGCCAGGAATCGGGAAAAGATTCCTCCAGTTGCGCGTACGCTTCGGCGCCCAGGGCCTGGTAGGTGCGCGCGAGCCAGTAGCTGGCCTCGGCATTTTCGCTGTTGACGCCTTGCACTTGGCCGAGAGCGTCCGCCGCGGGTTCGTATTGTTGCAACGTAAACTCCGCTTTTCCCAACGCCAGCCGCTCCGAAGGCGTCAATTGCTTTCGTACTTGCTGTAAATGCACTCAGCGAGAGTAGCGATGAAGTTTTGCAAGGGTCGTCCTTCGAATCGGCATTCGAAGGAGATCCCGCCGCATTCTGGGAAATGTTGCAGCCAGGGCAGACAGGGTTAGCAAACCGCCGCATTCAGACACTCTGCGACCTCTCCGCGATTTGCTTCAATAGTTTAGCATAACTGCCCGTTCATGCCTGTTGGTCTGTTGCTGGACTCTCGCCGCGGAAGGGCAGATTTGGAGAGAGTCCCCCCGCTCCTTAACCCTAATAGAATCAACCCGAGCTGCGATACAAGTTCCTCTCGCGCGGTCTGTGAAACCGCCGCCACGTTGGACCCATGATTTGAAATTTTGGTTTCGGTTGCTACCCTCGAGCTCCGAGCCACGAAAAGGTGGCTCGCGAGCGAAGCCAACAGCGGGGCCTGACGGCTGGCCGTCGTCGTTGTGGCGCTGATGCTCGGCATTCCGTAGTCGACGGAAGAAATTGGGGAAAAGGCGAAGCCTTAGTCAATTGTTAGCGTGATGCTGGTCGATGCCGTTATGGAGGCAGAGGCAGTATCGGTGCCAACAATGGTGACGCTGTAGGATCCCTTTGCGGCGTTTCCCGCCGAGGTCGACGAAGCTGCACCCGCGCAAGCAGATGCGCCGAGTCCCACAGCTGCAAGAAGGCAAAAAGCAGCTAGGGTGCCGAGCCGTAGGGAACGCCGGCTCAAGAGCCCGACAAAAAGTAGGCCCACGAGAGCCACAGCGGCTTGACAAACAGGAAAACATGAAAGCGAGGGCCCGTCATTGTTGCTGGCGATCGAGCCGAGAATGCCGTGCGTGCGGTCGGCCGCTCTGGCTGCGGCAGATGTTGAGCACGCCGAGGCAATCGTATATACCGTTAACGTGACCGCAACCGGAGCGTTCCCGGAAACGGTCACGCGCGGCAGCGAAAAACAGCCATTCGTTAGAACTGGGCTGCTTGAGACAGTCCAAGCGACGGTGCCCTTGTAACCATTCTGAGGTGTAATGGTAACCGTTGAGCTGCCTGGGCTCCCCGCTGGCACCGTCACGTTGCTGGCCGTAAGCTTGAAGGATCCGCCAGTCACCGTCAAGGTAAGTGTGCCGCTTGATGTCGCGTAGGTGGAGTCGCCGGAGTAATTGCCCGTAATCGTGTGAGTACCCGCCGCTGCGGAAGAAAAGGTATAGGTGGCGGAGCCGTTCGCCAGTGTCAGGGGTGGAGACTGGGTTACTCCGTCCACCAGGATCGTCACCGTGCCGGTTGGCGTGGCCGTGCTCGAAGCTGATCCCGAAGCCACGGTAATCGCGATAGCGTCGCTTGCACCGGAAGCCGGCGTGCTGCTTGCCGCAGAAAGCGTGGTCTTCGACGCTACCGGCGTTGGCGCCGTCACCGTTACCGTTAGCGAGCCGCTGGAAGCTGCATAGGTGGTATCGCCGGAATAGGCAGCAGCAATGGTGTGAGGGCCTGCGGCGGTCGAAGAGAAGGTGTAGGCGGCCGATCCATTCGTCAGCGTAAGGGATGGACTTTGCGTCGTTCCGTCCACTGAGATGGTCAGTGTCCCGGTCGGCGTAGTCGTGCTCGAGGTTGATGCCGAAGCGACGGTAATGCTGATGGCGTCGCTCGCACCGGGAGCCGGCGTGTTGCTTGCCGCAGAAAGCGTGGTCTTCGACGCTACCGGTGGGGCCTGGACCACGCTGATAGAAACGGTGCCCGGAGTTGTGGAGGTAGCTCCGTTACTCTCCGTCACATTGAAAGTGAAGCTGTCCGGTCCCACATAGCCCGCCGTAGGAGTATACGTCATGTTGGGAGGAGTGCCGGTCAATGCGCCGTGCGCAGGATTAGTCGCGATGGCAAAGGTCAGGGTATCACCTGAAGTGCCTGGAGTCCCGGTCAGGGTGATAGCGACGGCTGTGTTCTTATTGGTGCTCGCGCTTTGGTTGTTGGCCACTGGCGGTGGGGGGCCGGCCGAAACGGTGATACTAACCGTGGCCGGGTTGGAGACAACGCCAGTCTCCGTGGCGTCGAAAGTGAAACTGTCCGGGCCGACGTAACCAGGGGCGGGAGTATACGCCACGTTCGGCGCCGTTCCGGTGAGTGTGCCGTGCGCGGGGTTGGTGACGATGGCGTAGGTTAGCGTGTCGCCAGAAGTTCCAGGCGTGGCAGTCAACGTAATGGCTTTGGGAGTGTTCGCCGCAGTAGTTACGCTCTGGGCCATCGCCACTGGCGGAGGAGGCACCGTCACTGTTAACGAGCCGGTAGAAGAAGCATAAGTCGAATCACCGGAGTAAGTTGCCGCAATGGCATGAGCGCCAGGAGTCGTGGAAGAGAAAGTGTAGGTCGCAGAACCATTCGCCAGCGGAAGAGACGAGGTCTGCAAAGTTCCGTCGAGAGTGACAGTCAGCGTGCCCGTCGGCGTGGCGGTGCTTGAGGCCGATCCGGAAGCCACCGTAATTGTGATGGCGTCGGTCGCACCAGGAGCCGGCGTCGTGGTTGCTGCCGAAAGGGTCGTCTTCGAAGGCACCAATGACGGGGAAGACCCCGGCCAAGCCGTCATCAAGTTGAAAAAGTCGAGCGAACCCAAGCCTGACGCCTCGTCATAGCCGCTCGTAGCGGGATACTGCGACGCGCCAGCCGTCGAGCAGATGGTTGTCCCGGCAGTGCATTGATTGCCGCCAGTGGTGATGTCGTGGAATGCAGAGGCGTAGGTAGCGGAGTTTGCCGCAAGAGTGTAGAGAGTGGAGTTAATGACCCCCTGTCCGGTGGAGTTCAGTTTGTCATTGATGATCGCCAACATTCCGGCAAAAATCGGCGCCGCAAAACTCGTACCGCCGGCGACAGTCAGATTTACATTGCTGCTATCTCGAAACCCGTTCGTGCAACTTCCCGTGACCCTGGTCAAAGTGTCACTGGAGCAAAAAAGATACCCTGCGTTGTTGGGCGAGGAGCTCAGCGAAATATCTGGCACGAAACGGAACGTTCCCGACGGAATGCCGGTTACGCCGGTCTGCCAACTGGGTCTAGATGTGAACGTGCTGACACCTCCGCCGCCTGAACCGAGCCCTAAGGAGGAATCGTCGTTCCACACCTGCTCGGGAATGTAGGAGAGAGCCGAGCTGACGAAGTCGCTGCCGCTGGCCGCCTGCCAATACGTGGTATTTGTGGAGGCCACATCAGCCAGTGGAAACTCGGTTCCACCCATGGCGGTTACGTACTGACTACTCGCAGGAAAGTCCACCGCCAGGGCCTGTTGCTGGGCGCTGCTAACGAGCGGGTCTCCATAGCAGTCGGTCGAGCCGCTGTCGCCCGACGCAACGATCACGGACTGGCCCTGACTGGCGGCCTGGGCCAGTATGGCGTTGAGGCTCGAATATTCCGAAGATCCAAGCGCGGTCTCGCAACGGCCGTAGCTTACGCTAATGATCGGCGCAGTCTTGTTGGTCACTGCGAATTGGATGGAGTCGAACACGTTATTGTTTGCGTTGTTGCCTACATAGACGAAATAGATGGTCGCGCCATTCGCAATGGTGCTGGTGTATTCCAAGTCCAGATCGGATTCGCTTTCATCGCCGGACCTGATGGTTGCGGTACCTGTGTTGGGAACGAGCACAAGCGTGGGATCTCTGACGGCGAAACCCGCAGCGGTCTGGAAGTGTTCGATATCCGACAACACGATCGCCGACTGCCCAACCACCGCAATCGACTGTCCAGCGCCGTTATAACCGGCCTTATAGGCTGGATTGATGTCGTAGATCGTGGCCACGTCCTTTGGCGTCAGAAAATGGTTGCCTGACTGACTGGAGGTGAAATCTGGACTAACGGCGCGCCTTGGCCCCTGGTGGCTGATGTGGGATTTCGGTCGAAAGGTCGAAAGATTCGTGACGGTCTTTACCAGAGAGGCAAGCGCTGCCGGCACACTCACATCTCGCGACGGCGCAAAATGTGTCTCACCATTCAATTTGTAGTAGTGGAGCTCGGTTCCGAAGGATGCTTCAATCTGCCCGACTGCGCCAGAGAAACTTATGCTGCCTTTACTGCGGGAGACGCTATCTACGGTTAAGCCGCGACCTTCCAGCCACGACTGCACTTTTGCGAGGTCGGAATCGGCCACGCCGAAGCGCGCGCCGAATTCTTCGGGACTAAGCCATTTATGATAAGAGGGCGAAGCAGGGTCCTGCTGCGCAGCGATTAACGCTTGTAAGTCCGCCTCTTGAGCGGCGGTTCGGGAGAAGACCATGCTGATCCCTTGCAGCTCGATCCGGAGGTCCATGCGCCCGGCGTCGTTTTCAGGCTTGGCCATGGGCGGGCGCGAGCCTGCGATGGTCGCCCGCTTGGTGTCGTCGATTTCTTCCGTGATGCGCGTTTCGGGTTGCTGTCCCAGACCCGCCATGGCAGTGAGCAAAGAAGCGGCGAACCAGCTGGCAAACAAAAGCCTTCTGGGTACGCAGGTTTGAACCAAGGTCTGCATAGCGTTCCTCACGACAAAGGCAAGTACTTGGCTAGTTGCTGGGTGGGCGTCTAGCCTACCATTACCTTGAGATAGAGTTTCCGGAAAAAGTGTCCATGTTCGTCTTGGGTCATCTTAATGTTAGTTCACCCTCTCTTCGGTATTGATTGAAATTTTCAAGCTTCGTTTTTTCCAGGCGGAGTACCGGGAAATATCTCCCGACCTTTATTGGGGCTACGAAGAGAGGAAACGCGCTACAACAGGTATCTCATCGCGGACCCTGAAAAGGCGTTGCTCGATTGGATTTACTTGACGCGCCAGGAAGGACCTCCTACGCCCTTTGATGAATTACAGTTACAGTTTCTCGACCCATCGAAACTTCGGCAATATGCACAGCGGTTCCCAGGCACTGTTCAGACAGCTCTAAAGGATTTGTTGATTGAAAAAGCTTTCCTACTCGTCGGGAGTACCCGGAGTACCAACCGCGTCGAACACAATAAACAGCGAGTGCTGGCTAAGAGCTAACCTGGCAACTCAAGACGCACTTCGCGCCGCAACCGCACTTGGGCGGTGCCTGCAGCGCGAGACCTTTGATTTTAGAGCTGTGACGGTCATCCCAATTTGCTTGGCGACGGAACGATAGTCATTCCCGCTCGCAAGGCACCAGGACCCTCCACTCTGCGTCCGTGGTTGCAGCGCGGACGAGGGCGATAGTCCGTTTGCGCTCTGGGCGCACGAGAGCGATCTCATTTGGGAGCGCTCAAAAGCGGGAGTGAGAGGGAGATGCCACTTCTCTACCAGCCTCCGCCGCCGGCTATGCTTCTTTGTCCTATTGAGGACCAAATTCCTGAGCAACTTGGAGCGAGCTTCTGGATTTTTTGGGAGGTGTCCTGCGATCGAGCACCTTTCGGAGCATGGTCTTCGCGGTGCCGGTGCCGCCCAGATAGCGGCGCATCAGACTCGTGAGGAAAAGCTGGAAATCACGCATGAGGAAATGCAAGAAGGGCATCGCAGCGCGTCGGCCACATCGACGCGCACGAAGAGAAATACGGAGTGCTGGTGGCGAGGCGAGAGATTACGGGAGCGGATCGACAATGGTCCGTGGCAATACGCCGTGGGCGACGTTGTGCGTTATACGCGAGGCAGCGAGGCGCTCGGAATCAGTGCCGGAGAATACGGGCGGGTGGAGACTGTGAACGAGAAAGAAAATTGGGTGACGGTGAAGTGTGAGAGTGGCCAGCGCGTGAGGTACGATCCGCCCCGACTGCAGGGGTGACGCTGTCCCGCGAAACCGAGGGGGCATTCAGCGAGAGAGACCGCGTGCAATTCACGGCGCCCTACAAGGACGGCACGTCGCGAACCGCGAGTTAGCAACTATCGAGAGGGCGGACGCGAACCGAAATTTAAGAGTGCGACTCGACTCGGGGCGTCGCCTGGTTTTCGACATCAAGCAAAATCCGCACCTCGATTACGGATACGCTGTGACGAGCCATAGCAGCCAGGGGCAGACGGCCGACCGAGGCCTCATCCAGATAGACACCGACCAGGCGGGAGCTATACGAGCTATACGCGGAGCTTGGTTATGGGAGAGAGCACATTCCATTTTTCGGTCCGAGTGGGCACATATCGGAATTGTGAATGCTAAAGTGGGAAGGGCCGCACGTCGCGGGGTGCGTCTGGGCAAGCCAAATTTTCACTTGACACGAAACGATTTGGGCGCGTATTGCTCTGATACTTAGCCGAACCATTTCGGCTGGGAGGACACAAAATGTCTCACGCAACGTCCAACTTCTTTCGCACAACCGCAAACGCAGCCTGGAAAATTCTTCGGCCACTTAACGGCCTGGTGCCGGAAGGACGTTTGCCAAGTCCATGCTGGGCTCCTGGCCGACTCCTCAAGCAGCGGGACCGCGTGCCGATGACAACGGGTATTCCCCGGAAAACCCTGTCTCTATGCCCTGACTGTAATCATGAAGCCGTAGAAGCGGTCCTCAAAGGCGAGATTGATGTCGCGGCTTTTCGAGACAATCCCGGAGTCATCGAAGCGGAGATATTGGAAGAAGGCGGACGCATCCTCATGCGGAAGGGCTGCAAGAAGCATGGCCCGTTCGAAGATGCACTCTCCAATCACCCGGATTTCTTCCGCAAGATGGAGCGTCTTGCTTTCGGCAGGGACTTCGAGCGCGTAGACGATTGCAACGTGCATGCTCATGGCCCAAACAGCATTAGCTCTGGCAGAGGAACATTCCTGATCGTCGATATCACCAACCGCTGCAACATGATGTGTTCGCCGTGCTTCATGGATGCGAACGCCGCGAGCTACGTTCACGAATTGAGCATGGAAGACATTAAGGTCATTTTCAGCAACGCACTTTCTTTTAAGCCTCAGCGGGAAATCAACGTTCTGTTCTCAGGAGGTGAGCCGACAGTTTCACCGATTTTCCTTGACGCTGTCCGCTACGCGAAAAGCGTCGGCTTCCATCGGCTTCATGTTGCGACAAACGGTGTCGAGTTCGCCAAAAGTAAAGAGTTCGCTTTGCAGGCGCGGGAAGCTGGCTTGCACGGTGTCTACCTCCAATTGGATGGAGTCTCCGAAGAAAAGAACAAACATCGGGGATTGGGCAATTACCTGCCGGTGAGGCTGCAAGCCTTAGAGAACATAGCAGCAGCCGGAATGCGAACTACACTTGAAGTCACGGTAGACAAGTGCCGGAACAGCGAGGGGCTTGGGGACATCGTCCGTTTCGCGATTCAGAGCATAGATAAAATCCACGGGGTTGTTTTTCATCCGATCATGTTTGCCGGCAGGGACGAAGGAGTATGCGCCGGTGAGCGTTACGCTCGACGCTACCCTCTCACGCAGCTCGCTTTCGATCTGCATGAGCAAACTTCGATTGGCTGGCAGCCAATGCGGGATTGGTTCCCACTGTCAGGCTTTGGGATATTCGCTCATCTGAGCGATGTCCTGAACCGCAAAGCTAAGCTAGGAAGCCTCTTTCAGCAAACGCATCCCAACCGTGGGATCTTCAGCCCGTTGCTAGTGGACACATATCGCAGAGAGGCGGTCCCTAATTCTGGAAGAGGACCGGCTGCGACCCGAGCACTTGTCTCGCTTTCGGCGCTCCGCAATTTCAACCAGCACAGAGCGCCGTCGGGGTTTGGGCTTCGCGACCTTCGCTGCGTGCTTGACGATTGTTTCTATCGGGTTGCCGGTAGCGGCGACGATTGGTCTGAGAAGGCGTATTCGTATGACGGGCGCTGGAGAGTCATGATCTTCAACGGTATGTGGTTCCAGGACGCCTTCAATTACGACTTTGCGGGCATCTGCAATTCCACTACTCCTGTGGGACTGACCCAGGGTGAAATTAGCTTTTGCGCGTACTACGGCGGCGGTTGGCGGAAAGTCGTCGAGCACCAAAGCCGGACTGTGAAGCTGTCCGAATGGCACAGGACTCATGGTCGCCATGAAATTTATGCCAAGGGCAAGAAAGTAGACCTTGGGCAACCGGCGCAGCGCGCGGGCATCCAGTTGGTTCAGATTGGTGCCGAGCCTTTGGCCGTTCCGACCGGCGTTCTGGAGAACAGCGACTAACGCAGTCAGTGACGGGAAGAGCGAGTTTCTCGCGGATGTTCCTTCGAACTGGGGTCAGCGCCGGGAGCAACGAGGAGCTGATAAAATGCAGCAGTGCAAGCGCCGAGTGTAGCAAAATGACCGCTAACTCTCAGAATCGACAGCATCCGAACCGGCGAACTCAGTCGGACGAAAACGCGGTTACTGCACAAGTGAAATCGTGCCAAAACCACATGATGTATGGTAAGCCGATTTACCAGATGAGTTGGCCTCGGCGGACGATGTCGAGATCCCGTTGACACTATTCCTTGTATTTGTTTACCGGGTTGGCGCGCCTTTAGTGAACAAGTTCTGAAAATTCCGCTGGACAAATTCCGCGACTTCGGTTACGTTAAGCTGTGAGAGTTCAAACATGGCGTGGCCGAAGAGCTTCCATCCAGCCGGCTTCATCTGGAAGAAGCTCAGCGGGCCAACAAGCGACAAGCCGCACCCTTTTCTCGCGGCCACCGGAAAGCCCAGGCGAAGCCACCGGGGCGCAAACCCGGCGCCGCCTACGGCCAGCGTTACGGCAAGACCATTCCCAAGCAGGTCGATGAAGTGATCGCGGTGCCCATCCCGAGTCGCTGTTTTTGCGGGGGCAGGGTCGCCGTAGAGAAAGTTGAGCCGCAGTATCAACACGAGGTGGTGCGGAAGACCATCTGGAGACGCTTTGATATTGCCGTCGGTCGCTGCCGCTGATGTGGGCGACGAGTGCAAGGACGGGATCCGCGGCAGACGTCCGATGCCTTAGGGGCGGCGGCGGTGCAACTGGGGCCGCAAGCGCTGGCGTTGGCGGTGAGGATGAACAAGGGGCTGGGAATGCCCCATGGCGATGTGGCCGCCGCGTTACAGGACGGATTTGGCTTGCGCGTGCACCGCAGTACGATTTGCCGGGCGGTAGACCGCGTAGCGCGCCGGGGCCAAGCCATCTGGCATGCGCTGCGCGATGCGGCCCGCCGCAGTATGGTGAACGCCATCGACGAAACCGGCTGGAAGGTAGAGGCCCAACTGCGGTGGTTGTGGGTGCGATCTCCGCGGGCCGTCGAAAACAGAGTTTGTACTTCCGCCGGAGTCGGTGGCTCTCTACGCTACGCCGAAGGCGGTGGACGGTGCGCGGGTGTCTGTCCAGCCATGACGCAGGGTTTTCCGGATCCTTTGCCGCGAGAAGAGCGGAAGAGTCTACCCGTTT
>QHYJ01000114.1:4272-13846 GCA_003223255.1 Acidobacteriota bacterium | reverse complement strand
AAGCACGTGATTAAGGCACACGACGCGGCGGTCAGCGCCTCTGCACCGGGCCATAAGCAAGCCGCAGAGAAAGCGGAAACGAAACACGATTCCAAGGCAAAGACGGCGCCCGCGAGATCTGCGGGCCGGCACGCGGCGCCAAAGGCTCATGTCCGGCACGCAACTCCGACCGAGAAGAAACACCACCGCTAGAAAGCGTTTGCAGACTCGGCAGTCGCGTGCCTAGGAGAAACCTGACAATGAGTAATGCATTTCTTCGCCGCAAGATTTAAAATTGAAGTCCATGGGGCAACCCCAGTTCGTTCATCTCCACGTCCACACCGATTACAGCCTGCTCGACGGGGCTTGCGAGACTTCTGAGCTTCTCGATGAGGCTTCGCGCCAGAAGATGCCCGCCGTGGCCATCACCGACCACGGCAATCTTTTCGCCGCAGCGAATTTCTTCTACGAAGCCAGCAAGCGGGACGTCAAGCCCATCATCGGGTGCGAGGTCTACGTCGCCAAGGGCAGCCGGCACGACCGAGGCGAAAAAACGAATGGCAACGGCGGGCCGGATAAGGCGGACCTAGAGCCGGGGATGCGCGGCACCAATCACCTGGTGCTGCTGTGCGAATCGCCCGAAGGCTACCACAATTTAGTCAAGCTTGTTTCCGCAGGTTTCCTCGAAGGCTTTTATTACAAGCCGCGCATTGACTACGAACTGCTTGCGAAACATGGCAAAGGACTGATTGCTCTTTCCGCCTGCCTTCGCGGCGTTGTCACCGAAGCAGTTGTGGAACAGAAGTACGAGCAAGCCAAAGAGAATGCCTACCGCTTGCGGGACATCTTCGGTAAAGGCAATTTTTTTCTGGAAATCCAAGATCAAGGCATCGATATCGAGCGGCGCGTAAATCCGGAGCTGGTTCGCCTCTCGAAAGAAACCGGTATTCCGCTGGTGGCCACCAACGATTGCCACTACCTGCGCCATGAAGACGCGCACGCTCAGGAAGTTTTGTTGTGCATTCAAACCGGCAAGACCATGGGCGACGCGAACCGCATGAAATTCGCCACCGACCAATTCTTTTTCAAGAGCGCCGCGGAGATGGCGCAGATTTTTGGCGAGATTCCCGAGGTGCTGAGCCGCACGGTCGACATCGCTTCACGCTGCAACGTGAAAATCGAGCGCATCTCGAATCCGTTTCCGGAATTTCAGGTTCCGAAGGGATACGACTCCGCAAGCTATTTTGAGAAGGTAGTGCGCGAAGGCTTCGCAACGCGCGTGCCGCACCTCGAGCGCCTGGCGAAAGAAGGTTTCCTGCGGAATCCGCTGTCGGAATACGAGCGCCGGCTAACTGCGGAAATCGAAATGATCAAGAAGATGCGCTATGAAGGCTACTTCCTGATCGTCTGGGATTTCATTCACTACGCACGCGCGCAGGGAGTGCCGGTGGGGCCGGGACGCGGTTCTGCCGCCGGCAGCCTGGTGAGCTACGCACTGCGCATCACGGACGTCGATCCACTGCAATACAATTTGCTCTTCGAGCGCTTCCTGAACCCCGAGCGCGTGTCCATGCCGGACATCGACATTGATTTGAGTTGATCGACTATGTGACCCAGAAATACGGCCGCGAGAACGTGGCGCAGATCATCACTTTTGGAACGATGGCGGCGAAATCGGCGGTGAAAGACGTCGGCCGCGCGATGAATATTCCTTATGGGTAAGTAGACCGGCTCGCGAATCTGATCCCGAACACGCTGGGCATCGAACTGGAAACCGCGCTGGAAGAAGCACCGCAACTCAAAGCTGCGGTCAATTCCGACGAGAACCTGAAAGAACTGATGGCCGTGGCGTTGCGGCTCGAGGGTTTATCGCGCCACGCTTCGACGCATGCCGCGGGCGTGGTGATTTCGCCGCGGCCACTCACCGATGTCGTCCCTCTTTACAAATCGAACAAAGATGAAATCACCACGCAATATGACATGAACGCGCTGGAGCGTGTCGGCCTGCTCAAGATGGATTTTCTTGGCTTGACGACGCTCACGGTTTTGCACGATGCCGCGCGCATGGTGGAACGAAATCGCGGCGTGAAAATGGACACTGACAATCTGACCCTGGATGACCCGGAAACTTACAAACTTTTTGCCCGCGGCGACACCACCGCCATCTTCCAGTTTGAATCGCACGGGATGCGTGACATTCTCCGCCGCTACCAGCCGACTCGCATCGAAGACCTTACCGCGCTCAACGCCCTCTACCGCCCCGGCCCCATCCAGGGCGGCATGGTCGACGATTTCATCAACCGCAAGCACGGCAAGACGCAAGTCGCCTACGAATTGCCCCAGTTAAAAGACATCCTCGAGGAAACTTACGGCGTCATTCTTTATCAGGAACAGGTGATGCAAATCGCCAATCGCTTGGCGAGTTTCTCGCTGGGCGAAGCGGATATCCTGCGCCGCGCGATGGGCAAGAAAAAGAAAGAGGAAATGGCGGCGCAGCGCGCAAAGTTCATGGCCGGGTGCGCGGCAAACAAAATCCCCGAAAAAAAAGCCGAGAAGATTTTCAATCTGATGGAGGAATTTGCGGGCTACGGCTTCAACAAGTCGCATTCCTGCGCGTACGCACTGCTGGCATATCGGACGGCCTATCTGAAGACGCATTATCCCGTGGAATTCATGGCTGCGCTGCTAACGTCGGAAGCCGGCAACACCGATAAAGTGGTGAAGTACATCAATGAGGCGCGGGGAATGAGCATCTCGATTCTTCCACCGGACGTCAACGAAAGCGATCTGTACTTCACGCCGGTGGGCGAAGCCATCCGGTTTGGTCTTGCGGCCATCAAGAACGTAGGGGAAAACACGGCGAAAGCCATTCGCGATTCGCGGCTGGCGCAGGGCGAGTTCAAGTCGCTCTACGATTTCTGCGAGCGTATTGAATCCCGCTTTTTGAATAAGCGCGTGTTCGAGAGCCTGATCAAGTCGGGCGCGCTCGATTCGCTTGGGCCACGCGAAGCGCTGCTCGCCTCTGTGGACGAAGCTCTTGTCACGCTGCAACGCGCGTCGCGGATGCGCGAGTCCGGCCAGCACGGATTGTTCATGGCGGCCGCTGCACCAGCGCCGATCCCTTTTCAGCTGCAAGAAGCGGAACCCTGGAGTGAAGAAGAGCGTCTGGCCAGCGAATATGCGATGCTGGGATTTTACGTTTCCGGGCACCCACTGGCAAAATACGCATCGCGCCTGGCGGATTTGAAAGTCGTATCGCTCGACCAGGTCGAAGGGCAGCGCAACGGGAAAGAGATCACCATCGCGGCGCTGATTGTCAGCAGCCGGCCGATGCGCTCGAGGAAAGGCGCGCGCTGGGCCATTTTTACGATTCAGGACATGACGGGAATTCAGGAGCTGCTGGCTTTCCCGGAGAGTTTTGGGCGCTTGGAGCAAATGTTGAAACCCGGCAAGCCGCTGCTCGTAAAAGTTCGCGTCCAGGTGGAAGAGGCCGGAACGCGGCTTTCACTCGAAGACGCGCGGTTGCTCCAGGATATTGCAGACCGGCCGGCCAATGGCGAGTTGCGCGTGCGCCTGGATTTGCGGAAACTCAGCGAAGAGGCCATGGATCGATTGACCGAGCTGATGGCGGATTCGCCGGGTAACTGCCCGGTGATTTTCGAATTGTGTCGCCCGGATGGCTCACTGGCCGTGATGCGCGCGCAGCAGCGCGTGAATCCATCCCCGGAATTGGTGGCGGCGATCCGGCAAGTCTGCGGTGGAAATGCGGTAGCTTCGGTAAGCGCATGAGAACAAAGGAAAAAGACAACCCCGACAAACAGCAGGCCGAGCGCCAGAAAGTAATCGACCATCTCGAGAAAGATGTCGAAGAATTGCGGCGGCTGTCAGGCGATGGAGAAGCCGACTCGGAGCTCGAGCGCATCCGCCGGCAAGTGGCCGAGTTGCGGCGCGAGTTTTACACGCACTTGGGCGCATGGCAGCGCGCGCAACTAGCACGGCACCAGCAGCGGCCGTACACGCTGGACTATGTGAATTATCTCTTCACAGATTTCATGGAATTGCACGGGGATCGCGGCTTCGCGGACGACAAAGCCATTGTTGCGGGGCTCGCGAAATATCACGGGCGTCCCGTGGCGGTGATTGGTCACCAAAAGGGCCGCGATACCAAGCAGCGCCTGGCGCGGAATTTCGGCCAGCCGAAGCCGGAAGGTTACCGGAAAGCTCTGCGCGTGATGCAACTCGCGGCAAAGTTCGGCCGGCCGATCCTTAGCTTTGTGGATACGCAGGGCGCGTATCCCGGCATCGATGCGGAAGAGCGCGGGCAGGGCGAAGCCATTGCACGGAATCTGCGCGAAATGGCGAGATTGCCTGTGCCGATCGTTGTTACCATAACCGGCGAGGGCGGCTCGGGCGGAGCGCTGGCGATTGCTGTCGGTGACAAAGTGAACATCCTCGAACACAGCTTCTATTCGGTCATTTCGCCGGAGGGCTGCGCTTCTATTGTGTGGCGCGACGCCGCAAAAGCAGAAACGGCAGCCGCAGCGATGAAGATTACGGCGAAAGACCTGCGGGATCTGGGAATCATCGACGAAATTGTTCCGGAGCCCGACGGCGGCGCGCACACGGATCATGAAGCTGCGGCGCGCTTGCTCGATGAAGTTCTGGATCGGCAGCTTGTCGCGCTGTCCCATGAACCCACTCGTCAATTGCTTGACGCGCGCTATGAAAAGTTTCGCAAGATGGGACAGTTCTTTGACCTCGCAAGCAGCTGACTTAAGCGCAGCGTCGGCCCATTGGCACATTGGAAACGCGCACGAGCAGCGACGTTGTACCCTTGCATTCTGCGTTCTACGCTGTGGAGGCAGTCACCCAGGCGAGTCGTAGCTAGATAGCCCTTGGCGCTAGCTGCTCTATTTTTTGAGGACCCCGCAGGTCCAGAGAGAACAGGAATCGTCATGTCGGAGCCCTTCCGTCCCTACGAAAAGCTGGTGGAGATTACAATTTTAGGGAAGAAGTTTCAGGTGCCGGATCGCAATTCGCTGCTGCGCTGCTTTCAGTTCATCAGTCCGGAGACGATTCCTTACGGACGGTTCTGCTGGAATCAGGATTGCCAGTATTGCCGCGTGACTTGCCAATTGCCCGATGACGACGAGCCGCGCGAGATGCTCAGTTGCAAATTTATCGTCATGCCCGGCATGGAAATCCTGGAGATAAGCCAGGAGCTCAAGTGGTGCCTGCGCTCGAAGCTGCCCGCCGACGCGGAAGTAATGAATTAAGGATGTAAGGGATCAGAAGAGTTTCCGCAACTCGATCTTTCCTCTCACTTTAAGCGCGCATTCTAGAAGTTGTCTGCCGTGACTGAGCAACGTACTGCAGGCTCAGTTTTCTGTGCACTGGCATGCCCGCGTGCAAGTTAATCGGAGCGCAGGGCCTGCATGACGTCGATTCTGGCGGCGCGGGCTGCCGGCATGGCCGAGGCGATACCCGCGGCGGCGAGAAGGATGATCGCTGAGCCGACCACGGGCAAAACGCTAGGCATGCGCAGGTCAGTGAAGTAGTGCGCCGCGACACGGGCCAGCCAGTATCCGCCGAGGGTCCCCACCACTAGTCCCACGACGGCCATGACGGCACCTTCGGCGATAACTCCGGCGAGGAGCCGCTGCGGAGGCGATCCAAGAGCGAGGCGGATGCCAAATTCGCGCGTGCGTGCGCTGACGGAAAAGGCGAGAACTCCCGCTACGCCGACCAGCGCGATGGTAAGCGCGACTCCCGCGAAAATACCAAAAACAACCGTGTTCAGACGATCCGGCGTTAGAACTTCGGCGCGGATGTCTTCGAGAGTGGCGGCCCGCTCCACCGGCTGCTCGGCGGACATGCCGCGAATCAACTGGGTGACCGGCGTAACCAACGAATACGGATTTGCGCTGGTGTGGATGAAGAGGCGGCCGCCAAACATCGGACCGTGGTTAAACGTGCTGTAAATGGTGAGAGTGGGCCGCGGAACTACGTGTTCGTCGTCAATATCGGCGGTGAGGCCAATAATGCGCTCCTGCTCGGACTTAAACCCGGGGAGGAATTGCAACACAGGATCGGTCCAATAGACATGGCGACCGATGGCGTCCTGACCGGGGAACATGCGCTTGGCAAGAGTCTCGCTAACAACAACGATGGGCTCTTTCGATTGGGTGTCGAGGTCGTTGAAATCGCGACCCGCTAGAATGGGAACGCCAAGCGCGGCGAAGAATCCGGGTGAGATGACACGGAAATTAGCGCGAGGATCATTTTCGCCATGGACGTGGTCATCGCCTGAGAATTGCAGGCCGGGGCCATAGTTGCCGGCATCGCGCCAGGGAACGGCCATGCCGTAAGCGGTTTTGATCACACCCGGCAGGCTCTCAATGCGGCGGATCGTTTCCTTATAGAAATCAATGACTTGCTGCGGCGTTTTCTGGTAGCTCATCACGGGAACGTTGACGGCCAGGACGTGTTGCATATCGAGACCCGTCTCTGCGGTCTGCATGGCGATGAGCGTCTTCAGAAGCATGCTGGCGCCGGCGAGCAGCACGAAGGAAGCTGCGATCTGCACGACGGCGAATACGCGGAGGCGGCGGTTGGTGCTTCCTGTAATGCGGATACTGCCGCTGGCAAGGTTGGGAGCTTGCGACGAGTTGGCGGTTGGGAGGTGGGGAACGTAAGCAAGAAGAACTGAGGCAATCACCGCGAGGATGGCGCCGACCCAAAGAACGCTTGAGTCCACCGTGAGATTCAGGGCGCGGACGGAAAAGCGCGAGGCGTAGCGGGCAAGAACATCAAGAAGCGGACGCGCGGTGATTACACCGAGTGCGGCGCCGGCGGTGCAGAGCACGAGGCTTTCGGCGAGCAACGTACGGCGGAGGGCCGCGCCGCTGGCGCCGAGAGCCGCGCGGATGGTCAGCTCTCCTTCGCGGCGCACCGTGCGGGAGAGGATAAGATTTGCCGCATTGGAGCAAGCGATAATGAAAACAAGCGCGGAGGCGGCGAGAAGAACGAGAAGGACGGTGCGAGCGCCGGAGGTGATCTGATCGCGCAGGAGCCTCGCGTCAATGCGGAAGTCGTCACGGGCGGGATACTCCGCGGGGTGGTCTTTCTTCATTGAGGCATGGACGGAGCGCAACTCGGCCAGGGCCTGATCGAGCGTGACTCCGGGAGCAAGGCGGCCGAACAGATCCGTCATGCGATGCACGCGGCCCGTAACCATGGTGGCGGAGAGGTGGTGCGCGCTGGTGACGATGTTAGCAATGATAGCAGTATCCGCAGGATAAGGAATGGAGGGCTCGAGGACGCCGATGACCGTGGCAGTGCGCGGGTCAAAGCTCTCCAGGCGGACCTGTTTGCCAATAACGGAAGGATCTTTCTTGAGAACCGTGCTCCAAAAAGGATATGTGAGAACCACGACGCCGGCGGCCTTGGGACCGTCGTCTTGGGGTCCGATGAGCCGGCCGAGTACGGGATGAAGGCCCACGACTTCAAAATAGTTGCCTCCCACGACGCCAGCCTGAACTTCGCGAGGCTCACCTAGCCCGACCATCGTAAACCCGATTTGAGAGAAGTCGCCGAACTCTGAAATGGAGTGGACGCTGGCCTTGAGGTCCTGAATCTCGGGGACGGAGAAATAGGCATTATCCATGCCCATGCCGTTGGCGCTCTGCTGAATGTAGATGAGGCGATTTTCGTCAGCGTTCACCAGCGGACGAAGCAGCACGCCGCGAACGAGGCTGAAGATCGCGGCGTTCGCGCCGATGCCGAGTGCCAGAGTCCCGATAACGGTGAGAGAGAGACCCTTGGCGCGCGAGAGCGAGCGAAACGCGAGCCGCAAATCTTGAACGAACAGCATTAGTGCGTGCATCGGTCACCCCTTGCCGGAAGCGCTGACTTCGCGCCGACTTTGATATCGCCACGACCTTGCTGGAAATAGAGATTTTCCCCGCGTAGCCCGAAGAAGGCAAGGCCATCGCAGAAGCCGCAGGGTGGCCGCCATCCATGGCGCCGCGCAGTCGCCCTGCTCGGCTACCCGGTCCCTGGGCATCCCTTTACTTCCACTTCTAAGGCTATAACGCGGCAGGCTGAGCTCTGTTTCACGAAAGTTTCCAAGAAGGCCAAGTGAGAAACTGGGACGCCTCTCTTTCTGGAGGCTCCCCATGCGCTCACAACGCCTTGGGCTGATTTGCAGTTAGGTTGCGACGGATGCGGGCAAGTGGCGTCGGCTGAGCATATCGCCCGGAGGCTGCAGCGGCTGGAATGGGCCACGCGGTACCGGCCGGTGCACATCCAGACACTATTGCTCGGTAACCTTGCTCCTCGGGAGGATGCGGACTATCTCTACTCCCCCAGAGGAGAGTTCCGCGGAGAAGCCGCGCAATTGCTGCGCGCCGTCGGAATTTCGTTCGCGGGAAAGCCGGCGGAGGCCGCCCATGCGGAGTTTCAGGCTGCCGGCTTCTTTCTGGCGCACATTCTGGAATGCCCTCTGAAAAATGGGGATAGCTCAACAGACGAGACGGCAATTTTGCTGCGCGAACATCTCCCGTCGCTGGCCTCACGCATCCGGCGCTCATTAAAACCGGGGCGTGTGATATTGGTCACAGAGCTCCCTCTGTCCGCCGTGCAGGATATTCTTGCATTAAGCTTAAACTGTCCTGTTGTCTTGGATGAGGGGAAGCCCTTTCTATTCGGCCCAACGGGCCGAGAAGCGAGTTTTTCGCGGTTCCGGGAGTTGCTCGCGCCGGCAAAAGGGAACTGAACGGAAGTACAAGGGCGGAGCAGATGTTGGACACTGTACTTCTCGGCCCTACAACGAGATAGACGGCCTTCTAGGCTGTGGTAGAATCAAATCTTAAAGAACCAGTCTGGGCTTGGCGGGAAGGCCAAAATGAAGAAACAAGCTAAATTTGGCATTGGCATCGGGATCATTCTAGTGGCGCTGGCGTTCCTCGCCTGGCTCGGGTATGGCGAGAGCAAGACGTACTACCACACCATTGCAGAACTGCAGACTTTGAAGAGCTACGAGCGATCACAGCGCATGCGCGTTGGCGGCACCGTGGCGGTGGGCAGCATCCGGAGGCTTGCGGGGCGCGTGGATTTCGTGCTGGAGGGCGAGGGCAAAGCTCTTCCCGTAAGCTATGCAGGAAGCGATCCGCTGCCCGACACGTTTGTGGACAAATCGCAGGCCCTAGTGGAGGGCCACCTGGGCGCGGATGGCCAGTTCGCAGCGGAGCATGTGCAGGCAAAATGCGCTTCCAAATATGAGGCGGCTCCTGGGGGAGATGTTAAGGGCGCCGCAGCAAGTTCCAGCCAGCCAAGCAGTATGTAAAACACCCGGGGAAACCGGGGGAGAGGTGGGGTCGCCGTGGATGTCTTTGGGTCCTTTGCACTCCTGCTAGCCTTGGCGTGTGCCGTGTATGCCTTTGTCGGAGGCATTGCGGCAATCATCACGCGTCACCCACTGTTGGTCAAAAGCACGCGCCAGGCGGGCATGGCCACGTGCGGTTTGATTTTTCTCGCTACCTTCAGCCTGGTATATCTGTTTTTCACCGACAATTACTCCATCGCGTATGTGGTT
>QHYJ01000114.1:0-4255 GCA_003223255.1 Acidobacteriota bacterium | reverse complement strand
GGGCATGGAAGGCTCGCTGCTCTTTTGGAGCTTCCTGCTGGCCGTCTATGTGCTGTCCGTTCTGATCGCTTACCGCAACAAAAATGGCGAGTTGATGCCGTACGTCGGCGTAGTGATGGCCGGCGTGCAAATCTTCTTCTTGACGCTGAACAATTTTGTGGAGAGCCCATTCAAAGCTCTCGCCGTGCCGGGAGCGGACGGAGTTTTGAGCTACTTCACGCGGGCCGACGGAAACGGCTTGAATCCGCTCCTGCAATATCCGGAGATGGTGATTCATCCACCGAACCTGTATTCCGGGTACACCGGTTTTACGATTCCGTTTGCTTTTGCGCTGGGGGCGCTGCTCGCACGCTACCCCGGTGAGAAGTGGATTCACCTAACCCGCAAGTGGACGATGATTGCCTGGATGTTTCAGTCGCTGGGCATCATGCTCGGGGCGCACTGGGCGTACGCGGTGCTGGGCTGGGGCGGATATTGGGGCTGGGACCCGGTGGAGAACGCGTCCTTGCTGCCTTGGCTGACGGGCACGGCGTTCCTGCACTCGGTGATGATGCAGGAAAAGCGCGGAATGATGAAAGTGTGGAACGTGTGGCTGGTTTTTTGCACCTTCCTGTTATGTATTACTGGGACATTCCTCACGCGCAGCGGCGTGGTCAGCTCGGTGCACGCGTTCGCGCAGTCCAATATCGGGCCGTGGTTCGTCGCGTTCATGGGAATCACCTTGCTGGTTTGCTTCGGCGCGTATCTGAAGAACCGTGATTACCTGGCGAGCGAGAACCATTTAGATTCAGTAGTTTCGCGCGAGTCGAGCTTCCTGTTTAACAATTTGCTTTTCCTCGTGGCTTGCATTGCCGTGCTTTCCGGCACGCTGTTTCCTGTTTTCTCCGAGTGGTTCACCGGCAACCGCATCAGCGTAGGCGCGCCATACTTCAATCGAGTGAACATTCCCGTCGGCCTGCTGATCCTGTTCCTTACCGGGGTTGGGCCGCTGCTGGCGTGGAGAAAAACCTCCACGGAAAGCTTGAAGCGCAATTTCGGCTGGCCGCTGCTCATCGGAGTCGTGGTTGGCGCGGTGGCTTTTGTTTTGGGATTCCGCGAATTTTTCTCGGTGGTGTGCCTGATTCTGTGCATGTTTGTGGCCTCCACGATTTTGCTGGAATTCTATCGCGGCGCCAAAGTGATTCGCGCGCGTTCGGGCGCTTCGTATCCTGCCTGCGCCATTGACCTGACCATGCGCAATACGCGCCGCTACGGCGGCTATGTCATTCACATTGGCATGGTGTTCGTGTTTATCGGCTTGTCCGGCGCGGCTTTCAATCGCGACGTGCAGAAAAGTATGCACATGGGCGATGCAATGCAGATTGGCCCTTACACCCTGGTATTGCAGGGCGTGGACACCAAGCCGGAACGGAATTACACGGCGCAACGCATGCTGGTCGAAGTGTTGCGCGACAACAAGCCGATGATGATGCTGTTTCCGGAAAAGCGGAACTTCCTCACCAACAAGGAAAACGGCACCATGGTGGCCATCTATTCGACGTTAAAGGAAGATTTGTACGTGGTGTTCGCCGGAATCGATCCGGATGCGCAGTTGCCAGTCATTCATGCCTTCCTGAACCCCTTGGTGAAATGGATTTGGTTTGGCGGCGTCACGGTGGTGTTTGGGACGCTGATCGCGCTGCTGCCGAATCGCCGCTCCGTGCTGGTTTTGGCGCCCGCGCAACAGCCCTCCGCGGTGCACCCGCTGCCACATGCGGTCACTTCGTCCGTCGCATTGCGAGAGGGCCATGACTAAAGGCCGTTCCTGGATCGCTGTTGCTGCCCTGCTGGGATTTGCCGCCCTGCCGTTGCTGCTGGCTCCAGCCGGCGCGGAGCAGTTTTCCGCCCGCGCGAAGCTAATCGGCGGGAAGGTCAAATGCATGTGCGGCTCGTGCAGCATGACGGCGGCGGGTTGTTCGCATCCCGGCGGCGAGTTCTCCGGTCCGTGCCCCACGGCGAAAGGGGTGTTGCAGGAGGTCGACCAGCATATTGCCAAGGGCGAAACCGATGACCAGATTATGCAAGCACTCGTGCAGGAATTCGGAGCCACCATGTACGCAGAGCCGCCGAAATCTGGATTTAGTCTGGTGGCGTGGGTTATGCCGACGGCTTATCTGGTTCTCGGGGCGCTGCTGGTGATTTTTGTGATTTCACGGTGGGTAAAGAAGAACCCCTCCGAACCCGCGGCCAGCCCCGCTGCTGCGGGGACGATTCCTCCGGAACTTTTGGAACGAGCCAGGAAGCTGGCTGAGCGCGAGACGGAGGATTGACCTGTGGTGCTGACGCCTCTTTTTGCAGCGATGCTGGCCGATTCGGTAGATTGGGCGGTGCTCGGAGCCTGCCTGATGCTGGCCGTGGCCGTGGCGCTTTTCATTTTTTATATTCAGCCGGACGCCTCTGACCTTGCGCCGCGCCGCACGAAACTCGATCAATTGCTCGAGCGGCGCGACACGATTTATGACAATCTGCGGGATTTGCGGTTTGAATACCGCTCAGGAAAATACTCCGACGGCGATTTTGAGGCCATGAAAACAGCTTTAGAAAATGAGGCGGCCCTAGTGCTCTCCGAAATCGATCAAGTAACCGAAGCGCAAGTACGTCGGCCCCGAGGCGTGCATCCAGCCGACCGGAGCGCGCAATGATGCGCTGCGGTTTTCGACTCCGTATTCTTGCCGCGTTGGCTTTTGCGTGGGCCTTGGCGTCAACTGGCGTCGCGCATGCGGGAACGGTGCGCGGAACAGTGAAGAACGGCACGACGGGCCAGCCTGCTGCCGGCGTCGAACTGACACTGGTCCAGCCGATGGGCGGCATGCAGGAAGTTGCGCACGCGAAGAGCGGCGCGCAAGGCGAGTTTGGCTTTGACAATCCCAATATTGGCGGGCAGCCGATGCTGGTGCAGGCCATGTATCGCGGCGTCCGTTTCAATGCCGCGGTGCCGCCGGGCAATAGCAGCGCCATGGTGCAGCTCGAAATCTACGAGCCGTCCAAGGATCCCAAGATCATTGACGTTCCATCGCATTTCGTGATTTTCCAGCCCAGTGGCACGACTTTAAAGGTCGCCGAAGAATATCAGGTCGAGAACAAGTCACAGCCGCCGCAAGCATATTTCCGGACAGATGGAACTTTTGATTTTGCCTTGCCGGAACAGGGCCAACTGGACCGAGTGGACGCAACTGGGCCGGCGGGAATGCCGGTACGGCAGCTCCCGATCGACAAGAAGAAGAATCGGTATTCGATCGCGTTTGCATTTCGGCCGGGCGACAATTCGGTGCGTTACTCCTACGATCTGCCGTATACGGGGAATTCGGCGGCATTGAAGATTTCGACGATTTATCCGGGCGGGCGGCTCTTGCTCGTGGCGCCGCCTAGCATGCAAGTGAGCGGCGACGGATTCGCGCCTGCCGGACAAGAGCAGGGAATGAATCTGTACCTGCGGCAAGATGTGCCTGCGGGGACGTTGGTGGCGGTAAATGTCTCGGGGACGGCTCCTGCAAATGCCGGCGCCGGGACCGATCAGGGACAGCAGGGGCAGGGCCGAGAGGCACAGGATAGTGGCGCAGAATCCGGGGGCGCGACGGTCCAAGCCGTCCCAGGCAGGCTCGACGCCATGAAATGGCCCTTGCTTGGCGGGTTTGCGGTTGTGTTTGGAGTGCTGGCTTACCTGCTGTCTCGAAAGCAGGTTGTAGCCGTTGCCGCAGGGGAGGCGGCAGCGGGAGTGGCCCCGGCCGCTGGGAAAGCCAAGAAACCCAAGGCGCAACCTCCGGTGGCAGCCGGTCAGACGCCGTCTGTCGCCACCGCTGCCCCGTTGGCACCGGCGGTGCCAGCAGCGAAAGCCCCCAACAACGGCCCCGGAAGTCTGTCGGAAGTGGACAGGGCCATCGGGACCAGTCTCGATGCGCTGAAGGAGAGTCTGTTCCGGCTCGAACTGCGGCACCAGGCAGGCACGATCACCGAAGAGGATTACGCACGGGAACGCGCCAAGGCGGAGAAGATCTTAAGGGACCTGGTGCGGGGCTAAAGGCCTCCAACGCGCTCGACGAAGTCGAAAGTTCAAAGTTGCAACCAGAAAAGGACAGTCCAAGGTGGTCGGTAACCGACGTCTCAGGCTGTCCGCGCGGAGAGGGGTACACAGCCACGCCCTGGCAGGGTTGGATGGTGATCAACAAGAAGTATTTACAAACTGGACAGTTCGTAAGTGTATGAAAACAAACGACAG
>QHYJ01000117.1:1344-4719 GCA_003223255.1 Acidobacteriota bacterium | reverse complement strand
ATTGATGACCCGAACCTTCCTCCAACTTCTCCTCCAACTGAAGTCCGCAAGGGCCTCAACGACCTCGCCATCGGCCGACTGGGTTGGCGCTGGACTCCTTCCTCCAATCTCGTGTTGGATGTGTACGGCGCCTACGTCTCCACGCGCTTCGAACAGGACAACGCTGCCGCTCAATTGATTCAAAAGTCGCGCGACTTCGAATGGTCCAACGGGACCAACTTCACCTGGAGCTGGGACCGTCAGGCTATCCTGCAGTCTGGATACTCTCTCCGCCGGCCTAGCCAGTCCTTTTCGAACGATTTCAATCCTGGTCCGACGCCGGTCCAGTTCTCCGATCTCCGCCAGGACGCCTACATTCAACAGTCTGTGCAACTTTGGAAAGACCGCCTCCGGCTCCAAGGCGGCGTCCGCTGGGGCAAGTTGAACACTCTGCGTGTCCAACCTTTCAGCGGCCAATCCTCTTTAACATTGCGTCTCGCTCAAAACACGCAGCTCGAAGCCGGCTGGGGACACTATGCTCAGCTTCCCGTGCGCGGCGGCATTGAAGTCATCACCTTGGACGGATCAGGTGTCGGCGTCGGCAGTTTGCCCCTTTCCTCGTCTCACTTCTTGTTCGCCGTCGAGCAACGGCTGGGTGAGCGCTCCCGTTTCAGAGTCGCGGCGTTTGACAGGCAAAATCAGAATCGCTCGGATGTGTACTCGGTCCCTACTCTGACTTCCCCGCCGATCCTTGTTAGGTCTTCAGCACTTCGTGGCAGAGACTATTCCCGCGGGCTGCAGTTCCTGCTCCAGCGCCGCAGCGAGAACCGCCTTTCCGGATGGATCGGCTACACGCTCGCTTTCGCAAAATACCGTACCTACCAGGTTCTTTCGCCACCTCCCCTTTCCGTTGGATTTGACCAGCCCTATGGACCCACCTTGGACGTGCGCTTGAGCGCCAAAGCTTTCTACTGCTCGGGATTCCCTGCGACGGCTTTTTTTTTCGGTCTCCCCTTGATTCGCCTCGGTCCTTATGAACGTCTCGACTTGCGCGCGGATAAATCCTGGTCGCTTCGCAAGGGGAGGATCAGCCTCTATGGCGAACTCCTCAACGTCACCAATCACAGTAATCCCACCTTTTCCTTCTTGGAGATCAACCCGCCGCCCGTTCCGCCCACGGTGGTAACCAATCCAGGTTTGCCCATCACCCCTACCGCCGGTCTCAGTTTCGATTTCTGAATACGCCGAACACCATTTCGCGGAACTGTGCGTTTCGTCCGGTTCTGCAAGCTGCTCAGATTTTTAGGCCATCGATACGTACCGTTACTCCTTCCTTAGTCGGACTCGCGTGCAAGTTGATTTTGGGGCAAGGAACTTTACCGGTTATGCGACCCGGGACTTACGCCACAAGTATCGTCTTTGTGCCGTTTTCTCAACAACGAGATGCAATTGAAAACCAGAAAATCTTGCGAGCCGGTAAATCGGAACTGTCTGTTTCCGTTCCCGAGAAGTCAACGTGGAAAATCTCGGTTTACGATTTTTGGCCCATCACAGGACCCTTTCGAAATCACTTGAAATTGAATCCCAAAACAATCGCAACCGCAATGGCCAGGATGCAAAGACGGATCGCGATGCCTAAAATGCCAAATTTCAGCAGGAGGAAATGTCCATAGTCGGCCATCGCGTGGAGGTGATCCCCCCTTGCGCTCGTACGCCAGCCTCCGGTTATAGAGGGCACTGGCGTAGCTTGGGTTGATTCGTAGGGCCTGGTCATAGTCCGCTATGGCACGGTCGTAAAACGCATTGTCAAGACTTGCATTAAGGCGGATGGCCTGGTCATAAGTCTTGGATTGCAAGGTCATAATCGCCTTTGTGCGCGTATGCCAAAGCTCGGTCGTAGAACACCGCAGCCAGGTTGATACCCGTATCCTGGCCAGACTGGATGAGGGCCGAGCATGCTTCGATGGCTCGGTCGGGATCGTTCCCCCCGCACCGCTTCCAATTCTCGTCTCGCGTCTGGCCGCGCAGGACGGCAGACCCACTCAGCAAAATCGCCGGCACGATCATCGACAGAAAACGAGTGGATTGGCGAGAAATGTCCATTTACTTTTCGACAGTCTACCACCGCTGTTAAGGCGTGGAGACTTCTCACGTCCTGGTTAACGCGGTACGCGTACAGGTGGAATCGGCCCGAAACCAGCTGTCCGCGAACGGCACTTACCGGGCACAACCCGCCGATGGGAGATTGTTGTACAGTTCTTCCTGGGAGGTAAACGTGTCGGACTCGGGTAATCAGGTGGTCGAAATATACGTACGTCTGCTCCAAGAAGGCACCGCCTGCTCACGACCAACGCAATCGCTTGTCTTAGGGAATGGTCTTTTCAAGTTACTTGCAACGGAGAACTATGACCCGGAAGACGAGCATTGGGAGTTCTTGCCCGGCGCAACTGTGCGCGTCAAAGAAATCAGCGACGTTGGCCGCGCTTATCTTCTGGCGGTGCCCCCGACAGACTACTAATGGCACATGTCCGGTAAGGCGACATCAGGACTTACGAAGAGCTGTGGGTCGAACGGTCGCGCCAGACAAGAAGAACAAGGGCCACAGCAACGGAGATTCGGCATAATGCCGCCAACTCTAGGCTGCTACCAGAGCAGCGCCTTACTAGAGGAGACAATCATGGTGTGTCGAAGAATGTTGTTGAGTGTGTTCGGCCTGGCACGGATGGCTATCACGGCGGTAGCCGCGGACGTCGCGGGAAGGTGGCGCATCACCATCACGACAGCGGAGGGTACCATCAACGGGCTAGGATCGCTGAAGCAGACCGGAGATGAAGTGACGGGCTGGGTCGGGCCGAGCGAGAACGATCCGATCCCGGTCAGCGGAAAATTCAAGGAAGGTAAACTAATACTTAAAACGTTGCCTCAGGCCGGGCGGACAGTGGCGTTCGACGAGGTTGTGCTCACGATCGACCGCAACACGATGTCTGGTACCATCGAGCACGGCTCTCACGGCAAAGGCACGATCAAGTTCGTGAGATCGAAGTGACCCTTCGCCCCAAGGCGATGTAGTCCGCAACGGACTCGAATTTGGCTGTTATCGTTTGATTTCCGGTAACGGAACTACATGAAAACCGAACAAATACGCCCGGGTTTCGTACCGCCCGGCAGCAAGGCAAGATTTTCCTGTTGTTCGCAGGGATCGAGCTATCTAGTCTTACGATGTTTCTTGCCCGGCCGGTGTTTGGTGTTGCGGTGCGTGGTGTCAGGAGTCTTCGCGGGAGCTACTGAGGGGAGATCTGAGTTAAAAGTGTCCGCTATCATCTTCCAACTGCCGTCCGACTGCTTCTTCCAAATCGCCATATCCTTGCCGTGGTCGGCGATCGGCTTGCCGTTCGG
>QHYJ01000117.1:549-1137 GCA_003223255.1 Acidobacteriota bacterium | reverse complement strand
TCGAATGGCACGCTCGTCCTGAGCGCGCGTATCCACTGTTTCTCGTTGGCAACCGAAGCAGAAACAGACCGAAAGTGCCAGTATCAGTGCTGATCGATGGCGGCTCATGTGAGCTCCTCCATGGGGGAACAACGGCAAAGGCTACACCTGCAGCTAAACTCACGTCCAGTTAAGACTGTTGCTTCCGACTGCCGGAAGCAACGCTGTGCCCGCCGCGTAAACTGATGAACGCAGCACTGCTCCCGTAAACTCTGCATTTCCGCCAATAAAACCTACTTGATTGCCTGGTAACACACTAATCGGTAAAGTGAAGTCCTGGAACCGGTAACGCGCGTAACCGTCCGCTATGCAAGAAAGCGGAAGCAGTGTCCAAGAAAACTGTGCCATCTTAGGGGGTCACCCCAGTGGTTGAGTCCATTTTGGGTCCAATAGGCCTCGAACAGCAAGGGAAACCGGGCTATATGAAGTATGCAGAGCCAAGACGAATCAACGAGATAGCAAATCAGAATTTAACAACGAACCAGAAGGTCGGGAGTTCGAGTCTCTCAGGGCGCTCCACTTTTTTCGAGTTGACTTCCTCTTCCAAAC
>QHYJ01000117.1:0-302 GCA_003223255.1 Acidobacteriota bacterium | reverse complement strand
GAATGAGCAAACAGCCCAGGAGCAAAGCCGTCACCATCGCGCGGCGACGGCCCTTGTGGTCCGAAAAGTATCCGAACGCCAATCCGCCGCAAATCGCACCAACCATGGCGAACGCGGTAAAGTCCGACGTTCGCTGCGGGCTGAAAGCATGCTGGTGCTGCAAATAGGTCGGATACATGTCCTGCGTGCCGTGAGAAATGAAATTCACCATGGCCATCAGCACAACGAGATAAGCAAAACGCTTCCAGTTCCCAAAAATGGATCTGCGGTAAGCCGGCCAGTCCGTGCGTGAACGATGCCAT
>QHYJ01000408.1 GCA_003223255.1 Acidobacteriota bacterium | reverse complement strand
TCACCTCCTTTGCGTTGAGATTCCTTCCCTCAAGGGGAAGGAAAGGCGTTATCCTCCCGTTCAAACTTTTTGGTTTAGGGGCAAGTCTGTGGCGCGTGTTCGTGAGCCAAGAGGTAGGAACAGGGATTCATCATTGGAGCGGGAAGGATGCGCGTGAGCGAATTCCTTCTTTGCAGGGTTGGAACCCGCGAGAACTCCATGCGCGACGAGATGACGCAGCCAGGATTCGAGCAGCAGGGTCCTCTCGAGGTTGCCTGCGGCGACTTCTTCG
>QHYJ01000407.1 GCA_003223255.1 Acidobacteriota bacterium | reverse complement strand
TGGAATCTGTGACGAAGGGTGGGTGTAATTGGGGCCAGCGAAGCGCTTCGGTCGAAGAATCCTTGGGCGTTTCCGGCGGAGTAAATTCCTTGGGCCGACGGCTGAGCACTTCGTCGGGAATAATGCCGATGAGAGCGTTGCGCATCACAAAGCGGCGGCGGCCCACGCCGACGACTTGTTCGCGGGGGATGGCGAACATGAATTCCAGGAACTCGCGGTCAAGAAAAGGGAAGCGCACTTCGCGAAGCAGCTCCGGAACGAGGCAATAATTCGCGACGAGCCGGCGCATGACTTCGACTCGCGCCAAATTTTCCTGAAAACTTGGCAGGGGAGCGAAGAATTTCACTCGGGTGGGGATGTAACAGCGCAGGGCAGCCTGGTTTCTGCGAACAAAATCTGGGCGGAGCCAGGGAGTGGAACGCATGTCGCTATCCTCGACCGGGGCCGCGGAGAAGAAACCGCGAACGGCTTGCGAGAGAATGGGGAGCCGTGGCCTTCTCATTTTGGCGGACCAGGCATTCAGTTGACGGATGAGCTGAACGAAACTGGCCGTGGCGATGAGATTCTGCAGTTCTGTCGTTGGGTCGGGAATAAAACCGCCGGTGAATTCGCCGCCGCCAATGCCGGAGAGCGTCACACGATGGCCTTGCGACCGCATAAAGGCCGCATAGCGCTGGAAGTGCTGGTCACCTGGATTAGCGACGCGAGAGACGGGCGTGGCGGCAAAGTGATCGCCGTCAAATTCGGCGCCAAACATTCTTTGAGAATTGGGTTGCCGCATACCTAATTCGCGGAAATTAATGTGGCATCCGGTGCGGCCGCGCTTTTCTTCGACTTTAGCGATCCAGTGGAGTTCGTTGGATTGCGGCTCCAGGTGATCGTAAGAGTCGTCATACCAGGAAATGGTGTCGAGACGAGGGCAATGGGCTTCGCCGCGGGCGAGTACGGCGTCGGCGGTGCACACGATGGAAGAGGAGTCGAGACCGCCGCTGAGTTCAGCAAGAAGGGGGCGATCGGAGCGGAGCCTGCGCCGAACGGAGGTTGCCAGGAGAGTACGAAAATGCTCGGCGTATTCGGCGTCAGTGCGGTAGCGGATTTTCTTAACCGGATCGAAATCCCAATATTTGCTGATCACGTGCTTTGCGCCGTGCCTGGCGGGCTGGAGGCGCACATAGGACGAAGGCGGGACAGTATGAACGCCGACGTAGGGAGTGTGGTAAGCGGAAGCGTTAAAGGCAAACCAACCCGCGATGTATTCCTCGCAGATTTCGAAACTTTTGCCGGCGAAGAGGACTAGGGGATCAAGAACCGTGCTCCAGGTGACCTGCTTGTCGTCGAACGAGTAGAAGAGATGCTTGGTGCCGATGGGGTCCTTCGCTAGCAGAAGAGAACGGTCCACCGGGTTGTAAATCGAGAGAGCCCAATCGCCGATCAGCTCAGCAAAGCATGCGTCACGCCATTTCTCGTAGGCGGCGGCTACCATCTCCACGTCCGTCGGATTAGGACCAACGGAACGGAGTAATTTGCGGGTGAGCTCGTTGCCATTGTCCAAGCGTCCATCCCAGGTAAGCACAGCGCCAGACCGCGAAATATACGGCTGCCCCTCGCGCTGGGATTCAGGTGTGGTGTGGAAAGCGCGATAGAGAATCGTGACGCCGTCGTTTGCGTACCGGTTGTTGCTGTCCGGACCATAGGGAGCAAGGGTCGCATTGACTTTGTCCAGGTAGCCCGGCGCAGCCGGCTGGCCATCGAAATTCCATTTTCCAAACTGTACGCTCATGTCTAAATCCTTCTGTCTCTGTCTCGTTTGCTTTTTCTGGCCTTAACGTTATTTGTCAGCTGCGCACGGGTTCACCCAGAGGTACCAGAGGGTTCACGGCGGAACCGGAGTCGATGCAACCCAAAGCGAAAAGATCTTTGAGCCAGCCTTCGATGCACATCGTGGACCGAACCGTGACGGTTTGGATTTCTTCGCCGCGCCTGGCCTTTTGCAAGGTGTCGAGGAGACGCTGCGAATCGACAATGCCCAGCGAAACGCTGAGCATGTCCTGGGCACTTTCCGTGAGGTCCGCGGAATCCTGCGAAACGGCAACCATGGGACGACGGGACACAAAACCTTTGGTTTTTCTGTTCAGAATCTCCTCGGGCACAATCCCAGCGAGAGCGCGGCGCATGAGGGAACGGCGCTGGTGCGGGCGAACCAATTGCTCACGGGGAATGGCAAACAAGAATTCCAAAAGATCGCGGTCAAGAAAGGGATAACGCCTCTCGTAGGTGGGTGCGAACGGCAGCGCGGTGCGCGCGAGTTGTTTTTGCAGGACGTTGAGTGTAGCAATACATGCCTGGAAAGTAGGCAACGGACCGAACAATTTTGTCCGCGAAGGATAGCCCATCAAGGCGGCGCGATAGCGCTTCACAAAGCTGGGCTGCAACCAGGGAGCCGGCCGACAGTGTTCTGGAACGCCGACAAGCGCGAGGGGAAGAAAATCCCTGGCTGCCTCCCAAAACAAATGGATCCAAGGTTTCCTCAGCTCCAAGGCCCAGAGCTTCAACTGATGAGCGAACTCCCGGAATCTTGCCCGCGCGAGAAGATCCTCAAGTTCCGGTGCGGGCGTGGGCACGCCGCCCATTACTTCATCGCCGGCAATGCCGGAAAGCAAAACGCGATTTCCTTGGGCAGCAAGGCACTTCGCGACGTGGGGAGATGTGCGTCCGTCATAACCGGGAGTCGCCACAAAGCGCTTCCCAAGGGATTGCGAAGAGGGTTGCCGCGGTTCAAAAGATTGCTTGGGTTCCGGAGCGTTTACATCAATGTGCCAGCCAGGGCGACCACGTTTCTTTTCCACTTTTTCAAAATAGGGGCGCTCGTTCCAGTTGGGTTCGGAATCGTCGAAGTAGGAGATGGTGTCGAGGCGCGGGCACTCCGCTTGACTGCGGGCGATGGCGACGTCGGCCATGCAAACGATGGAAGAAGAGTCGCGGCCTCCGCTGAGCTCGGAAAGGACGGGGGCGTCTGAGCGAAGCTTGCGCTCGACGGCTTGGGTGAAGAGCGCGCGGAAGTGTTCTTCGTATTCCGCGTCCGTGCGGTAGCGGATTCTCTTGCCTGGATCGAAATCCCAATACTTGCTGACCGTGTGCTTTCCGGGCCGTAGAAGCGCGGCGGAGGAGGGAGGAAGGGAATGAATTCCGACGCAGGGA
>QHYJ01000112.1 GCA_003223255.1 Acidobacteriota bacterium | reverse complement strand
ACGGCCACGCCCTGGAGAACCATCATTAGAAACATCATCACGTTTAATGCGATGAGAACGATAGTGGCGCACCGAAACCAGTCTTTTAGGGACAATTTCGGCGTAGCCAGCGCGGTTCGAGTGGCTGCACCGTCCTGCGGCACTTCGGGCTGGATTGTCATATGGTTGGCGCGAGTCTACCACACAAGAACAGACGAGTAGTTGGTTGTACAAGGCCTGCTTACGCCGTACTCGTACAAGTGAAAACTTTGCCCAAAACCACATGATGTCCGGTAAGGCTTACCGGGAGCTAGCCCTTGAATGAACCAATCACTCAACGATTTCATCGTATGGAATTGTGGAAAACCAATTCAGGGAAGAAACCGCGTGATGAATGGCAGCGCGATTCTCAGTGCACTTCGAATACAGTTTCCGCGTCGACCTCTACTTCAACGGGATCCCCATCCAACCTTGTTGGTTCGAATCGCCACTGTTTCACAGCCTCCATAAACGCTCGGCCCAGCACAGGGTCGCCCTCGATTAGCGTGGCTTTCTGGAGATTTCCGTTTATGTCCAATTCGAGGCGAACGACAACCTTTCCTTGGAGGCGCTTCTTTAGGGCTTCGTCGGGGTACTTCGGATAAACCTTCGTGACGAGCTTGGACTGCATCACATTCATGCCCAAATGAACTCGGATCGGACGCTCGCTGGGCAATTCCATCAAAATATTCATGGGGATGAAACGAAATCCTCCTTGATAGAAGACGAAGAATCCATCCAGGTCCCCTCCGGTTTGCGTCAAGTTCCCGGGTTTTAAGGACATTTGGATCATGGGTCGGTTCCCTAGAAAGGCGGCTTCATACAGGGGCACAATCTGATTCATGCAATTCAGGAAGCGATCAATCGGGGCGTTGACGGCTTCTGGGTCCGCATACTTGGAAACGTTGGCTTGTACCAGCCCAGCCCGCGCATCGGCCTGGTAAATTCTCCTTATTTCCTCTTCCACGTTCGGAACCGCTTTTCGATATGCCCTCGCGAGGCTGGCGCCGAATCCTGGGCCATATACGTCAGTGAACCACGTGGAATTCTCGGGCATCAGGAAATTGTGAATGAGTTCGTTTGCTCTCGTCGAGTTCTCTGCTTTGAAAGCATTTAAAATCTCTGCGATTTGGCTCTGAAGGCCCCCAGGGGAATCGGCAGAATTTGCAAGTCTCGTCTGGGGTGGATTCTGCGTTTGCGGTTGCTGGCCGCAGATGTCAATAACAGATAAAGGTAGCAAGACAAGAAAAAGACAGGTTGGAGTTCGAAGGCGCATACGTAAACCTCTCGTTTAAAAAGCAAAGCGTATTCTACGCCTAGCTGCTCTGAACGGTTTGTCGTTCTCGATTCCGGTGATTTTTCCCGCAGCAAATCGGAATATCGGAATTGGTACATCCGGTCCACCGTTTTAGGGCTTTCCGTGAGGTACCGTTCCAGTTCCCAAAAACTGGGAAGGCTCGTTGACTTGTTGCAGGAAACGCTCTAGGTCCTGGTAAACGCCGTTCTCGTAGACTTGAAATACGTCGCCAAATCTGACGGGTCAGAATGGACGACAACGATACGAACCAAGACTCGGCCATATCGAGAGCCATTCGGAATTCGCTTTTCTACTTGTGCGCGCGGCTAAGGCGAGACGAGTACCTTTCCACCCATTTTCTTTGTTCTGGTGTATCCGGCACCGAACAGCCTCTGGCTTCTTGAATGGCACTAAAGGCCGAATCGACTGAAAGCCCATTCCGAATTAGTGTGGATGCCACAATCATTGACGACCGTCCAATACCTGCGCGGCAGTGAACGCCAACCGCTTTACCATTACGCAAGTAGGCGGTTACAGAGTTCAGCAGGCCATCAAATTCATCTAATGACGGAGGAACGGACCTGTCTTCAATCGGAAAAGAGAGAAACTCCAAACCATTGCTTTGGCAACAATGACCTTCTTCAAGAAGTCCCAACTCTTCGACCTCAGCGGGAGTCAACGCCGACACTACTACGTCCACCCCGGCTCGCTGCAGAAAACGAATGTCATCATCCAACCAATCTCTTCCCCTCGGACGCGGTGTTATCGCCAGACGAACTCCCTCTATTTTTATCCAAAATGGATTCATAAAAAGACTCAACGAGAAAACGGCCTTTCGAACTACGATGCCTCTTGTGAATAGATTGACTTAGATGCGACGTTCTTGCCAAGTCTCGAGAAACAACGGTCGCGGAGATGTGAACTCACCCGCGAATGCTGGCTGGTCGTGTGGACCTGAATACATCAGGTGGTAGCAAAACCGCGTTATGATATTGAATTTGAAACCAAGACATTCCGCACGATACCTGATTCTTAATGGGAAAATTACATGAACATCGATCAAGATCTAGAAAAAATTGCGCTGCAGGAGAGGCGACTGCAATTCAAACATTTTGATTCAGAAATGGCGTGGGCTCTAGGCACCGCTCTTAAGGCGGCTGCTGAAAAAC
>QHYJ01000113.1 GCA_003223255.1 Acidobacteriota bacterium | reverse complement strand
CGTATACCGTCAGCCACCCACCCACTATATCTAGTTACAATTCCTTGTCAAGCACAATTTCCTGTGGTCCAGTTCCGCCTCGGAACGGCCGTCCAATCCGCTGATCTCTAGGCTCGATTTTTAGTCAAAACAGCCGAAATAAC
The DNA here is from genome assembly GCA_003223255.1 of Acidobacteriota bacterium. Taxonomy (GTDB): domain Bacteria; phylum Acidobacteriota; class Terriglobia; order Acidiferrales; family UBA7541; genus Acidiferrum. The sequence continues at coordinate 19,755 of QHYJ01000113.1, read as the reverse complement.
GGGGGTTTTGCCGCGGAGTGGGTTTTAATTGGTAATTATGAAGTGGTGGATACAGCATTTACATTTTTAGAATAGCTAACACACATCGCGGTTTGATCAAGCTAGAACTGGAATTTCGCTTTTCTCCTGTTAACCACCGCGCTCACATGGGAATCCAGGCTTGCATACATTTGCTGACATCCACCCCAATGAGCCGATTTGCGGCACCATCATTTGCGTCGCTGGTTTTCATTTGCCGCGCGAGCGAGATAATGGGTTTCGCCGGCGGCGAGGAGGCGCGCGGCGGCGGACTCAGGAGTGAGGTCGCGCTGCGGAGAGGCGAGGAGTTCGTAGCCGACCATGAACTTTCGAACTGTGGCGGAACGGAGCAGCGGCGGGAAATAATGAGCGTGCAGATGCCAAGACTCGTGGGGTTGGCCGTCGGTCGGCCGCTGATGAAAACCCATGGAGTACGGGAAAGCCGTTTCGAAGAGATTGTCGTAGCGGATGGTAATGCGGCGAAGAATGTCGCCGAGAAGATCTCGCTCGCCGGAGTGGAGTTGGTCTAGGGAAGGGACATGGCGTTTACTCAAGATGAGCGTTTCGAATGGCCAGACGGCCCAGAAGGGTACGACGACGACGAACGCGTCGTTCTGGCAAACGATGCGTTCGTTGCGTTGCAGTTCTAGCTGCAGGTAATCGCACAAGAGACACGAATGCTTTTCCGCACGATATGCGCGAAGAGATTCATCTTCGCGTGCGGGAAGATTCGGGAGCGTAGCGTTCGCCCAAATCTGGCAATGGGGATGCGGGTTGCTGGCGCCCATGAGTTCGCCGCGATTTTCGAAAATTTGTACGTGGCGGACCCAGGGAATTTGCGCGAGCGAGGAAAACTGTTCGGCCCAAGCATCGACCACGCCGCGCAATTCGCGGGCGTTCATTCGTGGAATGGTGAGATCGTGGCGCGGGGAAAAGCACAGGACGCGGCACAGTCCGCGGTCGGTTCGGGCGACGAGCAGACCATTTTTCTCGTATTGCAGAGGCTCGGCTTCGGGCAGGAGCGCAGGAAAGTCGTTCTCGAACACATAGGTTTCCGAGTATCGAGGCGTTTGTCTGCCGCCGGCGCGCTGGTTTCCAGGGCACAAATAACAGCTGGTGTCGTAAGTGATAGACGGAGCCGCCGGAGGTTGCTCTACTTTTCCTTGCCAGGGGCGCTCGGTGCGCTGCGGCGAGACCAGGAGCCATTCGCGCAGGAGCGGATTGAAGCGTTTGTGGGGAGTGGCGAGGAGTTTTTCAAGATTCATATTCAGGTCTGGAGGCCATGAATCTTAGCAGTCCTCGGAGCCAAAGCAGCAGAAAGAAAAAGCAGATTCCTCGCTGCGCCTTCCTGCGGCAGCGTGGCTCAGAATGACAGGTTCTCACTACTTGCCAAGATTCCTTCTGTCTTAGGCGCCAAATGAGTTGACCTCTACTTGCTGAACGCCGTCGGAAGCTGCGGAGACATAAATCTCCGGCTTTAGGCCCGTTTGTGCCAGATACTCGGCTGCGACGGTTTGCTGGAAAGCTTCCACAGCAGCGGACTCGACCACATTTATGGTGCAGCCGCCGAAGCCGCCACCGGTCATGCGCGCGCCGATGACGCCGGGCTGCGCGGCAGCAGTTTCGACCAGCTGGTCGAGCTCTTTGCAGCTCACTTCGTAGTCGTCGCGAAGGCTGCGATGCGACTCGCGCATCAATTGACCAAGAACGCGGAGGTCGCCGGATTCGAAAGCGCGCACGGCGCTCTGCGTGCGGTTGTCTTCGGTAACCACGTGGTGGCATCGCGAATACACCTTTGGGTTCAGAAGCGCACGGTGTTGTTCCAACTGGGGGAGAGTTACATCGCGGAGCGCGCGGATTTCTGGAAGAACCTTGCGCAGGGTTCGAACGGCTTCCTCGCAGTCGGCGCGACGGCGATTGTATTCGCCAGAGGCAAGTTCGTGCTTCACCATCGTATTGCAGATCATAAGTGTGATGCCGGGGGACAGCTTCACCGGCTTGTACTCGAGCGAACGGCAATCGAGAAGCAGCGCATGCGAAGCGCGGCCCTGGCAAGCTACAAACTGATCCATGATGCCGCACCGCGCGCCGACGAATTCGTTTTCGGCCTTCTGACACATTTGCGCCAGCTCCAAGCGGTCGATGGGGAGGCCGCTCTGATGCAGGAGCGCGAAGCCGACGGCAACTTCGATAGCGGCCGAGGAACTGAGGCCAGCGCCGAGAGGAACATCGCCACTGATGAGAAGATTTGCTCCCTTTAGCCGCTTGCCCGCGTTTTGGAATGCGCAGGCAACGCCGAACGGATAGTTGCTCCAGTGATTTTTGGCGATGGCCGACAAGGAGTCGAGATTCGCTTCGACGGTTTCATTGAAATTCTCAGAATGGATGACCAGCCTTCTATCCCTTCGAGGAGCGGCAGCCACCCAACAATAGAATCCGATCGCAGCGGGGAGAACGAAGCCGTCGTTGTAATCGGTGTGTTCGCCGATGAGATTGACGCGGCCAGGGGCACGATAAATCGTGGCGGACGCGAAAAAGCTCGCGCGGAACTTTTCCAGAAGCTGAAGAGGGTTAGTCAACGGTAAGTATTATTTCAGATTCGCTTTGGGCGGGCTGGAAGAAGTTGTCGCTGCGGACGTAGAGAAGTCGGCCACACCAATGCGAATGATCGTGTCCCGCGTCGTGAGGTTCTCCGGCTTTTCCGTCCAGATGCCGTAGACACGGCCGTTCATCACCGCCAGGCCGCTGTAGTCGCCGATGAAGCCACCTTTGGCATTGAAGGGCTGATCGGTCCAGGAATAGTTCTGGAAGGATTGACCGCCGTCCGCGGAACGGGCGAGTACGACGATTTGCGCGCGATTTTTTGGGTCGCCCCGACGATCGTAGAAAATGACGTTCACAGAGCCGTCCGCAGGATCCACCGCCATCCATTGAAAGAAATGCTCGGCACCATGGTGGACAGGATCCGTATTCACCCTTGTGGCGGAAGACCAGGTAGCGCCGAAATCCTTGGACGACGAGCAGAAGATGTCGATTTCGCCGTTGCGGTAGTCGGCCCAGGTCACATAGAGGCGGCCACCTTTGGGACCGCCGCGCGGATCGATGGCGATCTGCGGGAATCCGTTGGCGCGTGCGACGGCGTCAATGCTGAACATGGTCGGAGCAGTGTCAATGATGTTACGCGTGGGAGCGAAAGTCAGGCCGCCATCGGAGGAGGCAGTGAAAACGAGATGGTTGCCGTCGGCCCAGACGGCGTAGAGAGTGCTGTCCGGGCCGACGGCGCCCGCAAATCCTTCGACGGCGCCGTTGTCGTCGCGCGGAAGGCCGCGCACGTTGTCGATTTCGATAGGCTTCGACCAGGTTTTGCCATGGTCGGTCGAGCGCACAAACTGAATTCGCGAGTCGGCAATGGTCCAGCGTGTCCAACCTATATAAAGGTTGCCGGCGTAGGGACCGTGGCTGTTGTCGGCGACGAGGTAAGGTTTGTCTTCCCAGGGAACATCCTTACCGTCGGGCGTTTTTTCGGGCTGCTCGGTGGCGGCGATGTCTTTCGAGTCCCAGTTTTTGCCGCCGTCGAGGGAGCGGCGAACGTAAATGCCATTGCGCGAAGAGTTGTGGCCCCAGTAGTTGAAGGTACCGAGCTTGTCGAAGGCGATGTAGCAGATGAAGGCGTGGCCTTGATTGTCGAAGGCCGTGGAGACATCGCCGGAAACGCGATAGTTAGACGGCTCAACGCCGGTAGCAATCTGCCAGGTGCGGCCGGCGTCGAAGGAATAGGCGGCGTGCGCGTTGTCCTGATAGACGGCGACGACTTGCTGCGGATTGTTGGGATTAATGGCGATGCCGGGCTCGGTGAAGAATCCGGGTTCGGGCGTCAGCGTGATGATGCTGGAGTTTGGAGCTTTGGGAGGGAGCTGGGCAGAAACCGCTCCAGGAAGGGCGGCGAAGACAAGCATAAGCAAGGCACTTCGGAGCCCGCATGTTGTCCCTTCAAATTGCCCCTCCAAGGATACTTTGGGTTGGGCGTTCATTTTCCACCGCCGTCTTCGTCCTCGTTGGATTCTTCGGAGGGGCGCACGAAAGCGATGGGAGTGATTCCCTTGTCCAGCAACATGCGGTTGAAGGAAGGAAGCTCTTTTTCAATGAGGTTTTGATAGCCGGTCTGCGCTTCGGTGAGATTCTTCTCGATGGTTTCCAAAATGGCCGCAGCCGTGTCAGTGGGAGGATTATCCACACCACCGGCCACATCGCCCGCGCCTGTGCCGACTTCGCCATTCAGCCAGATCAGGTGAAGATAGATTTTTTCAGGGATGGAATAGTATTTGTCGTCGCTGAGGGCGTCGGCGCGCGAAATGAACCTGTACTCGACGTCCTGCATCTTTTGATCCATGGCTTCGACAGCCTTCAACAATTCGGGATCGGGGTTGGCCTCGCTTTTTTCCTGCTTCGCGTCCTTTGCCCCTTCCTTAGCTGTGTCCCTGGCTTCTTCTGTCTTCTGCTCCGCACCTGGGGGTGGAATCTTGCGGCCGCCAAGCATGCGAGCGATCACATCGAGCTGCTTGCGCATCCACTCCAATTTGTTGGTAGCTTCCGAAGTTTTGGTGATGTCGTCGCGAATGCGCAGTTGCAGCTTGAATGCGGCGGCCAAATCGTCGTCGCTCGCATGAACATTGGGATTTTTGACGATGGTCAGAGGCTGCGTGAAGGTTTGGCCGTCCACCGTGAGGCGAACCGTGTATTTTCCAGGAAGGGCCATGGGGCCGACTTCGGCTTCGCGAATTCCCCAATGCAAAACCTGGCGCGAATCGCTACCACGGAAACGGCGCTCTTCCCAGATGTGCGGATTCTCCGGAGGCGTAGTGCGGAGCGAGACGAGCTTTGGCGGATCGTAGAGAAAATTCCATTCGCCGCGATTCATTCCCGCGCGGCCGGGCGCGTCAAGCTTGCGAATGACGCTGCCATTCGAATCAAGGATTTCGATCTTTGGAGGAGCCTTGGGCGCGGCTTTTAGCGAGTAGGTGATCGCTGCAGCAGCATTGGGATAAAGTCGAAACGTCCCGCGCGGGGCGAACAGACGCACAGGAACGTCGTCGGCCTTTTGCGCCATCTGCTCGAGGGGTGTGATGTCATCGAGAATGTAGATGCCGCGGCCGTAGGTGGAGACGACGAAATCGTGAAACTGTTTCTGCACGACGGCCCAAGTAACGGGAGCGTGCGGCAGGCCGGCGGCGAAGGCGGTCCAGTGTGAACCGTCGTCGAGCGAATAGAAGAGACCGTTTCCGGTGCCGGCGAAGAGCAGGCCTTTCTGATTGGGATCCTCGGCAATGGTGCGGACGTAGCCGAGCGCATGCTTAGGGAGCGTGTCGGAGATTTTTGTCCAGGTCTTGCCGAAATCGCTGGTCTTGAAGATGAAGGGATCGCGATTGTCCATTAAGTGGTAGTCGACGCAAACGTAGGCAGTGCCAGCATCGAAGTGCGATGGCTCGATGCGCGTGACAACACCCCAGGGAGGCAAGTCCTTGATGTTTTTCGTGACGTTGGTCCAGTTGGCTCCGCCATCTTTGGTGTACCAAATCAAGCCGTCGTTTGTGCCGGCCCAGACCAGGCCTTGCTGTAGTTCTGACGGCGCAATGGCGAAAACGACTTCGCCATAAAACTGGCCGAGGTTGTCGCCAACGATTCCGCCGGAAGAAATAAGGCGGCTCGGATCTTGCGTGGACAGATCAGGGCTGATGACCGACCAGCTTTGCCCGCCGTTGGTGGTTTTGAAAAGGACCTGACAGCCGAAGTAGACGGTGTTGTGATCGAAGGGATCGATGGCCAGCGGCGGAGTCCAGTGACAACGGTATTTCAGCTCATTCGGCGGCGAATCGAGGGAGTGAATCCACGGGCTCACGGAGCGTGCGCGCTTGGTCTTCGCGTCCCAGCGCGTCACTTCGTTTCCGTAGCAGCTGGCCCACACGATGTTCGAGTCGGTGGGATCGGGCAGCGTGAAACCGGATTCGCATCCGCCCATGCGGCGCTCCCAACCAGTGTCCACGACACGGCCATATTCGAGCGGCGGAGCGATGCTCGGCCCTCGCATGTTCGGGCCGTCCTGCATGTTGGTGTAGACGTAATACGGAATTTGGTTGTCGACGGCGACGTGATACATCTGGCCAATCGGGAGTTGCACGCGATGGAAGCCGCGGCCGTGCACGGTGGTGATGTTCAAGCCGCCGTCATCGGTGATCACGAAGCGATCGGGATTCTGCGGATCGATCCAGATGTCGTGGTTGTCGCCGCCCCAGGGCACTTCCTTGAAAATTTCGCCGCCATCGAGCGATTCGAGAAAGCTGCTATTGGCGACATACACTTCGTTATCGTTGCCAGTGGAAACCGCGATGCGAATGTAATAGCCAGCGCGGCCGATCAGCTGGCGCTGATAATTGACAGCCTGCCAGTTTTCGCCGGCGTTGTCCGAACGCCAAAGCGCGCCTTGATCTTTCGTTTGTATCAAAGCGAAGTAGCGGTCGGAATTTGTCGGCGCGATGGCCACGTCGATTTTGCCTAGTGGCGGCTTCGGCAAGCCGTGGCCTTCAAGCTTCGTCCATTTGGTGCCGCCGTCTTTTGAAATGTACACCGCGCTGCCCGGCCCGCCGCTGAGTTCGGCGTAGGTGTGCATTTCCACCTGCCACATTCCTGCGAGAAGGATGCGCGGATTGTGCGGATCCATAGCCAGTCCGGAGCAGCCGGTGTTTGCGTCGGCGAAAAGCACGCGGTCCCAATGCTGGCCACGGTCGGTGGTGCGATAGACGCCGCGTTCCTGCTGCGGGCCGGTGGTGCGGCCAAGCGCGCACACGAAGGCGACGTCGGGATTCATGGGATGAACGAGGATTCTTCCGATGCGGCCCGTGTCATCGAGGCCGACGTGCGTCCAGTTCTTCCCGGAATCGGTGGAGACGTAAACCCCGTTGCCCATCACGTCGCTGTCGCGAATCGCCCAAGCTTCGCCGGTGCCTACCCAGATCACGCTTGGGTCAGAAGGCGCTACGGCGATGGCGCCGATGGCTGCCACCGGCTGCTTGTCGAAGATAGGCTCCCAGCGATTGCCGGCGTCGGTGGTTTTCCAGACGCCGCCGGACGCGGCACCTGCGTAGTACGTGCTCGCGTCGCCGGGGACACCGGCGATCGAAGCGACCCGGTTGCCTGCGCGCGGCCCGAGAAAGCGAAAACGAAACGTGTCTTCGTCGGCGCGCGGGCCGGACGGTCTCTGCGCGTAGGCAACGGTCACGCAAGTTGCCAGGACCGCAAAGAGTAATCCTTCTTGGATCGCAAGACGCCAAACCGAATTAGCGCGCATTCGCTGAATCCCCTTTCCTGTCCTAAAGAAGAGTTGTGCCGCAGGCATGCTACGCATTTATGCTGGCGAAGGAAACCGATAAATTGGCATCTTCCTGCGAGTCGTCATTGCGTGCGGCCGCCTTGCGCTTTTTCTCACGATGCCAGCGTCAGGGTGGCGACAGACATCCGCGGCAAGTCCAGGCGCACGGTCGGACCTTCGATCTTCACGGGATGCGGCTTGGGAACCACGCGGTCCGGCGCATCAAAGCTGTTGTAGGCGTTCCAGTCGGCGTCGTGGAGAAGAAGCGCAGTCGCGTTTTTTGCGGTCGTGCCACGCAAGGCACACTGCATTTCCAAGTCCTGATCGGGAAAAGGATTGACTAGGCTGAGCAGCATCAGTCCATTCCTCGTCGAGGCCGAAACCGACAAGTCGAGCGCAGGCTTTTCTTTATCGGAAGTTGCCGCATCAGTTTCAACCTGCACCGCGGTATTTCCGCGATGTCCTTTGAACAGTGCGAAGGCATGATAGGTCGTGGTGCGCACGCACTGCTTCCCTTCCGGGCCGTCGGTCAGCAGAAGCGATTGCAACACGTTCACGATTTGCGCGATGTTGCACATGTACAGCTTGTCGGCCTGGCGGTTGAACATGTTCAGTCCCAGACCGGCCGCCACAGCGCTGCGCATGGTGCTCTGCTGCCACAATTTTCCAAATTTCTTTTCGTCTTCTTCGGCGATGCGATCCCACACGCCCCATTCGTCCAACACCAGCGCGATCTTGCGGCCGTCGCGATAGCTGTCAAAAAGCGATCTCTGCTGCACGATGGCTTCTTCGACGCGACCGAAAACGGCAAGCTGCTTTTTGACGTGGTCCTCGGTGAAGTGCAGCGGATGGTCTTCACCGCCCTCGTAATAGTGCATAGAGATGCCGTCCGGTCTTCCTCCTTCGAGGGTGTCCATAAACTTGCGGGACCAGCGTGTGTCGTTGCCGTTCGGGCCGCTGGCAATGAGAAAGGGCTGCGTGTCGCCGTACTTTCGCAAATAAACAGAAAACTGCCGGTAGTGATCGGCATAAACTTCGGGGCGCATCCGGCCGCCACAGCCCCAGGCTTCGTTGCCTACGCCCCAGTAGCGCACGCGGAATGGTTCCATCGCGCCGTTCTTGATGCGCTCCCCGGCGAGCGTGCTGCCCGACGGCATGTTGCAGTACTCGATCCAATCGCGCATTTCGCGCGGCGTACCGCTTCCAACGTTGCCCGCGAGATACGGCTCTGCGCCAATCAACCGGCACAAGTCGATGAATTCGTGCGTCCCGAAGCTGCCATCTTCGACGTAACCGCCCCAATGAATGTTGACGCGCTTTGGGCGCCTTTCGAGCGAACCAATTCCGTCGCGCCAGTGATAATCGTCTGCGTAGCAGCCGCCCGGCCAGCGCAATACGGGAATGCCCAATTCCTTCAAGGAGTCAACGGCTTGTTGGCGATAGCCATTGATGTTGGGGATAGGCGAATTTTTTCCGACCCACAGACCACCATACACGCAGGATCCGAGGTGCTCCGCAAAGTGACTGTGAAATTCCGGCCGCACCGTGCCAATTTCTTCGTCCGCGCGCACCGTGATCTTGCGCGTTGCGCTCGAAGCGGCGCCGACGAAGCGCGGAATCAGCGAGCAGAGAGACACAGCTGCGGCATGCCCGACAAATCTGCGCCGGGAAATTTTCGAGAGCATTGGGTCTCCTTGTCGTGAGGCAATTCGGTCCGACTTGCTGGTCTTCGCTTTTCCTGTTCACTTTCCAGTAGACGGTGTAGCGCTCATCGTAGATTTGATAGAAAGGCGACAGGTCGATCGCCTCTTTTTGCCCAGCGGTTTGGAACGCCAGCGTTTGCCCTTTCACTTGTTCTACCCAATCCGGCGCGTCACCGGAACCGGAGAGCGCAGGCACCGGAATCGCTCTCGCCTCATCCGGTCCCAGCGGCCCGTAGATACGATCTTGCATGAGGCCCTTCGATCCGAATCGCCCGGCAAGAACCAGCGGGCCATACATGGCGGCTTGCGTGGTGGGTTCGTCGGGAAGCGGGGCAAGATGCAGGCTCATGGGCATGGCCATTTGAATCTTGTCGCCATCGTTCCAGGTGCGATCGAGCGTGAGATACGAGCCTGGCGTGGCGGTCACGTCCTGCTTTTTGCCGTTGATCGAAACGGTCACGCCGCGCGTTGCCCAATACGGGACGCGGAAGTGCACCGGCATCTTCACCGGCGCCGCAGTCTTGATCGTGAGCGTGGTCCCCTCCTCCTCTGGAAAGCTCGTTTCTTGCACGAGGGTAACTTTCCTTTCCGGCCAGTTCAGCTCTGAGGCGATGAAGAGATTCACGTACACGCCTTGCGCATCGTGGAAATAAATCGTGTCGCCACACTTCGAAAACTCTTCTGCGCCCGTTCCGGTGCAGCACCAGAAGGCGTCCCAGCGCTTCCCGAAAGTCTTCCACAGCCCGGGGAACAGCGAGAGGTAATACATCTTCATGCCTTCGGAGTCCTGCGTGCCCAAGCGGCTGTTGAAGAGCGTCCGCTCGTAGTAGTCCATCGTCGCGGGCTCGCCCGTCCAGCTGAAAAGGTGGCGCGTCAGTTTCATCATGTTGTAGCCGCAGCAGCATTCTTCGGCGTCTGGGCCAAGCTGATCGGCAAATTTGCCGGGGTCGGTCTGCCAGCCTTCGCCGTTGCTGGTGCCGCCGGTGCAATAGGTGCGTTGCGAAACGACTTCGTGCCAGAAATAATCGGCGATGTCGCGGTAGCGCCGGTCGCCGGTCAGTTCGTAGCCACGGGCCGCGCCAATGACTTTGGGGATGTTGGTGTTCACGTGCAGTCCCTTGAGTTCATCTTTGCGTTCCGCCAGCGGATCGAAAAATTTCTTGTGATCGAAGCGCCGAGCCAGCGCCAGGTACTGCTCTTTTCCGGTGAGGGCATACAAATTGAAGAGCGACTCATTCATCCCGCCGTGCTCGACCATTTGCATTTTGGCCCACTGCTCGTCGCTGATGGGCTTCAGGTATTTGTCCACCCATCCGGCCATTTTCTCCGCCGTGGCCAGCGCCTGCTCGTTGCCACAGAGTGTGTACATATCCAGGTGGCCGGCCAGAATCTTGTGGTAGGTGTAGAAGGGCGCCCAAACGCGCTTCCCTTCTTTTAGCCGGTCGTAGAAACTCGTTGGATAAGCACTCAGGTAACCATCCTGATTCAGCTTTTGCTGGCACTTCGCCAATTCTGCCACCAGCACGTTTCCTTTTTGTTTGAGCGCATCGTCTCCGGTAGCGGCATGCAATAGCGCACAGGCCGAGAGGACATGTCCTCCGACAAAGTGCCCGCGCAATTCGCCCCGGGGGTGCTCCCATCCGCCCAGTGGATCCGCCGTCGAAGGAATCCCTGCAGTCAAGCGGAACGTGTGCAGCAACCGGTCATTCGGCAACGATTCGATGAAGCTTTGATTGCTTTCCAGTTGATCGAGGAAGATTCCAGGCCGCAACCGCACCTGGGATAAAGGAAAGGCCTTGCATTTCGTGTCAACCGCCTCGCGCACTGGTCCGGCGCCTACATTTCCAAATAGGCGCCCGAGCGACGCAAAACTGCGACCGGGAAGCGCCGCAGCCGCAGCCGAAATCCACTGCCTGCGATTCCAACGATGCTTCCGGTTCATGCCCCCCCCGGTAGTTCGTAAAGCCAGCGTCAACAGCCTTGCGCGTCCGGCTTGTGCCAGTGCACATCCCAGTTCAAATAGCGCGTCGTGGCTTCATGCACCGCCGACGCCACGGTCGAGAAATTCGCCGCCACGTGGTGTTCGAACCCGTGTTCGCAGATGAACCGCAAGAGTCTCTGCAGCCCGGGAATGCGCACCACGCCCGCTCCTCCAAAGGTTTCCAGCGGATCGCTTGTGAATTCGCCTTCGCCAACGTAACCGCGCATTTTTCCTTCGCGATCGTGGGTCGACAAGCGCGCGAAGCTCATCGGTCCGCTCTTCACGCGGCCCACGCAAGTTCCAAACGTATTCTCCTTGCCGACGGTGCCCGCGATAATTTCCTGGAAATCCATCCGCACATCGTTGAAAAAATGTTTAGGTAGGTTGCTGCAGTGGAAGCACACCGCTTTTTCCGGGTCGTCGGCGTAATTGTTGTTCCAGTCGAGCAGCGCGCTGGGCGTCTGCGAAGCCAGTTGCAAAGCGTGCATACCGATGACGCCGGCCACGTCCACCTCGCACGCGCTCGAAAGGCCCGAGTCACTCATCATGCTCATGACCGTGCACGGCACCACGCCGAAATACTCCTCGAGTGAAGTCCAGCACTGGATGGCGCTGACGGTCACTTCGGTCTCGCGCATCCAGTTGCCAATCACTGCGCCCAGCTTGGCCATTTTCAGGAGCGCGGCTTCGGGAATGCTGTTCGTCGAGACGTACGCGCGAATGGCTTTTAGCCTCTCGGCAACAGGAGGGTCGTTATCTTTTAGCCGTTCGATTCTTCCCATGACTTCGGAAAGGTCCAGCGTTTCGACGGAAATTCCCGCGGACTCCAGGATTTTTTCGCTGTAGCGCACGGTGTTGAAGGCGGCGGGACGTGCACCAATGGCGCCGATCCGAAGCTTCTTCAGGCCTTTCACCACGCGGCACACAGCCTGAAACCAGCTCAGGTCATTACGAAATTGCTGTGAATTCAGGGCTTCGGTGTGCAGTGTGGTCAGCGAATAAGGAATGCCGTATTGCGCGAGGTTGTTGCACGCGGACATTTTTCCGCAGAAGCTGTCGCGGCGGTCGCGAATGGTCATCTTGGAAGGCGTGTCCGGTGTGGCTTGCACCAACACCGGCACTCCGAGGTTGGCCATGCGCAGCGTTTCGGCAATGGCGCGCTCGTCGCCAAAATTCGGCAGCGTCACCACGATGCCGTCGATTTCTTCGCGATTTTTTTTGAATAAATCCGCGCAACGCGCCGCTTCCTGGCGCGTTTCCACGGCACCGTACTTGGAATCGCTTTCCCCGAGGACAATGGGCTTGATCCCCTGGTCCGTCAGCGCGGAGAGCACCTCCTGCCGGCCCGAGCGAGCCAGATGGTCTGGGAAAAAACCGCGGTTACCAACAATGACGCCGAGCACCATTGGTGGGTTGGAAGGTTTCGTCATGATTTCAGCCCGGGGCGATTTCTGCAAACGCTTGCAACGCAGACATTACAGCGCAGTCTCCAAGGTTGTCAAGCGCGCCTCTCCCCGCTCCTTTCTTCTTTGGCTTCAGTTCCCCTCAGTTTATCGGAATCGTTTTCCGCCGTCGCCTCGAAAAGCTTTGACGAATCTTGGAGCCGCTGTTCCCCGGCGTATTGCACTTCCCGACTCGCCGGAAGGGCAATTTTCGATAGAATGAGGAACGGGGTGTTTTGATGCGGAAAAGGCGCTCGCTGGCCATGAATCTCGACGCTGTCGCTGAAAAAGCGGGCGTGTCCACGTCGACGGTCTCGCGCGTTCTGAATAATCTCGAGATTGTGAAGAGTTCCACGCGCTCCCGGGTGCTGAAAGTCGCCGAGGAACTCAACTACCATCCGAATCTCCATGCCCGCTCTTTGGCGAGGGGAAAGAGCCGCATTCTCGGAATCATCGTTTCAAACATGGAGAACCCCTTTTTTCTGGATATCTACCGGACACTCGAATCCGACGCTCATGCCCAAGGGCTCGAAGTCGTCGTCGCCAATACCGATTATCGCTCCGAACAGTTACTCGCGAGCGTGCAGCTTATGATCGGGCTTCGCGTCGCGGGTCTGGCGGTCATCGTTTCCGAAATGGAAGAGCACCTGATTCAAACGGTAGCTAACAGCCGCATTCCTGCCGCTTTCTATGACGTAGGAACGCCGCAGAAAAATATTACCAACATTCGCGTGGACTACCGTAAAGGAATCAAGAAGACCGTCAGTTACCTCAACGCCTTGGGCCACCGGCGCATGGCTTTTGTCGGACATCACTCCACGCTCGTCCCGATCAGCGAGCGCCGCAAGACTTTTCTGGAATCCGTCCACCGCTGCTCCCCCAGCGCGGAAGCGAAAATCTTCGCCGGGCCCGACGGCTTGGATGGCGGCCGGCAGGCGGCCCGCGAACTGCTTGAATCGGGTTTTCGTCCGACCGCGATTCTTTGCGTCAATGACTTAATGGCCGTTGGCGTAATGCGGGAGTTGCGCGAAGAAGGCTTGCAGATCCCGAAGGATGTTTCCGTCACCGGCTTTGACAATATTAAGCTCGCGGAATTCTGCTCTCCGCCGCTCACCACCAATCACATTCCCCGCGAGCAAATCGGTCACATTATTTTTCAGAGCGTTCTTGGCAACGGCCGCGAAGAGTATGACACCGGCCGCGAAATCGTCATCGACCCTGAACTGGTCGTCCGCGACTCCACCGGAGTTGCCGCTAAGAGCTGAAGACGTTTGCGATCCCTGCTCGTCTCCTACAAGGGATTCGCCGCCGGCAGACTACTTCCAAGCGCGAATCATTACTGCGCCATGACGCGGCACCTGCGCCGTAAACTCGCTTTCGAAAGAGCCAAGGTCCTTGTGCGCCCACAAATCCCGGACATGCACGCTGCCGGTGAACCCGATATCTTTGAAATTCACTTTCACGGGAAAGTTTCCGGAGCGGCTGAACAACCCGACCGCCTCGCTGCCGTCCGCCAGCGGCTTTGCCCAAACTTCCAATGGGCCACGGCGATGGCTTCCTGGTTCAGCAAAATCGCCTGATCCTCCGGCGTCACTCTCGTCAAATCATTCCCGGCCAGCAGCGGCGCGGCCAGCAGGCACCACAGCGTCATATGCGTGATGTACTCATCGTGGCGCATACCGCCATTGCCGATTTCCAGCATGTCCGGATCGTTCCAATGCCCCGGGCCCGCGAACGCCTCCAGTCCCGCTTGCCCAAAACCAATGTTGGACATCGACTCGTACCTGTCTTGTATGTCGCCGGTCGTCCGCCACAGGTTCCCGCCAACTTCTTTGCCCCATCGCCAAACCAGGTCCCACCCGTATTCGCACAAGCTGAAGACAATCGGCCGCCCGGTTTTCTGCAGCGCGTCGTGCATCTTTTTGTAAACGTCCCTGATCTGGCTCACCGGATAGACCTGCGAGGCGCTGCACCAGTCGTATTTCAGATAATCGACGCCCCACTCCGCATAAGTCTGCGCGTCCTGCTCTTCATGTTGATAGCTGCCGGTGAAGCCGGCGCACGTTTCCGGTCCCGGCGAAGAGTAAATTCCGAATTTGAGGCCTTTGCTGTGCACGTAATCGGCGAGCGCCTTCATCTCGCCGAAGTTCTTGTTCGGCTGAATGCGCCCTTGCTCGTCGCGACCGCCCTGCCAGCAGTCGTCTACATTCACATAAATGTAGCCGGCCTCTTTCATTCCGTTGCTAGCGATTGCGTTGGCGGCGCCGCGCACGTCGGCGGCGGTGACTTTGCACGCGAAGTGATTCCAACTGTTCCAGCCCATTGGTGGCGTTGGCGCCAGTGCGGTTTGCGCTTTTGCGGGAAAAACAGCGACAAAATAAGGTATGAAAAGATAAAAGAAAATTCGAATGCGCATGGACCATACTCCTTGGACGTGAGAAATATCTGGCGGCTTGCAGCCTAAAATCCCCGCTTGGGCAAACTCCTATTTTTCCGTCGAGAATTTGTAGATTGTCGTCGTGTGGTAACGCTCGCCGGGACTCAACACTACGGAAGGAAACTTGGGCTGATTCGGCGAATCAGGAAAGTGCTGCGTCTCCAGGCAGAATGCGGAGCGCTTGGTATACGCAAGGCCACCTTTGCCCTTCGCGGACCCATCCAGGAAATTTCCGGTGTAGAACTGCACGCCGGGCTGGTCGGTCCACACTTCCAGAACGCGACCCGTCTTCGGCTCCATCACGCGTGCCGCCAGCGAAATGGGATCCCCCGGGTTACGCCGCAGCACAAAATTGTGGTCGTAACCGCCACCCAACTTGATCTGCTCATCGTCCGCATTGATGCGCGCACCAATTGCTGTCGGCTTGCGAAAATCAAACGGGGTTCCCGCCACGTCGCGAAGTTCGCCCGTGGGAATCAGCCCGGAATCCACGGGTGTGAATTTATCCGCCTCAATCATCAGAATGTGGCCGAGAATGTC
Source organism: Acidobacteriota bacterium (assembly GCA_003223255.1). Taxonomy (GTDB): domain Bacteria; phylum Acidobacteriota; class Terriglobia; order Acidiferrales; family UBA7541; genus Acidiferrum. The sequence goes on along the minus strand of QHYJ01000113.1, from coordinate 4,271 downwards.
GCCTGACCCCGCGCCCGCGAGATTGAAATAGGAATGATTCGTCAGGTTAACCACCGTTTTCTTGTCGGTCGTCGCAGAGTAGCCGATTTTCAGTTCATTCGAATCCGTCAGCGTATAAATCACGCGCACGTGCAGATTCCCCGGGAAGCCTTCTTCGCCATCTTTACTGAGGTAAGTCAGTTCCAGTGCCTGGCCATCCGGCGATGGAGTTTCCTTTGCGGTCCACACGGCCTTATTGAAGCCCTTGATTCCGCCGTGCAGGCTGTTTTCGCCGTTATTCTTCGCCAGCGTATAGGTTTTGCCGTCGAGCGTGAATCGCGCGTGCCCGATGCGGTTTCCGTAGCGGCCGATGATGGCGCCGAAATAACTCTTGTCGTTCACATAGCCGTCCAGCGAATCGTAGCCGAGCACTGCGTCGGCGAGCTTGCCGTTGCGGTCCGGCACTTTCAGGGAAACGACCGCTCCGCCGTATGTGCTGATGGCCACCTCGACGCCGTTTTTGTTGGTTAGCGTGTACAGATCGACCTCTTCTCCGTCGGGGGTCTTGCCCCAAGAGGTTTTCGCGGTCGTACCGGATTTTCCGGTCGCACCGCTCGTCGCCAGCGTAGTCATAAGAACTGTCCCCGTGAGTTTAATCCACAGTGTTTGCTTCATTCGAATCCCCCGCTCGCAGGCCGTGAGCCGCACATTTTCTGTTTCTGTGTGCTCATCGGATATTTACTGGCCCCCACGCCCTTTCGCCTTCTGAATGATTTCCGCCATTACGTCACGATACTTGTCGAACGTATCGTCCACGACGGTGATCGTGGGAATTTGTTCCTTGCCCAGATTGAGCGTCTTCGGGTTGAAGTGCCCGAAGCCGGATTCGTGCACGCCGCTGCTCCCGCGCCCAGGCGCGGGCAGGCTGAGGTGCTGAAACGCGCGCACATATTTTTTCATGGCTGGAGGATATCCTCCACCGGAAAAAACGTGAAACAGGGGCATGAAGCCCATCAGCGCATCGTAGGGCATTTCGCCGCAAACCAGCACGCCGGGGAATCTCTTGCGCAAGCCCTCCACCAGCAGCCGCGTACCCTCGTGCATATCAGCTTTCGCGCGTGGTAGTTCGAAATCGTTTCGGCGATTCGTGCGGAGAGCCAGTTCCGCCAGGAAGGCACGCCGAGATTCATGTAGCCGCCGTTCCCTTCATCGTGGCGGTCGTTATCCCAGTCCACCCAATTCAAGTTGAAAGCGTCGCCGTCGATCTGATCGGTCGTAGCGTCGGCGAAGTTCTTGAATTCCGGGAGCAGTTTGTTCGCGGCGTTCATCCCAAACATGGGCATGAAATGAAAGCCCATGCCGTGGCCCCCGTCGATCAGCGTTCGAAAGCCCTGCTCGCCGCCCAGCCGCGGATCCGGCTTGTAAATCGGATAGTTCCAATAGTAGCGGCCGTCCCACGCAGGGAGAAACACGAGAACTTGCCTCGGAGGAATTTGCCTGGCCACCCATTCGAGCGTTTTCAGCGATTTTGCGAAGTCATTGAAGATATAACCGGTCCAATGCATACCGTGAAGCGAGACGACCAGCACGACCTCCCGGAACCACGGCGGCACGTCAGCACGGCTTTCCCAGTCGGGAATCGCAAACGCCTTTTCGACATGCTCGAAATGCGGGCGATAGGCCGCCTCCAGGCTGTCGGCGCGGCCAACGCGCCACACCGGACCCTCGATGCGATTGCTCCTTGCCCAGGCTTCGCGTTCGTGAATCAGCTCGACGCGGTAGCCTTTCTCCCCGGGCTGCAGGTAAAAACGGCTGGCGCGCACTTCTTTGAGCAGCGTGGAAAGGAAGAAATATTCCTTTTCGCGAGACTCGATGACGAGAACCGGAGAATCCATACCTCCGGCGACAAACAAGGATCCGCCGCCAAACGGATAGCCGAACAGCAGTTCGTCATCTTTGGGATCGAAAAAGTTTCCTCCGGCCGCGGAAACCTTCCCGCGAGGCACGCCACGAAGAATTGCAGCGATCGATTTAATCGGCTGGCCCATTTCTGCCGTAGCCTGGCACTCCACGAACGGGCCGTTTCGCGTGATATGTGCCTCGAGCGTACCGGGCGCTTTTTGCTGGTCGCCCGCCCAGACAAAGCCCTTGCCATGAACGTGCAGACCGTTGGCCGCGGATTCCACACTCATCAAGCTCGCGTCGGGTGAATACGTGTTCTCGAAAGTGTAGACACGGAAAGAGAACTGCAAGTTCTCAAACGAAACCGAGGGCTCGGGAAAATCAACGCGAGAGGCAGGATAGCGGAAGATTCCGCTAGAACCGAGCCGCTCGACACAACCGAGGGTTTCGGCGCCACCACAAAAGAGTCTTGCGGAGGAAGCACATGAAAAAAAGTCGCGGTGGACACGCCGGCAACGGTTTTCTTCAGCAGATCGCGACGCGAAAGTTTGTCGTCCATGTCCGCCCCTTTCAAGAACCGAGCGAGCGAAAGTGAAACGCGGGAAGGAGCGCGTGTCAAGAAATAAGTGCAAGCTTGCAACGACAATCCGCAATTTCGCGCCAAAACCGGCCCTTTACCGACTTCCCAGGCTTCCGTAGGAAAACATCAGGCTTCTTGTTTTGAACCTTCATTTGCCGTTGCTACGCGACCTCTCACGGCTTTTTTGGGTAGGTTCGGTCACAAAGCTGCCGACGCTTGTTCCGGATCCCTGGTTCGGCACACCCGCAAAAGCTCGCGGTGGGCTTGTCCCACCCGGTGCAGCGCGCGCGTGAAAACCAGGTGCAGACGCGTGTGCCGATCACAATTAATGTTGAGCGTCTTTAGGAACGACAACATGACCGGGCGGTTCGCTGGCGCATAAAGCGCGGAGTGGAAGCTCCAATTCCAGCGGCCCCAGGATTTCACCTCGGGTCTTCCGCGCGCTGGAAATCCTCGGCTTTCATATTGGGGATGGCGCAGCGCAACATGTAACATTCCAACACGGCGCGCGTTTCGAACAGTTGCATGGCCTCATCCGGCGAGAGGGCGCAAACCACCGCGCCGCGATTCGCGACGATCTTGATTAATCCCTCCGCCGCCAAATGACTCAGGGCTTCGCGAACAGAATTCTGCTGATTTGAAACTCGGCCGCAATGGAGAATCTTTTCCCGCAACCGTTCGACCACCGCGGCAGAAAGGCACTGCCTCGGAATCGGTGCGGACTTGGTTGTTGTGGCCGTTGCCATGGTCGAAGCAAACCTTCGGTCGTAAACCGAGAATGTCGGTGCCTCTCAGCAGAATGCCATCACTGGTACAAGTGCTCCGCATACAATATACGCCGCGCACCACCTCCCTACCCAAATTCCCGGGCGCCAGACAGCCCCTCGCTGGAATCGCGCCCATCGCTCCTGGCAGCGATTTCAAGCGGACCATTGAAAATATACGCATCTGCCGCAAATTGCAAAGAAATTAGGAGATGAAAGCGTCTGCAGAAAATCCTTGACACCCGATTGCATATCTTATACAAATGCCGCCATTGTTCCTCGTCTGGCGCCGGAGTGACGTGGTCTATACACCGCGTCGCGACTTAAGGCTTCGGCTCCGTGGCGGACTTGGACGCCATTCCTCCTGTCGACCCTGACCGGGACGTAAGACCTCCGTTCAGAAGTGGGGAGTTCATAAGTTTTGGGGTGCTTCATAAGGAGGTGGATGTGCTGTCAAACTCTTCTCCCCTTTTTAAATGCTGCCTCGTCGCCTGCGGCGCCCTTTTCCTTTTCTTTAACGCACCGCCTTCCTGGGCGCAGATGGGCTCCGTGGGCACTGTCAACGTCCTTGTGGTTGATCCGAAGGGTTGCTAGTTCGAACCTCGCCCGGGGAGCCAAAATATCTCCCACATTTACTTCTGATTACGCGGCTTTTGCGGACTGAGTTTTTACTTCAAAAAGTTGGCCAAGTTGGCCAATTCCAAGAGGCAGGCTCGGCAGCTTAAATCCGAGACCCACCTTCGCGCTTGCGTGATGATTTCCTCGATCTCAGCGATGCGTTTCTCGTAGTTCGCTAAAATCTCGGGGCCTTCCCACTGTTCCTTCTTGAGCGCGCGGATCACATCGCGGTAATCGGTCGCCTGGATTCCCTTTTCCTTTGCCACTTTTGGAGCAAGCGCCATCATTTCGTTTTGGATTTCATCGAAACTGGCGTGCGCCAGCACCGCGAGCTGTTCCGGTGGCATGTCTACTCCGACACGCACCAAAGTGTAAGCATAGACTTCGGGCGGCATGCGGTAATCGGTGCGTGTCCTCGGCAGGATCTT
>QHYJ01000406.1 GCA_003223255.1 Acidobacteriota bacterium | reverse complement strand
ATAATGCTCCTGCCAAAACTTCACCAAATCCTCTCGCGAAATCGCTTTGAGCGATTCGGCTGTTCCAATGTCCGGATATCCGTAAGGATGATGCGGCCCATAGAGCGCGGTTCTCATGACGCGCGTGGCCACGGAAAATGGGTCGTCCTTTTCCTGCACCAACGCCGCTGCACGCTCTTTGCGGACGCGCTCGATTTCGGCGTTCGGGAAAGTTGCGTGCAGTGCCACATCGGCCAAAAGTTCCAGAACATCGGGAAAATTCCGCGTCAGCGCTTGCGTGCCGACCAGTGAACTGTCCATCGAAGCCCGAGACCAAAACGATGCTCCCAAATCAGCGGAGCGATCGGCGATCTGCAACGCGCTCCGCGTGGTGGTTCCTTGCTGGAGCATGCGGGCCGTAAAGCTCGCCAGACCTGGCTTATCGGGGGGATTCGCGCCGCTCCCGGAACGGAGCACCAGGCTGGCCGCCACGAGTGGAAGACCCGGCCGTTCGTTGTACAGCACGGTTAAGCCGTTCGATTTGGCGGGTCCTTGCGCCATTCAGCGTCTGTGTTGACCGGCTCGCCGCCCATCTTTGCCGTGTCTTTCGCTTCGGATTTTGGCGTCGGCACCTCCGCGCCAAGATCCTGCTTGCCCGGAACGCCATACACTACGACGCGCTGATTGTTGCCGAGTTGCGCTTGGGCAAATGCTTTCAGCGACTCCACAGAAGCGTTTTCGTAGCGCGCAATGTCCGCGGCCAGAAAATCCGGCGTCCCGAGATAGTGGTTGTAGCTGTTCAAGCGATCCGCAACGCCACCAAATCCGCCGAGCGTTTCGAGTCCCTTGATAATTCCTGACTCCACCACATTTCTCGCGCGCTCGAGTTCTTCCTCGGTGGGTCCATTGGCCCGGAACGCATCGAGCTCTGCGTTGATGGCTTTCTCCAGATCCTCGGGCTTCACGCCGGGACGCGCGGTCGCCTGTATCTGAAACTCCGACCCTAGCATCAGTGATTGTTGATTCGCGCCCACGGCTAAAGCGATCTGCTTTTCGTAGACGAGTTTCTTGTACAAGCGGCTGGATTTTCCGCCGCCGAGCACGGTTGCGGCAAGGTCTGCTTCGGCGTCTCCTGGTTTGAAAATCGGTGACGTCAGCCAGGCCTCGTACACGCGAGGCAGTTGCACGTTGTCTTGAATCACCGCGCGACGTTCGGCGGTAATCGGGGGCGTCTTCGCCGTGATCCTGGGCACGTCTTCACCGCGCTTGAGCGGGCCAAAATATTTTTCAACGAGCGCTTTGGCGTGCTCGGGTTGGAAGTCGCCCACGATTGCCAAACTGGCGTTGTTGGGAGCGTAATAGAGCCTGAAGAAATTCCGCACGTCTTCCAGTTTGGCCGATTGGATGTCCTCGTGCGAGCCGATTACGTCGCCGTAGTAGGGATGGCCCTTGGGATAGAGCAAATGGAACATTCCTTCGTCCACGATTCCGTAAGGAGCGTTCTCGACGCTCTGGCGCCGTTCGTTGCGCACCACGTCCTGTTGATTGGAAAGGCTGGCTTGATCCAGTTTGTCGGGCAGGTAGCCCATGCGGTCGGACTCCAACCACAGCGCCAGCTCGAGTTGATTCGCGGGCAGTGTTTCAAAGTAATTGGTGCGGTCAAAATCGGTGGTGCCGTTGATGTCGCTCGCACCTGCGGCTTCCAGTAAGTGAAAATGGGAACTGCCCGGGACGTGGCGCGAACCTTCGAACATCATGTGCTCGAAAAGATGAGCAAATCCCGTGCGGCCAGGGATTTCATTTGCCGGACCCACGTGGTACCACAAATTTACCGCGACCATCGGCAAGCGGTGATCCTCGGAAAGGATGACGACCAGGCCGCTTTGCAATTTGTATTTTTCGAATTTGAGTTGCGGGACCTCGAGCCGCGCGGGCCTGGAAGCCGCTTTCTGTGTTTGCGCGGCGGCGGGAGTCGTCTTCGCGCTTTGCGCCGGAGCCTGTGGCGGAACCGCCTTCTGCCCCGCGGATGCGCCCACAAAAAACAAGAACGCTACTGCTCCCAGCATCAAGACACTCTTGTAATGCGCCTTCATCAAAGTTTCCTTTCAAATGAGTACAGATTGACGCTAACTGCTGGACCACGCTCGCAGGTGTCCCCGAGGAACCCCACCTAGCTTACCGTGCTGGGGACGAAGTGCAAGCCTTTTGCCTCACACGACACAGGGGCGCCAGGGAAGCGCCGTGCGCTTTGACGGCACCGGCTTGCCAGTTCCTCGGCCCCTGAGGACTATGCAACCTCCCTATGGACATCCCAAAGGAGCTATGCTATCTTCCTTTGCGCACGCCAAAGGAAGATACGATGCCCGACGGTAAATCCGAGGTTTTGCAGGGAACGCTTGACCTCCTGGTCCTCAAGACCCTCGAAGCCCTCAACCCCTTGCACGGGTATGGCATCGCTAGACGCATCGAGCAGATTAGCGAGGATTTATTTCGTCTCCATGAAGGCACCGTGTGCGCTGCTCTCCTCCGTCTGTCACAGAAGGGTTGGGTCTCGTCAAAATGGGGTGCGTCGGAAAACAATCGTAAGGCCCGGTTTTACTCGCTCACGAAAGCGGGCCGCAAGCAACTCTGCCGCGAGACCACAAATTGGGAGCGCGTTGCAGGTGTGATCGCAAGACTCTTACAGGCCGCGCCTCAGAGGTGACTCATGCTCTCCTACTTGCGCACATTCGTGTCGCGCATTCGCGCCACGTTTCAGCATGCAAATACGGACCGCGAGCTAGGCGCGGAAGTTCAGTCCCACCTCGAGATGCTGGCGCAACGCTTTCGCTCTCAAGGAATGTGCGAGGAGGAAGCGCGCTGCGCCGCAAGGCGTCAGTTCGGAGGGGTCACGCAGCTCAAAGAAGACCTGCACGAACGCCGCGGTCTTCCGCAATTGGAAATTGTGTGGCGTGACGTTTGCTATGCACTTCGCCAGCTTCGAAATGCGCCTGGCTTTACCGCTGCGGCGGTGTTGACGCTAGCCCTGGGCATCGGAGCAAACACGGCCGTATTTGCCGTTGTTGACGCCGTAGTCTTCCGCCCGCTTCCCTATCCGGAACCGGATCGTCTCGTATCCTTCGCTTCCTGGGTTACCCGCGGCACTCCACACGCGGATGATCTGTCCTATCCCAACTTTTTCGATTTCCGTTCCGGAAATCGCGTCTTCGAACACTTGGTTTGTTACCGCGGCGAAGAATTCAGCATCTCGGGACACGGAGAAGCGATTCATGTGGACGGCGAGATTGTCTCCTGGGATCTCTTTCCCCTTCTTCGTGTTCAACTTGAACTGGGCCGCAGTTTTCTTCCCGCGGAAGAAAAACCTGGCACGCACGTCGCTGTTCTTAGCCACGAATTATGGCAAAACTACTTCGGCGGGGACCGCAATGTTGTTGGCCAGGGCGTCACAATCAATGGCAGGACTTTCACCATCGTCGGGGTCGCTCCTCGTGACTTCCGCTTTCCTGTCGATAACCCGTCCGTGCAGCTTTGGAGCACGCTCGCGGAAGATGCGGCTGCGTCCGAATATCATCCACTGACGGAGCAACGAGGCGCACGCACCCTGAGCGTGATCGCGCGCCTGAAGGATGGCGTGACCGTGGAGCAGGCACGCGCGCAAATGGATTCCATCGCGGCCGCGCTTGCCGCTCAATATCCCGACGAAAACAAAAACCGCGCTTCGACCTATATTCTCCCGGAATTGGAAAGAGTTGCAGGCGACAGCCGTCGATCCATGTTTGTCTTGATGGCGGCCGTTTTTCTGCTCTTACTCATCGCTTGCGCCAACATTGCCAGCCTGGTTTTGGCCCGCAGCGTCGAGCGCGAACGCGAAGTTGCTGTTCGCGCGGCCCTGGGAGCCTCGCGCTTAATCGTCATGCGGCAACTGTTCACGGAAGGTTTGGTGCTTGGCCTTCTTGGGAGTTTGGCGGGCCTGCTGTTGGCTTCCGCATGTCTGCGCGTATTCTTGCCGCTTGCCGCGGACAGCATTCCGCGAATCTCGCTGGCCGTTGTGGATAGGCGCGTCCTTCTGTTCTCAATCGCTCTTGCTTTGTTCACCAGCGTTCTCTTTAGCCTGGCGCCCGCGCTTCAAGTCGCGAAGGTGGACCTGGTCCGCTCTTTGAAGGAAGGGGCAAGAAGCATTACCGGCGGCCGCGAACGCCTGCGAAGCGTGCTGGTCTCCGGCCAAATTGCGCTGGGCTTGATGCTACTCAGCGCCGCCGGCTTCTTGATTGCCGCGTTTGTGCAACTCGAGCGGCGCGACCTCGGTTTCAAACCCGATCCTGTGCTCACCTTCAACCTGGATCTTCCGCAGGGGCAATACAACACGGCAAAGGGGATTCGTTTTTCGGAGCAACTCCTGGAGCGCCTGCGCGCTCTTCCAGGCGTGCAATCCGCGGGAGCCGGATGGCCGCTTCCCATGCAGGGAAACCAGGTGAGCGTCTCTTTTGACATCGAAGAGCGGCGAGTTGCCCAACCCGACCGCCCTCGTTCGGATATGGCCATCGTTACCCCGGGCTATTTTCATACTTTGGGAATTGCGCTCCTTGAAGGGCGCGACTTCACCGACCGAGACGACGCGCAAGCGCCGCCCGTTTTGGTCGTAAATCAGGCTTTTGCTGACAAATTTTTCCCTGGAGAGCGTGCTCTTGGTAAGCGCATTGAGCCTGGGGCATCGAATGGCGACGGTGCCAAGCTCCGTGAGATTGTCGGCATCGTGGGGAATGCCAAGCAGTCGCCCGGCGGGACGGCGCCGGATCCGATTTACTACTTCCCTTTCAAACAGCTCTCCTGGGGACTGGGAAGCATTGTTTTGCGCACGGCTGTTCCTCCTCGGTCTGAGGAATCGGCGGCCCGGGCCGTGGTTGCTTCCCTCGACAGGCGGATCCCCGTGTACCAGGTGCGGACCATGGAAGAGTTGTCCGCTAGGGCCATGGCCCCGCCCCGTTTTCTGATGCTTTTGGTGGGGAGCTTTGCGGTGATTGCCCTGTTGCTCATCGCGATTGGGCTCTATGGCGTTTTGGCCTATTCGGTGATCCGGCGAACGCCCGAAATCGGGACGCGCATCGCGCTGGGGGCTAGTCGCAGCGCTGTTCTGAGCATGGTTATTCAACGCGCCGCGCGCCTGGTATTTGCCGGCCTATTCGTCGGCCTGGCGGGAGCGATTGCGGAAAGCTATTTCCTCCGAACCCTGCTCTACGGTGTTATGGGCGTCCAGCCAGAAGGTACAAGCCTGCTGTTTCTTGCCTCGGGCGCCATCGTCATTGCAAGCGGGATGGCCGCCTATCTTCCCGCGCGCCGTGCGGCGTCCATTGACGTCATGCAAGCTTTGAGAACTGAATAGCCTTGACGGCAGGATTCGCAAAGAATGATGCGAGAAGCTAGGCGTGTCTTCGCCCTAGAGCTTTACTTCGCTGAGTTGGATGACGGGCTGGATGTTGGTGTAATTTGCAACGTCGGCCATGATTTCTT
>QHYJ01000405.1 GCA_003223255.1 Acidobacteriota bacterium | reverse complement strand
GATTGCGGGCCGGTTGCATTGGCGTGCTCGCGGTGTGAAGCTCTCTCCCCCGCGAGGACTTGCGGCATTCGATTTCCCGTCAGGCTCGCTCCTCTGGACGGAGGCCGGGTCTCAGAAACGTGCCTCGCTCCACCTGGTCGGCGGCGAGGCTGGCCTACGTGAGCTGGATCCCGGCGGCATGGAGGTCCTCGATTCGGACGCCTCGCGATTTGCCAACACGTTGCTTTCGGCGAACCACACGCTGAAGCGCGCGCTCACCGACCCCCGGCTTTTTAGCGGCATCGGCAACGCCTATTCTGACGAAATTCTCTTCGAAGCGAAGCTCTCTCCTCTGGCGCAAACGCAGAAGCTCTCCGTGCCAGAGATTCACCGCCTCTTCGAAGCCACCCGTACAACGCTAACGCGTTGGACCGACCGCCTGCGCGCGGAAGCCGGCGGCAAATTCCCCGAAAACGTCACGGCTTTTCGCGAAGGCATGGCTGTGCACGGCCGTTACAAACAGCCTTGCCCACGCTGCGGTGCGAAAATCCAGCGAATTCGTTATGCTTCGAACGAAACCAATTATTGCCCCAGGTGTCAGACCGGCGGGAAACTCCTGGCAGACCGCGCTCTCTCGCGCCTTCTCCGTGAAGATTGGCCCCGCACGCTCGAGGAACTCGAACTGCTTACGGCCAAGCCCAAGTAGTTGCCGTGGCCGCGCTTGCGCAGCGAAACGCGGCACGATGCAGGGATTCGCTGCAGAATTATTGCGGAGCAAAACAGTCTTGCGCTTCGGGTTAGTGCAGGACCGCTGCAATCGTTCCGTCGAAAATCAGCGCCGAGACGGCTGCGATGTCCGCGCCGAGAGGGCGGTCCACGGATAGCATCCGCGACTTTGCGCGCACCGCTTCATAGGCTTTCGTGCCCAGCTTGCCGGTCTTCAGCGGCGCAAGCAGATCGATTCCCTGGCACGCGCAAAGCAACTCGATCGCAATGGTGTTACGCAGATTCTTGACCATCCGGTCGAGGCGACGCGCTCCACTCATCCCCATGGACACGTAGTCCTCTTGATTGCCTGAGGTGGAAATCGAATCCACCGAATGCGGCGCGGCCAGCGCTTTGTTCTCGCTGGTCAGCGCCGCGGCCGTTACCTGCGCGATCATAAATCCGGAATTTAACCCCGGCTCAGGCGTCAGAAACGCGGGTAGCATGCTGGTCAAAGGGTTGGTCATCTGCTCAACGCGCCGCTCCACGATGCCTCCAAGTGTGGCAAGCGCAATCGCGACCTGGTCTGCAGCCATCGCCAAAGGCTGACCGTGAAAGTTTCCGCCGCTGACAATATCCCCGCTCGCGCCGTCGCGCACGAACACGAGCGGATTATCGGTTGCGCTGTTCAATTCCACGGCGGCAATCTCCCGCGCTTGCGCCAGCGAATCTCGAACCGCGCCGTGCACTTGCGGCGTGCAGCGCAAGCTGTAAGCATCCTGGACCCGCGGATCCTTCTCCGCTGCGCGATGCGATTCTCGAATCTGGCTGCCTTCGTTCAAGTGCGCCATATTTCTCGCAGACATCGCCGCCCCTGGATAAGCACGCGCATGCATGATTCTTGCGTCGAAGGCGCCCGGGCTGCCGCGCAACGCGTCCAGAGAAAGCGAAGCAGCCACGTCCGCGCTGTCCACGAGAATGTCCGCCTCGCGCAACGCGAGGCTCAGCAGCGCCAGCATTCCTTGCGTGCCGTTCAGGAGCGAAAGACCTTCTTTTGCTTCCAGTTCAAGCGGGGTGATGCCCGCACGCTTCATGGCCTCGCCGCCGGACAAACTTTCGCCGCGGAACATCGCTTGCCCTTCGCCGATGATCACCTGCGCGAGATGCGCCAGCGGCGCGAGATCGCCGGAAGCGCCCACCGAACCTTGCGACGGAATCACGGGATGCACTTTGGCATTCAGCATCTGGCACAGCGTTTCCACGACGCGCGGCCGGACGCCGCTCAAGCCTTTGGCCAGCGCGTTCGCGCGCAGAAGCATCATCGCGCGCGTTTCGACTTCGTTCAGTGGCTGGCCCACCCCGCTTGCATGCGAACGCACCAGATTCACTTGCAATTGCCGCACTTGCTCAGGAGAAATGCGTACCGACGCAAGCTTGCCGAAGCCCGTGTTGATTCCGTACGCCGTCACGCCGGAAGCCACCACCCGCTCCACCACCGCGCGTGACGCATTCATTCGTTCCACCGCAGTGGGCGCCAGCCCGGTGTTTTCTCCTCGCAGCGCCACGGCATCGAGTTGCGCAAAGCTAAGATCGTTGCCGGTCAACAAAACGCTCATGCGTGGCTCCGGTCCGGTTCAGGAACGCCAGCCGCGACCATGATTCTGCGATATTTTTCGGGCAGCAATTTAGGGCGTCCATTGCCTCCGCAAATGATGTGCGTAGTGTGTCCGTTCGCAAGCAGCATGCCGTCCGAATCCCGGAACAGCTCGTAGGAAAACTTCACGACGCGATTTCTGGACTCCGCGATGCGCGTTCGCACGCGCAGAACCTCATCGTAGCGGGCGGGATGATGATAGCGGCAATGCGCCTCGGCTACTACAATGTGACAGTCATCTTCTTTTTCCATCTTCTTGTATTCCACGCCCAGCGCGCGCATCAATTCCACGCGACCCACTTCGAACCAGATGAAAAAGTTCGCGTGATACACCACTCCCATCTGGTCGGTCTCCGCGTACCGCACGCGCACTTTTGCATCGTGATATTCGAGCATCCGATTCTCTGGAGGTTATTCCGGCTTTTCCCGCCACACAGGCTTGCGTTTTTCAAGAAAAGATGCCAGGCCTTCTTTAAAATCGGGCGTGCAGCGGATGCGCGAATTTTCCAAGATGGCCCGCTCCAAGTCCGCATCCACACCGGCGGCAGCCGCGGAGGTCATCAACCGTTTCGCTCGCGAGAGACTTGCAGGACTCGCGGCAATCAGGAGCTGCGCCAGCTCTCTCGACCGCTCTAGAAGCTTCTCCGCCGGCACGATTTCGTTGACCAAGCCGAGTTCTTTCGCCTCTGCCGCCTCGATGATCCTTCCGGTGAGCAGAAGGTCCCTGGTTCGTTTTTCGCCAATTTGCCGAATCAGAAAAACGGAAACGAGGGCCGGCAGAAAACCGATTTTGACTTCGGTATAGCCGAACTTGGCTTCGGGAACCGCCAGCGTAAAATCGCACAAAGTCGCGATTCCGCAACCGCCCGCCAGGGCTGCGCCGTTGACTGCGGCGATCAGCGGCCGTGGAAAGCTCCATATGCGCCGAAACAGCTTGGCCAAGCGTCGCGAATCTTCCTGATTCTCGGCGGCAGATTGCTGGGCGATGGCGGCCAGCATTTCCAAGTCCATCCCCGAGCAAAATGCCTTGCCCGCTCCGGTGAGAATCACTACGCGGGCATGACTGTTTTCAATTTCATCGAGAGCCGTTTGCAGGTCGGCAATCATGGCGGCGGAAATGGCGTTGCGTTTGTCCGGTCGATTTAGAGTGATATGGCCGATTTCGCCGGCCATATCCAGAAGAAGCGTGGGATACATTCCGAATCTCCTCTCAATTCACGAGCGGAGCATGAGCGTATTTTGCGCGAATTTCCTTGGTCATTTCGAGGGCCTTTTCGAGCCGTGCCGCTTCGATTCCGGGATCGGCGCCAGCTTTGCGGAGCGCCGCAAGCACATCCTCGGTGGCGATATTGCCGACCAGATTATCTCCGGCAAACGGGCAGCCGCCAAGTCCGGTGAGCGCGCTGTCAAAGCGCCGGCATCCCGCTTCATACGCTGCCAGGATTTTCTCCTCCGCATTTTCCGGCCGGCTGTGCAGGTGCACGCCGAGCTCGATTCCTGCAACGTGAGCTTTGACCTGCCGGTAGAGCTCGCCGACAAGTTGCGGCGTGGCCGTGCCCACCGTGTCGGCCAAAGAAACGGTGCGCACATGAATGTCCTTGAGCCACTCCAGTGTATCCGCGACGATTTCCGGCCCCCAAGGCTCCTCGTAGGGATTTCCGAAGGCCATGGAAATGTAAATCACCAGACCGCGGTTTGCGGCCAGCGTATGTTTCTTTAGTTTTTCGACTAAGCTGCGGGATTCTTCCCGGGACATGTTGGCATTGGCGCGCCGGAAGTAGGCGGAGATGGAGTACGGGTAGCCAATGGTCGTGACGCCCGGAGTAGCCAGTGCGCGCGCCAGTCCTTTTTCGTTGACAACAATTCCAATGATTTCCTGCGGCTCTTTTGTAGCGCCGGCATCTTGCCGGCGATTCTGCTGCTCGGAGGCTAACGAGGACCAGGAAGCGCCCAGCTTAGCCATCACTTCTTCGCTATCCGCCATTTGTTTGACATGTTTCGGCGAAACGAAGCTAACCGCGTCAATGTGCTGGAACCCGGCGAGCACGAGTTCCCTCAGATACTCGGCTTTGTAGTCCGTGGGGATGAATTCTTGCAGCCCCTGCCACGCATCGCGCGGACATTCAATCACTTTAATGGGTTCAGCCATTTTTCCTGCGTCGATAAGTGACCGCCCGTCGGACTGCCGATTTTAGGCGGCAGGTGAGGGCGTACAAGTACTTGAAAAATAGATAGGCGCATGGCAGGTTTATAACATAGAACTTAAGCCTCCAAAAGACAGTCGTTACGTCAAGAACGCCGGAGCCGTCCTCAACCTGTCGTACCACATCGTGTTCTGCCCGAAGTATCGCCGCAAAGTTCTTGTCGGTGAAGTGGAACAACGGCTCAAGCACGTTCTGTATGCCACGGCACAGCAGCACGGCGTGCTCATCG
>QHYJ01000111.1:7428-10729 GCA_003223255.1 Acidobacteriota bacterium | reverse complement strand
CTGCTGCTGGAAGAGATCGAGGGCGAGCCGCTGGTCTTCCTGCCCCATCTCAGGAAAGCGGAAGAGGGCATTGCGCTAAGGATCAGGCGTCTGGCGGAAGGGCAGCCGCTCTATCCGCCAATCGACTTTGAGAAGGCAGTTGCGTGGTGCCAGAAGCGAACGGGCAAGACGCTTGCGCCCAGCCAGCGCGAGGCGCTGAAGACGGTTCTCGCCAAACGGGTGGTCGTGATTACGGGCGGGCCGGGCGTCGGCAAGACCACGCTCGTCAATTCCATCCTGATGATCCTACGTGCCAAAAACGTGAAATGCCTGCTCTGCGCACCCACAGGGCGGGCGGCGAAACGGCTAACCGAGACCACGGGCGTGGAGGCGAAGACGATCCATCGCTTGCTGGAGATCGACCCGGCGACCGGGCGTTTCAGCAGGAATGAGGCCCATCCGCTTTCCTGCGGCCTATTGGTCGTCGATGAAACATCCATGGTGGACGTGCCGCTCATGCATTCTCTATTGCGGGCGGTGCCGAACCACGCCGGGCTGATATTGGTCGGCGACGTAGACCAGCTTCCATCCGTTGGGCCGGGCACGGCGCTGCATGATTTGATCGAGAGCAGCGTCGTGCCTACCGTCCGGCTCACGGAAGTCTTCAGGCAGGCGGCGAATAGCCGCATCATCACCAGCGCCCACCGCATCCGCCGCGGACAGATGCCGGACGTACATGGCGCAGGGAGGGACTCGGATTTCCACTTCATCGAGCGGGACGAGCCAGAGAAAATCGCCGCCACGCTCGTCAAGCTGGTGAAGGAGCGAATTCCGCAACGCTTCGCATTCGATCCCATCCGCGATGTTCAGGTTCTTTGCCCCATGAACCGAGGATCGCTCGGAGTGCGCGAACTGAACACCGCGCTCCAGCAGGCGTTGAATCCAGTGCGGGCGGGAGAGGATGTGGTTGAGCGGTTCGGGTGGCGGTTCCAGATGCGCGATAAGGTGATACAGACCGAGAACGACTACGACAAGGATGTTTTCAACGGCGATGTCGGAACCATCGAGCGCATCGACAGCGCCGAGCATGAGGTCACGATCCGCTTCGACGAGCGCAGCGTGAAGTACGACTTCGGCGAACTGGACGAGGTTTCGCTTGCCTATGCGGTTACCATCCATAAATCCCAAGGGTCGGAGTTTCCGGCCGTGGTGATCCCGATCGCCACGCAGCACTACATGCTGCTGCAACGGAACCTGATCTATACGGGAATCACACGGGGCAAAAAGCTTGTCGTGCTGATCGGGCAGAAGAAGGCAATGGCCATCGCGGTGCATAATGACCGAACGCAGAGGCGGTATTCGGGGTTGCTGGCGAGTCTGCGAAGCGGCGGGCAGCAAGCGGCAGGACCATCTTCACCAAGCCCGAGCCCCTGAACGGGAAGGCGATGGTGAAGTCCAGCCAGCCCCCACGATGCCCCGCCAGCTTGGCCCAAAAGGTC
Organism: Acidobacteriota bacterium; assembly: GCA_003223255.1. Lineage (GTDB taxonomy): Bacteria > Acidobacteriota > Terriglobia > Acidiferrales > UBA7541 > Acidiferrum. Next base: position 9,251 of record QHYJ01000111.1, on the reverse strand, counting down.
GCAGCGACCTCCGCACCAGCCTGCCGCACTGGAACCATGCTGAGAGGTCGCCCCTGCCCCTAATCGCCATTGGGCATAGCCAAGGCTGTTTGAAGGGGTTCGATAACTGGGTAACCTCCAACAAGGCAGCGGTCCCAGATTCACGGGTTGCCGGACTCCGTATCGCATTCGTCAGCCGTACGGATGTCCTGTTTTAACCTGCGCTTCTTTGATGGTGTTGATCACCTCGCTCGAAAGCGGGATGACCCGTGTCTCGATTCCGAACTCCTTGGCTGCATGAGATGCCCACCCATTTCCGCTGACCACGCCCGCAGCCGTTCTATCAGCAAAGACGAGGTAGGATTCGATTTTCAAGTCTGGGCGAGACCTCCGAAGGACAGACGTTACGAGAGCTAGCTTGAGCATATCGCCGAGAACCTTGTTCCGCTGGGCCGATTTTGCCTTGCCAACGTGCGCCCACGCCTCGACAAGAGTCACTCGATTGTCGTCTCTGTGAAAGCCGTCCACTGTGACCTTCACGCCTCGACCAATCGGAATCGTTGCTTTGCCAAGCTCCCTTCCTAGCTGCCCCGAAAACTCGTTGATCATCAACTTCTTAGCAAGTTGCTGTACATCGGAGCAGCTTGACTTCCGTTTCATTTCCTCTCCCCTCTAGCTCCGGAACATAGCACGTCCCCCACCGGGCCGGATTCCGAACGGTGGCTCCTATGAAGCCATTCCACTCGAAATGAAAGCTTGCGAATTGGACGCCCGGTTTGCGGCAACGCCAGCGATTCCATTTTCCGTTGCGGTTGAGGTTCAAGAGTGGATCGGTGCAGGCAGGTTCTAGCCACCGCGCCGCCACGCCTGTACCCTGCTGTGCTGTATGTACACACCCGAGACGTTCATTCGATAGGTCAACATTTTTGCGCTTACGCCATAGTGGCGACATGCTGTCTCGTCGCTAATGTGGGTTGCTTTGATGTGCAGGAGCACCTCTCTCGGAAGGAGGAGGCAACCTGCAAGCCAGTTTGCCTCCTCCTCCTGCGCTTTATCGTAAGTCCGCAGAGAAAGGTCGGTGTTTGGGTCGATAAACACCACAGTTGGCTTGTGGCCGAGAAGTATGTGAGCGAGTTCGTGCATCAGATCACTATTCTGGCGAGCCGCCGAGTGCGACGGGTTATAGACGATAAGCGGTCGCCGCTTGCCGGGGATGGTGATTGCCGACCAGCAATCAGAGTGGTGCCCCAATAGCCTGCGACGGACGTCTTCAGCCAAATGCTTCAGATCGGCGGGTTGGATTACCGCAACCTGAAGCTCGCGTGCGAGCACGAATGGGGAAAGGGGTGCTGTGATGGCGAGCTTCTGGTGTTGGCGCGCGTTGAGCGCGGCTTCTTCGCACCACGACTTGAAGCCGCGCCGGAACATCTAGTCCATCTCAGCCGCGTGCTTTTGGGCGGCAAGAATTAACTTCGCAAGGTCTGCCGCTGCGCTCGGGGTTTGGTGGGCGTCGGTCTTCATGTGGACATACGCGGTCACGCCTGCGGTTGGCGTTGCATGTTTCGCTGAGGACTTCTTTCCAAGCTGCAAGAGTTCTGCCGGGTCAAGTTCAAGCTTGGCACATAGCTTTGAGAATGTTTCCAGATCGGGCAGCTTGCCATTTTCGATGCGCGACAGCGTTGCGGGGCTGATTCCGAGTTTCTTCGCGAACTCCCGGATCCCTTCTTCTCCGCGGCGCTCCATAAGAAGCTTTCCGAGTTTCCAGATGCTCATGTTTCTCCTTTGATACAAATATTGACCGAAGAAACAGGTAGGAGTAGCATTGTTGCATGTCCGAGAAATTG
>QHYJ01000111.1:5930-7368 GCA_003223255.1 Acidobacteriota bacterium | reverse complement strand
ATGATGTGCCCGTGACCATCGACAATCGCACGGTCGAGATTCAATCTCGGGAATACTCAGTGGCGCAACTCAAGATTGCACTCGGCGTAGACCCGTCTCGGGAGCTTGAGCAAGTTGTTGACGGCAAGCTTGTGCCGCTCGACGACAACGCGAGAGTCCACATTCGCGGCGGCGAGTCATTCGTGAGCCACGTTCGGGGCGGCGGATCGTCCCATGGCAAGTGAAGGCGAACTGCGGGAGCTTGAGCAGCTTTGCAATGGAGCCAGAGAATTTACCGAATTTGACCGGAACTATATCTTGCTCCCGCAACTCCAATTACCGGACGGCTGCACGCCCGCGGTAGTGGACGCACTGCTCTGCTTGAGCGCCCGCGACAGCTATCCCACTCGGCTTTTCTATTCCCAGCAGATCGCGTGCAAAAACGCACTCAACTGGAATGCACAAAATGTGCCGATCCTCCAGCGAAATTGGTTTGCCTATTCATGGAACTACGTAGCCAGCGGACGCCCAATAGAAGTCTTGGCGCAGCATTTGAAGGCTCTCCGGTGAACATCCACTTCAAACTCTCCTCAGCAATGTTGAATCACGTCATTGGCGATCTGGTGCGGCCGCATCCGTTTGCGGCAGAACGAGCGGGCTTCATCGGTTGCAAAGTGAGTCGCAGCCGTGAAGGCATCCTGATCTTGGGACACACGTACATGACTCTTCAGGACAACTGGTACACAGATGATCAGCGATATGGATGTTTTTTCAACGCCGACGCAATGAGAGCCGCAATGCAGTTTGCGCTGACCAACGACGCCAGTATGTTTCACGTCCACATGCACGAGCACATGGGGTTGCCGTGGTTCAGTCGAATCGATCTCCGTGAGTCTAGCAAATTCGTGCCTGATTTTTGGAACGTACGACCGAACCTGCCGCATGGAACTCTTGTGGTAAGCAAAGACTCCGCAGCAGGACTTTGCTGGTATCCGAGCGAGAATAAGCCGAACAGAATCTCGCGCATTACGGCTGTGGGGTTCCCAATGAAGTTTCTCGAAAGGCTCACATGAACGGCCGATTCAGCCGCCAGAGCTTCCTTGGAGCAAACAGCGAATTCCTATTCCGATCCGTTCGGGCGGCCATCGTAGGACTTGGTGGTGGGGGCTCGCACATCGCTCAGCATTCGGCACACGTAGGTATCGGCCGTTTTGCCCTGTTCGACCCAGATACCACAGAGTTCCCTAACCTAAACCGTACCGTGGGTGCGACTTTCGAGGACGCCATCTCGAAGACCCCAAAGGTTATCGTTGCCGAGCGCATGATCAAGGGCATCAACCCCTATGCCGAGGTATGGCCGATGCAATTGGAGTGGCAAAAAGATTTCGAATCGCTGCGTGCATGCGATGTGGTGTTCGGTTGCCTAGACGGATTCAGCAGGCGTGCCCAGCTTGAGGAA
>QHYJ01000111.1:0-5924 GCA_003223255.1 Acidobacteriota bacterium | reverse complement strand
TCTAATCGACATCGGGATGGATGTGCACAAAGGAGAACCATACTCGATCTCCGGACAGGTGGTCGTGTCGATGCCGGAGAAACCGTGCTTCAAGTGCCTCGGGTTCATCCGTGACAAAGACCTAGACGACGAAGGCCGTCGCTACGGCGAAGCAGGTGGCAACCCGCAGGTCGTCTGGTCAAACGGTGTACTGGCATCGACGGCAGTTGGAATCTTCATTCAGTTGCTTGCCCCGTGGTGCCCAATCAGTCCGGGCAGTGCGTTCCTTGGGTATGATGGCGACAGATTCACCTTGGAGCACGATGCGAGATTCGCTGTCGGAGTGAACCACAATTGTGAGCACTTCGGCAGCATTGGGGATTTGGGTGATCCCTTCTGGAAGCCGTAGATAGCTAGGAAGGCTCCGCCAGCTTCGCCCAAAAAGGTTCGTAGTAGCCTCCACACCAGCATGCCCCACCGGAACGATGCTCCGAGGGTCGCCCTGCCTCCAATTGCCTCTCAGGGCGGTGGGCGATTTTGCCGTTTATTACGCATTTCTCGGGGTGTGCTGAGAACGGATTCGCTGCTCTCCTTCGGAAGACACCCGCCATGGCAAAATGAAGCACAACCATGAATGCGGCGGCCCCTGAGTGCAGGCCCTCGACCGAGAAGATTTCCGGGTTCCTCGAAGAGCGTCATCTTTCACAGCGGCGAGAGGGGTTTATGCACAGGAAACAGGGCGACCCACCGCATGCCGCCGAAAGGAAGAGCTAGAATAATGAAGCGTTCCAAACCCACGAAAGCCAACAAACCACCAATCAAGGCACTGACGATCCGCCAACCGTGGGCGGAATTGATCCTCCGTGGGCGCAAGCCTTTTGAGTTGCGAACTTGGAGGACGAAATACAGAGGACCGCTAGTCATTCACGCGGCGGCAAAAGTAGATGCATGGGATGCCCGGCACTTTGGGCTCAATCCCGAAAAGCTCATCACCAGTGCATTCGTCGGCTTCGTAATCCTGTCGGATGTACGACCGTACACCCGAGAAGATGCTAGGCTGCTCAAGAAGAGACGGGCGGGCTACGGCTGGTTCCCCCACAACCTGTCATGGGTTCTAAAGAAGCCGCGTCGGATGTCGCCCGTAAAAGCTAAGGGGCAACTTAGCCTGTTCGACGTTCCAAAGGGCGTGGAGCGCCGGATAAGAAGACTGCTCTAAGGTTCGGCCCATCCGGAACGAGACGGAGGCTCCCAACTGCGCGTCGCCCCATAGAACGTCACCTTCCCATCGACCACGTTCGCCACGTAGCGTCCCTCACTGAGGAACTGCATCACTTTCTTGCCAGATTGTGCCACTTGCGCCCAGCGGGATTTCGTCTGCGGGTTCTGCTCCAGCCCTCGAATCTCGTTCCCTTCGAACACAAAGTCCACCTGCCGCAGTCCGCGCTTGGGAGTGCGACGAACAGGAAAACGCTCCGTCCCGAGTTCGTCGGAATTGGCGTTTTCCACGAGGGTCTGCCGCCAGACTTCAATGAGTGCCTGCTCGAAGGAAAGTTTCATCAATCAGCCGAGAGCCTTGCCAGTTCCGCGACCACCCGCTTGAGTTCTTTGACGATTCGCCAGTTCGGACATTTCATTTCATAAACCTTGAGGAGTTCGTCGAAATACCAAAGCTGTTCTTTGCGGCCTCTCTTGAACCGCTTCCAGACCTCCGCTCCGACTTCCCTGTAGTCCTCAAGGATTGCGCGGGCGTTGTACAGCTTGTCCGCCGCTGACACCAACAGAATTCCTTTCGACTCATCGGGTTCCTCGCGCAGCCGCTCAATGTACGAAGCCTTGCGCAATTCCCATCGCAGCTTTTTCTCGCTGTCCACTTCGAAGCTGTCCGTGCAGCCCTTCACGATATTGGCAACTTCTTCCCCAAACTTCGCCTCAATATCCCGTAGCCGGGGTAGGCCACCTTCGTCTTCCACCGCATCGTGCAACAGCGCCGCGATTACCATGTCTTCCGTCACGGCAAAGGGAATGTAGCCGCTTTCTCCCATCACCAGCGAAGCGACACCAAGCAGGTGGGCCATGTAGGGTACCTGCGTCCCTTTGCGCCAGCCAGTGTGAACCTGACATGCATAATCTATGGCTTGAATAAAACGGGGTGTAAGGGCGAATGCTCTGTTCTCTTCTTTGATGTCCATAAATTTCATTCTACCGACACACAGACCCGCCGACGCACGGCGACGGGCAGGGCTTTCACCCACAGCACGGCTTGCCCTTCATCGCTTCCCACCCCTCTCTCACAATCAACGGGAGCAGGAGCAACGCGGCGACCGGGTCTGCCCATCTCACTCCCCAAATCGCATTGAAGGCGAGACCGGCCAAAGCAATCAAAGCCAGACAGCCGCAGACCGCCGACTCGGCAGCATCAGCCCTCAACGCTGCGCTGGAGGTGGCCGCTGAAAGTTGCCGCTTTTGCTTTGCAAGCCAAGGCATGACCCCTGCGGCAAGGACGAGCACCACGATTCCGATGGGACTTGACCGGGCTTCGACGTGTCCTAGTGGCGTCAAAATGGAAGCGAGGGCAACGAATGCTGCGAGAGCAAAGAGCAAGCCGCCTGCGAGTCTAGCCGCTCGCTGTTCCGAGCGTTCTCCCGGCGAAGGCGAATAGAACCGCCAGAGCACAACTGCCGCAGAGAGAAGCTCGACCGCACTGTCGCCGCCGAATCCGAGCAGTGCTGGGCTGCGGGCTGCCCAAGCGGCTCCCAACGACACCCCCGCCTCTACGGTCATCCAGACGAGCGTAAGAACCTGAATCCGAATAACGCGCTGGACAATTTCAGGCGGGAGTGTTTTCGGCAGGGCAGACATTGGAGCATTATGCATCTGAGCTTGTCCTTAGCCAGCTAAGCGAGGTACTCGTCCCATTTTTCTTCTCGTGGAGGCCGTCCTGTTCCTGCACCTGCTTTGGTGTGTTTGTGTCGTGCTTGGCTGGACGGTCACGCGCCGCCGCCGCGTTCTGCGGACGCTGCACATTGCTTCGCTCATCTACGCGATCGTCATCGAGTTGATGCCTTGGCCGCCGTGTCCGCTCACCGTGGCTGAAACGTGGCTTGAAGCTCGCGCAGGCATCGAACCCGCACACGGACCATTTCTTGTGCGTGTCCTCGATGCGGTCGTGTATCCCGACCTGCCAGAGTGGGTCGTTGTTGGAGGCGCGGTGCTTGTATGCGTGGCGATCCTGTGGGTGTATCTTCGACGCTATATTCGGCGGGACGCGGGTGGACAGTGGTGACGGAAAACCAAATGCAAGCGAGGATTCATACCGACCGACTCATCCTTCGCCCATTTGAGCCATCCGATGCCGAGCGAGCATTTGAGTGGCTTGGCGACCCGGTCGTCATGCAGTTCACTCCCGCGGGGCCTGATAAGTCCATCGAGGAGACACGAGCAAGGCTCATTTGCTATCGGAGATTCTGGGCTGCTCGTATTGCAGGACTACGGTTGGGTAGACCTTGGCTTCCGGTTCGCGCAGCCGTATTGGGGCAAGGGTCTCGCCACAGAAGTGGCGTCCGCTTGGGTTCGCACCGCCTTCGACGAGTTGGGGGTCAGCCGGTTGGGCGCATTTGTTCACCCTGAAAACGTGGCCTCGATTCACGTTCTTGAGAAGGTTGGGTTCCGCGCAGAGCGACACGAAATGGTCATGGGCATGGATTCAATCGTGTTCTCTCTCGATGTGAAGACTAGCAAAGGGTCTCACTAGAGAGGACTGTTGCCGAACCGGCGCAGAGCGTCGTCCCATTGCAAGGGGAGTTGGAAACCTTTGACCGTCCATCGCGCGAACTGAGTCTTGTCCATGTGTGAAGCGAGCACGGTCATGATGTTCTGATGCGGCGGGTGCTGGACGAAAGCCCGCAGCGCCTCTTCGTTCGCCCACGCAGAGAGCGTCCAGAATCGCGTCGACAGCGGACGAGCAAGTAGGGAATAACCGAGCAAGCCTTGCGCTGACGCCAATTGTTTCCCAATTGCGCTATATAGAAGAAGAACGGCGGCACTCGCCAATAGCTTTTCAGCGGCAGATAGGGGAGCAGCGCAACGAAGTCGCCGTTGGGGTCAGGAGAACCAAATGTTCGCCACGGAGTCGCGGGCATGATTCGGGGATTTCACCGCACACGGATTCCGTGGGTGAATTGCGTGCCCAGTGACGCCAGCGTGTGAAGCAAAACCTCGCCGAGGACATTCGACGAGGCTCTGCCGCCAAACGTCGATGAGTGCCTGCTCGAAGGAGAGTTTCATCGCAGCCGCCTGTTTCAAGCTGGATACCTGATGTGGGTTCTAGTTGCAGTGACCTTGCCTGGGGCCGGAATGCAAGTTCCTTGAGCAGTCATCGATGAATGCGCATATCAGCTGATTTCGCATCCATGGCTCTGTGGACCGCCGATTGGTTGCAGTCTGATAATGTCCGATGAAGGTGCACCTGTCGGTCTCTCGGACCTCAATTCGTAGGGTGTCGCCCTTGCCCAATCTGATGTCACCGCTCACACGATGCCCATTGACAATAAGGCGGTCGATAACCGTGATTTCGTCCTCTAATTCGGCCAGCACAAGCGCGGCGGCATCGTCCGGCACGATGACGACGTGTTCTTGCTCCTCACCCGGCGCTCTAGCGAACAGTTCGCCAAGGTATGACAACTCTCCGAGTGGAGTTTCAACGAAGAGGTGGGGGCAGCTCCCGCACTCCCAGTAGCGCGACAAAGTGTAAACATTCTTCAGATTCAACTCATGAACGTCGGATGCAACTAGTGTAGCGTCCTGCTTCATGCGAATGACGAGCGGCCACATCGCAGGGCCGATCACCGAGATCGTCGAGGCTGCCGCACTAAGGTCGCCGTGAGAGACACTCTGGCCTCGCCCGTTCGACAGGTCGGTAAACTCCGTCCACAAGGGTTCAAATCGGTCCGGCCATAGCGGACCGAGGAGCGCGGCAACAGGTATCACGGCTGATGCCCCCGGTGCGAGTGCAGCCTGTGGTAGGGGGCAAGTACTAGCGAGATGACGGTCACGTGCCTGCAATTGTCGGTACCCGAGACCAGTCCGTGCCTCCAACTCGCAGACCAGCGAGTCCAAGGCGACAGGAACTGCATCCATGTTAGTCACCGCAAGGTAGACAGCCCACAGGGGGCGCATTCGATAGACTTCCTGAAACCGCTCCTCGGTCCCACACTGCTGATTGTATGCGAGGGCACACGCAATATCTTCGGGCGCAACGCCCGCCTCCGTCAAAATACGACTGATAGCATCAATTGGCGCAATCCGTTTCAGCAGCTCATCCTTGGAAGGTTGACGCAAAACTTCGAAATAAGGGAGTTGGCTTGCGTTCGGTCGTTGTTTGGCATCTGGGTGTGTTTTCAGATATTCGTGAATGGTAGGGAAGTAATCGCCCCACTCTTGGTCATTGCGAGAATTTTTTGAATGTGCGATGACGACATCTCGCAGGAAGTCCGCAGGTGCGTTCCGCGCGAGATGAGGTTGAGCTACCGGGAATCGTTCCATATCACCGGACGAAATCTCACGAATGATATCGAAACTCTTGCAGACAAAATAGCGAGCATGCAAGACGGTTCTCGGCGCGACAGCAAGATGTCCGGCAGCGACGATGTCGTACCAAGCAACACGTTGGCGTCTCAGTTCGCTCGGGGAAAATTTCGTGCCCCGAGGATGTTTGGGGTTGTAATGGCCCGCGTCGCTGTGGCAATCGAAGCAGAGAACGATAGCATTATCAAAATCGTCTGAGCCACCGCAAGCCTCGGGAACAATATGGTGTACTTCGACTTTGATCCCTTTGTGTCTGTGGCAGACACTGCAATGTCTAGCCGATGCGACCAGTGCACGCTCTTTGACTCCCGTGGGGAAGCTCATCCGGGCCTCCGCGATAGCAAATACTTGTGGCTTTTGAT
>QHYJ01000109.1 GCA_003223255.1 Acidobacteriota bacterium | reverse complement strand
GATGCGCCCGTCAACCGACCGGTCGAGCTTCCTTCGCTCGGTCAGGTGATCGAGATTCCGAAAGTCGGCGGCCTGCATCACCTTTACTCGCGCAAAGCTGCCTGATCGAAGACTGGCCTGCAAACGCTCGTGTGGGAACGCAGAACGAGCCGTGTGCCCGTTTGCCATGCGAACGTTAGTTTTTTGTGGCAGGACGCTTGCCCTTCGAATTGTTCCGAAAGGTGACGGGCATGCAGTACGAATAACTTCTGGTGGTTGCCCGACGAGGTTTTTGGTAGGGACAGCCGAGAAGATTGGAATAGGGTTCGAGCTTCCGGGCTGTTCCAGTGGCGAAAAGTTGGCCAAAACCCCTTCAGTTGGCCAACTTGGCCAACTCATTCAGTTCCGAAAAACCGGTTAAGTCGTTTGGAATCTGGTGGACGAGAGGGGATTCGAACCCCCGGCCTCCTCGTTGCGAACGAGGCGCTCTCCCAGCTGAGCTACTCGCCCACGAGCAGCCAGTCCATCTTAACAAAGCAGAAAAGCGTTGCCAACACGCGGTCTCGAGCATCTCGCGCATGCAAACACAAAAGTCGAAAGTCCTCACGCCTGTATGTAGAACTGCGCGTCGTCGCAGACAACGTATTCACGAAGGTGCACAGGACAGAATTACAGCCCCTATTTTGATCGTAGCGTGTTTGTCCTACGGTTGATCGACGGAGCCACCCATGCGCTGCGCCATGATCTTATGAGCGTTCTGATAAAGAGCGCGGGCCTGCGGAACGGCTTCCACGGCCTTTTGCACCTGTGGGTCGCCTTCTAATAGGACCTTGAACCCTTCCTGCATGTTGAACACGGACATGAACACTTCCTGCTTGACCTTGCGCTTGATCCACTCCTGGTTTTCCGTCATTTCCGGTTCCGTGTAGCGGACATTGTGTTTGCTCAAGTATTCGCGGAACATGCGCATCACATTGTCGTCGACTTCAAAATCCTTCGTAACCGTGGGCTTCGTTCCCAGGAAATAACGGGTGAATCCGCCCACGCCGGTTTCCGCGGGGAAGAGCACGTCATCCCGAAACAGCAGCTGTTGAAATTTTGTTAGTTTTGGTGCTTCGACGACGATGTCCGGTGTAATTCCACCACCACCGGTAACCTGGCGTCCGCTGTCGGTCAAGCGCACCTCGGTCGGACGATCCGGCACTTTGCGCTCGTAGTGATATTCGTAAAGCGAAACGGACTTGTAATCGCGCTGAATCAACCGGCCGCTTGGCGTGTAATAGCGCGCCGTGGTCAAGGCCAACCCAGTGTTTTCGCTGAGCGGAGTGACGGTTTGAACCAAGCCCTTGCCGAAAGTCGTCTCACCGACGATCAGGCCGCGATCGTGGTCCTGCACGGCTCCGGAAACAATCTCCGTCGCGGATGCAGAATTGTTGTTCACCAGAATGACGAGCGGAGCGGTCATGCCTTGGTTGCCGCGCACAGCGTAATAGCGCCGCTCGGGCGAAGTCCTGCCGTGGTGCGAGACGATCAATTGGTTCTTGTCCAGGAACATGTCCGCCACCGCGACCGCCTCGTTCAACAAACCGCCGGGATTTCCGCGCATGTCCAGAATCAAGCCGTCCAACGAAGTGGCATCCAGTTTCTTCAATGCTTCGGCAATTTCGCGGTCCGTGGTCTCATTGAATCCGGACAGCCGGATATAGCCGATTCCCGGCTTGAGCAAGAAGGCGATGTCCACCGAATGCCGCGGAATTTCATCGCGCGTCACCGTGAACACCAAGGGCTCGGGATAGCCTTCGCGGGAAACGGTGATTTTGACCACCGTGCCTTTTGGCCCCTTCAGAAGGTCGGCTACCTCGGTGGTGGAAAGTTGCGCGGTGGATTTGTCATCAACCTTGATGATTACGTCGCCCGGGCGGATCCCTGCGTTGTAAGCGGGTGCGCCCGCGTAGGGCGCCAGGACCACCGTGTGATTCTCCCGCGGCCCGACGATCATTCCCACACCGTAATACTTCCCGCGCTGGTCTTCCCGAAGCAGCGAAAACTGCTTGGCATCAAAAAAGCTGGAGTGCGGGTCGAGCATCCGGAGCATGCCCGGGATCGCGCCTTGGTAGACGGCTTTATCGACGTCCACCTGGTCGGTGTAGTTGTTCTGGACCACGTCCAGAACGCGGGTGAAGTCGCGCACTGCGGTCTGGTAGTCGTCCGCCGATGCTGCGGTAGCCCGCACATTGGGGCCGTAAATACCGCCCAGCACAGCAGATAACAGCAAGACCCCGATGGCAATGATAATCCCACGCCGCTCTGATTTCATTCGGACCTCACGTAAAACCACAAAAATTATAGCACACTGCAAACTCCGGTTTGACAGCAGCTAAATACCCTTTCTATGATGCCAATGGGGACTTAGACTGCGGCAAGGTCACCATGTTAAGCATTCCTCACATGATTGTGGTTTTTGTCGTGGTCCTGGTGGTTTTTGGGCCGCAAAAGCTTCCCGAACTTGCACGCGGGCTGGGGAAGCTCATGGCTGAGTTCCGCAAGGCCTCGGCAGATTTTAAGACGGCGTTTGAAGAAGAGATGCGCGACCTGGAGCGCCAAGCCCTGTTTGCTGAGCGCAAGAAGGCCGCGGAAGCAGCCGCTGCGAGCGCTGCCGCCGAACCGGTGCAGCCTGCGACCCTTGCCACGCCGGCGGGCGCCGAAACTCCAGCAAGCCAAGCTTCTGCGGAGGATGTTCAGGCGACCGAAGCGCCCGTGATCGCTGCCGTCGCCGAGTCCGTTCCGCGCGGCTCCGAAGATTCTGTGGAAAGCAAGACGGAAGCCGAGACGTCGAAGTTGCAAGAGCCCTCACAAGAGGCCCAGCATCCGGCGTGAGCCCGTGACTGACTCCGCTCCCAACACGCAAAATTCGAGCCGCTCGGAGGAACCCGGCGGCACGATGACTTATTTCGAGCACCTCAGCGAACTCCGCAAGCGCATCATCAATTCGTTATATGCGATCGGGATCGGCGCTTTCATTGGGGTCTATCTTTCCAAGTATTTTGTGACCTGGATCAACAAGCCGATGCTGAAAGCGCTCGCGGATGCGCATTTGGATCCGAAGCTGATTTATACGCATCCGGCCGGCGCGCTGAACCTGGTCATCACCGTTGGTGTGTACCTGGGATTCGTGCTAGCTTCTCCCATTGTTCTTTACCAGGTCTGGCTGTTTGTTGCGCCCGCACTCTACAAGCACGAACGGGGCGCCATCACCGGCTTCATGTTCTCCACGGTTTTTCTTTTCCTGGCGGGAATCGCCTTCGGCTACTTTGTCACGCTGCCCTACGTCTTGCATTTCCTGGTATCGCCGGGATCGTTGTTTATGATCCACGACCTGCAGCCGATGATCAGCATCAATGAATATTTCGACGTAATCTTGCTGGTCCTTTTGGGCATGGGGCTGATGTTCGAGCTGCCTGTTTTGATTTTCTTTTTGTCCTTGTTCGGAATCGTTACGCCGAAGTTTCTCTGGAAGAATTTCCGCTACGCGATTTTGATTATCACCGTGGTTGCCGCGGTCGTCACGCCCACTCCCGACGCCACGACCATGCTAGTCTTCATGGCTCCGATGATTGGTCTCTATTTCCTGGGCATTGCGGTCTCCGCAGTGGTCGTGCGGCGGAGGGAACGCCGCATCGGTGCTCCTGCGGAGGCGCGCTAATGCTTTCATCGTCCATGGATTCCTTGCGGACGGCTCTTTTCTTGAGCTTTCTTGCCATTTGTGTTGCCGGTTGCCAGGCAGGGGGCAGCAATTCCTCGCACGCTGTCGGCCAGCCGCCTTTCTTGAGCGCAGTAGCTTCCGCACCGCCGCAAGCTTCCGACGATGCGCCGCCTCCCGACAAGACCGGTGGCTTCGACGGCAAGCGCGCCTATTCTTTGGTCGCCAAACAGGTTGCTTTCGGCCCGCGTCCTTCGGGTTCTCCGGCCATCGCCAAGCTTCAAGATTTTTTGCAATCGGAATTGCAGAGTTACGGCTGCACCGTGGACACGGACGGTTTTACTGCAGATACGCCCGTTGGCCGCCTGCCGATGAAGAACTTTCTCGTGAAGGTTCCCGGCGAAAAGCCCGGGAGCATTCTTCTCGGCACGCACTACGACACTCGGCTGCAAGACAATTTTGTCGGCGCGGATGACGGAGGTTCCTCCACAGCCTTGATGCTGGAACTCGCGCGCCTCCTGTGTCCACACCGCGGGAAATACGCCGTCTGGATCGCTTTCTTCGACGGCGAAGAAGCCATGAAGCAATGGAGCGACACGGACAGCCGTTATGGTAGCCGCGAGATGGCTGCTCGCCTTTCCCTCTCTGGCGACATCAAGAAGGTCAAAGCATTTTTGTTGGCAGACATTGTCGGCGGGCGTAAAGCTCAATTTTTCCGTGAGTCGAGTTCCACACCCGCCCTGGTCGACTTGGTTTGGAACACCGCTCACAAACTAGGCTATTTGGACCTCTTTCGCGATAGTTCGACTGCCGCCCAGGACGACCACGATTCGTTCCTGGCGCGCGGGGTTCCCGCTGTGGATGTGATCGCGGACTTCATGAACAACGGCTACTGGCACACGCCTCAGGACAATCTCGATAAGATCAGCGCCAAGACGCTTGCTATCGTCGGCCATGTTTTTCAGGAGAGCGTGAAGGAACTACAAGCGCGGTAGGAATTGCCGCACTCTCGCTCAATCTTTCGTTGCTGTTTAGAGTTTATTGACTAATGCCTGCGAGTGTCATCCCGAGCGAAGCGAGGGAGCTGCTTAATCCACATCCCTGAAAAAGCAGGTTCCTCGTCTCCTGCCTGCCGCAGGCAGGCTTCACTCCTCGGAATGACATGTTCTCAGTTTTCAAAAACTCTTAAACCTCAAAGCGCACATCCTTGCCTTTTTGTACGGCTGAGTGTTTGGCAAAATCCTCGTCATTGCGGAAAGGAAAATCCGAGCGGTAATGGCTGCCGCGGCTCTCTTCGCGCGCCCGCGCCGCGCGCGCCATCACCAGCGCCAGGGTGTGCAGATTTCGCAATTCGTGCCCGCTGCGCCCGGATTTTTCACACTTGGGAAGCTCGATCCCTTCGAGTTGCTTGATGCCTTCCGCGAGTTCTTTTCCGTTTCGCATGATGCCCACGTTGTGCCACATGAGCTCTCGGATTTTTGTTAGCGTCGCGCAGGCCGCCGCAGGAGACTTGAGGGCACCGTTTTTTGCCCCGCCGTTCTTCATGGCTTCTTTTTGCACGCCCGGACCATTACCCGGCAGCGGCGCGGGGCTCCCTGGCAACGCTTGCCCCTTTCGTTTTCCAGCGGGCGCATCCTTCATCATGGCTTGTCCTGCGAGCGCACCAAACACCAGCCCTTCAAGCAAAGAATTACTGGCCAGCCGATTGGCCCCGTGCACGCCCGTGGCGGCCGTTTCACCCGCGGCATATAGGCCAGGAAGGGAAGTGTGCCCCTTCAAATCGGTCTTTACTCCGCCCATCATATAGTGCGCCGCCGGACAAACGGGCGCGAGGTCGCTTGCCAGATCCAGGCCGTAGCTCAGGCATGTCTCGTAAATTCGCGGGAAGCGCTTCTTCAGGAATTCTTGGCTCTTTTTTGTCATGTCCAGATAAACATGGGTGCTTTGCGTGCGCTGCATCTCGCTCACGATGGCACGGGCCACGACGTCGCGCGGGGCCAATTCCTGCGCCTCGTGGTACTTCTTCATAAATCGCTCAAGGCCGATGTTGCGCAGTACACCGCCTTCTCCGCGTAGTGCCTCGGAGAGCAGAAATCGCGGCGCGCCCTGGATGGCCAGCGCCGTGGGATGGAACTGCATGAATTCTATGTCCGACAACACAGCCCCAGCCTCGTACGCGATGGCCATGCCGTCGCCCGTTGCCACTTCAGGATTGGTCGTCTCGCGATAAATCTGCCCGAGTCCGCCGGTGGCCAGCAGCACCGCGCTGGCCCGCAATTCGTGAAGCGTTTCGTCGGTTTCGTCGATGAAGTACAGACCGTCGACTCGGCCGCGTTCCACAATCAATTCGGTGGTAAACGCGTGCGCGCGCAAATGCAGCTGTGGGATCGAATGCGCGCGGGCGAGCAGTGCCCGGCTGATTTCCCGGCCGGTTGAGTCACCGTGCGCGTGGAGAATCCGCGAACGGCTGTGCGCAGCTTCGCGCGTGAACGCCAGCCTGGTTCCGGCGCGGTCGAACTCCGTGCCCCACTCGATAAGCTGCGTGATGTACTTCGGGCCTTCTTCCACCAGCAAGGCCACGGCTTCCGGCCGGCACAGGCCGTCGCCGGCGTTGAGGGTGTCCTGTTCGTGCAGCCCGATTTCGTCTTCGTCAGAAAGTGCGACAGCGATTCCGCCCTGCGCCCAGGCCGTCGCCGAATCGCTTAAATTCGATTTCGCCAGCACCAGAACGCTTCCCGCGGCGCTCAATTCAATCGCGGCGCGCAAACCGGCGATTCCGCTGCCCACGACAGCGTAATCAACATGATGGGTTTTGTGGGGACTCGTCATGGGAGTGAGAACTCGGTGCTCAACCGCTTAAATAGGGTAGCACGAAGGAATTGAGCCCATAAAGAAAGACGGCGCGCCTACGGCACGATGGAGCGTGTGTTACATTGGAAACGTCTCGCGAATGGAAATCACACGCATTCGAGTGCAATCTTCCGCCGGTCCCTACGCGGTCGTGGCCGGGGCCATTGGCTATGCGGCGAGCGAAATCGCCGGGCTTGGGGATTTTTCCAGCGTGCACATTGTTTCTTCGCCCAAGGTTTGGCGCGCCGTCGGGAAGACTGTTCAGCGTGGACTGCGGCTCTCGCATCGAAATGCGTTGCACCTTTTCGATGATGCGGAGTCGGCAAAACATCTTGGCACCGTCGAGCATATGGCGCGCTCCCTTTGCCGGGCCGGAGCGGATCGCAAGTCGCTGATTATTGCAGTCGGGGGCGGAGTCGTCGGCGACGTGGCGGGCTTTGTGGCAGCTTCCTATCTGCGCGGCGTAGCCCTAGTTCACGTTCCCACGACTCTCGTGGCTCAGGTCGACAGCTCTATCGGTGGAAAAACCGGCGTGAATCTTCCCGAAGGCAAAAATCTCGTTGGTGCGTTCTACCCGCCGCGCTTGGTGATCACAGATCCCGACCTGCTGCGCACTCTTCCCGACCGCGAGTTTCGCAGCGGGCTCGCGGAGGTTATCAAGCACGCGGTAATTGCCGACGCGCCGATGTTCGCCTTACTGGAAAAGCATATCGACAAGATTCTGCAACGTGATCGCAGCGCGCTTGGCTCTTTGATTCCTCGCAACGTCGCCATCAAAGCGCGCGTAGTCAGCCGCGACGAGCGCGAATCCGGATTGCGCGAGATTCTCAATTTCGGTCACACTTTTGCTCATGCTCTCGAAAGCATCACCCATTATCGGCGTTACCAGCACGGCGAAGCGGTTGCCTGGGGCATGATGGCTGCAGCTCTCCTCGGACATGAAATCAAACTAACCCGCGCGGAAGATGTTTCGCGCATCGTATCCCTGGCTCGACGCCTCGGGCCGTTGCCGCCGTGGCCGCACGTTTCTCCCGCTGCTTTGGTCGATGCTATGGGCTCCGACAAAAA
Source organism: Acidobacteriota bacterium (assembly GCA_003223255.1). Taxonomy (GTDB): domain Bacteria; phylum Acidobacteriota; class Terriglobia; order Acidiferrales; family UBA7541; genus Acidiferrum. The sequence continues at coordinate 12,327 of QHYJ01000109.1, read as the reverse complement.
ATCACGTAGCGGCATTCTCCGCTTCGTTCTTTCTCCGCGTATTGGCCAGGCGCGCACGTATGACACGATCCCCGTCAAAGCCGTGGAACGCGTTTTGCATTTCACGCCCCGCTTGATCGCCACCGCAAGCAACAGCCTTGGTGTCTTGAAATGAAGGACGTTGCCGCGCCTGCGAAGGGAACCCAGCCCGAGGGCGCCGTGAGCGAAGCTGACGCGTCGAAAAAAATCCGCGAGATGTTCACGCAAATTGCGCCGCGCTATGATCTGCTGAACCATCTGCTCTCTTTCGAACTGGATCGTCTTTGGCGCGCTCGCGCAGCAAAGCGTCTGCGTCCAATCCTTGAGCGTCCCGATGCTTTGGTTCTGGATCTCTGTTGCGGAACCGGCGATCTGGCTCTTGCCCTCTCGCACGCAGGCAAAGCGCGCATTCTGGGCGCGGATTTCGCTCACACCATGCTGGTCCGCGCCATAGCGAAAAGCTCGGCCCAGTTTGCACCCAACAGCTCCAATCCTGCGACGCCCATGTCCTTTTTCGAGGCGGATGCTCTGCGCTTGCCGTTTGCACATGCTTCCTTCGATTTGGTGACCAGCGCTTTCGGCTTCCGCAATCTCGCCAATTACGAGGCCGGCCTCCGCGAGATTTATCGCGTTCTCAAACCGGGCGGCACGATTGCCATCATGGAATTCGCCGAGCCGCCACAAGGTCTGTTGGGGGACTTGTACCGCTGGTATTTCACGAGCGTGCTCCCACGAGTGGGCTGGCTCATCTCCGGTCATCAATCCGCCTATACGTATCTGCCGAAGTCCGTCGCACGCTTTTTTCGTCCGCCCGAACTTGCTGCTCTCCTGCGTTCCGTAGGCTTCCAGTCTGTCGAGTTCTTCGAATGGACCATGCGCACGGTAGCCTTACATACAGCCAGGCGCCCGCTCACGTAGAGGTGAAATGGAAAACTTGCAGCGAAGCGACGCAGAAGGGAAATGGCAAACACTTAAGACTTGCGACTTAAAACTTAAAACTGTCTTACTCCTCCAGCCCCGCTGCACGCAATTTCGCCAGCAGGGTTTTCGGCGTAATCCCTAGCTTTTCCGCGGCGCGTGTCTTGTTCCACTTGCATTCGCTCATCGTGGTTTCGAGCAATGCCTTTTCCACATGAGCTGCGGCGCGGCTGGTCACTTGTTCCAGCGTGCCTTCCCAATTGAATTTTTCGGGCAGCATGCCGCCCGGTAAGTTCGCCGCGTCGGGCCTCGTTGACGGTAGTTGCAGCGCGTCCGCGTGAATGGTGACGCCATCGGCCAAAATCACGGCTCGTTCCATCGTGTTTTGCAATTCGCGGACGTTTCCCGGCCAGGGATAATGCAGCAGCAGTTGCCGCGCTTCCTCAGAAAGTTCCAGGCCGGGCTTGGTGAACTCGCGGCTGAATTTTTCCAGAAAATGATTCGCCAGCAGCAGAACGTCGTTCCCACGCTCGCGCAGCGGCGGAATGGTGATCGGCACGGTGGAAACCCGGAAGTACAAATCGTCGCGAAAGAGTTTCTCCTGCACCTGCTTTTGCAAGTCGCGGTTTGTGGCGACGATAATGCGGAGGTCCACGTCAATCGATTGCGTTCCGCCCACGCGTTCGAATCGTTTTTCTTCCAGTACACGCAGCAATTTCGCTTGGATCGCCAGCGGCAACTCGCCAATCTCGTCCAGAAACAGCGTGCCGCGATGCGCTAAATCCATTTTTCCCACTTTGCGCGTCGCCGCTCCGGTGAACGCGCCTTTCTCGTGCCCGAACAGCTCGTTTTCTACCAATCCTTCCGGGATCGCCGCGCAATTCAGCGCCACGAAAGGCTGCTCCCGCCGCGAAGACAGATGATGAATCGCCAGCGCGAACAATTCCTTTCCCGTGCCGCTTTCTCCCAACAAGAGGCAGGTCGTATCCGTCGCCGCCACTTTTTGGATCTGCTGACTCACTTCCTTGATGGAGGGATGTTCTCCCATGATGCGTGGAAACCCGTACCGAGCTGCATACTCCGCACGCAGCAGCAAATTTTCGCGCAGCATTTCTTGCTGTTCCGCTGCACGCTTCACCAACAGCTTCAAATGGTCCAGGTCGACCGGCTTTTGCAGGAAATCAAACGCACCGTCTTTCATGGCCGCGACGGCTTCTTCCACCGACCCATACGCCGTCAGCAGCAACACCGGGATGGTGGCGTCGGCCTGCTTCGTTTCGCGCAAAACATCGAGTCCAGACGCACCGGGCATCTTCAAATCCGTAATCACCAGCAAATACCGGCGCGCGCGCACCTTTTGAATCGCGGCCGCGCCATCCGGAGCTTCGTCCACAGCGTATCCCGCGCGCTCCAGGGCCTTGCGCATCATGGCGCGCAGTTCGCTCTTGTCTTCAACGAGCAGGAGAGGTTCCATCTCTTTCGTTTCTATCACGAATCAGGATGTAGTCAGCGAACAACGGAGCACGCGTGTGCGGAGAAGGGAAGTACCGCATCTCACTCGATGGCCCGTTCAAAGTTGCTGCGCGTATTCGAGTCAAAAATAGCCGCACTTTGGAAAATGGAAATATCTCAATACAAAAAAACCTGATTGGGCGATCGTCCGATCAGGCTTTCGGAAAACCAAGAACTTAGCACTTACAACAAAGAACTCCTCTTACTGGGCCCATCCAGGATCGCCACCGGACTTTCTCAGCTCGGTTTCCATGTCGTCCAATTGTTGCCGGAGTTGCACCAGTTCCTTTTTCTTGGCTTCCATCTTGGCGGTCTTATCGTTGATTTCCGCGCGGTTGTTTTGCTCGTTCATGCTCCTTCTCAGCCTTGGCGATCTTGGTGTGCTGCTCACCGAATCGTTTCCGCCAGGCTTTCTCGCTGTTCGGGTCTTCCTTCTCCTCAGCATTCTCCTTGGTCTTCGCATCCTCTGGCTTTTGCGCCCCTGGCGTATTGGCCACTCCTTCAGTTCCGGCCGTCGCGGGCGTAGCAGCGGTTGCGTTTTGCACCGCCGGCTTGTCCGGCGCCGCGGGCCGCACGTCGTCGTCGGTATAGACTTTCTTCGGTTTCTGCGCGGTCTTCTTCTCTTTTTCCTCGCGTGCTTTTTTTGCTGCATCCGCCACGGGATCGCCCGTCTGCTGCGAGGAGCTCTGTTGCTGCGCGTAGCTCCCCAAGGCCGCCAGGCACAGTCCCGCGACGACCGCCGCCATCTTCACCCAATCGCTTTTGCGCATGTTGTCCCGCCCTTCCGGAGCTTGTTGAAAGGCCCCTTTTTCTTATAAATGCTTAGATGCGGATCTGCTTCGATTCTACCGCTTCTTCAGCCTTTCGGGGCAGCGGAAGCGTAACGATAAACTCGGCCCCGCCGTTCGGGCAGTTTCGTACCTCCACCTGTCCTCCATGCTGTACGATGATTTTCTGCACCACCGCCAATCCCAGTCCCGTTCCGGCTGGTTTGGTGGTAAAAAACGGCCGAAACAACTTAGCCATCGCCGCCTGCGCAATGCCGGGTCCATTGTCTGCAACCACGATGCGCTGCCACCCCGCTTCCTCGCCCCCCACCACTTCTCCGCGCAGGGTCACGCGCCCGCCGCTTTCCGCCTCCGCGCAGGCTTCCGCGGCATTCCTCGCCAGATTCAGCAGCGCCTGCCTCAGCAGCCCCTCGTCGCCCGCCACATTGCCAAAGTTTCCTGTGCATTCGATCGTGACCTGCGGCATCATCCGCACCACTTCCGCCACCGCGCGATCCACCACGTCTTCCAGCTCCACGCGCTCCTCCGGAATTTCCAGCGGCCGCGCGTATTTCAGAAACTCCGCCACCATGTGGGTAATGTTCCTGGTTTGCTCCACAATTTTCGTCGCGTAGTCGGCGGCCTCATTCGGCGAAGACTCCGGAATCAACTGCGCGTATCCCGATATCGTGGCCAGCGCGTTTTTGAACTCGTGGGCAATTCCCGCGGACAATTCGCCCAGCGCCGCCAAGTTTTCTTTGAGCTGCATGCGCTGCTGTAACGCCGCCAACTCCGTTAAGTCCGTCAGCAGGCAGATGGCTCCGTTGATTTCTCCTTCGCCGCGCCGTATAGGCGAGATCGTGACGCCCAGATGTCTCGTGTCTCCCGCAGGCGGCACGTGCTCAACCTCTTCTCGCCGGAAGATTCTTCCTGTTTCCAAGCATTCTGCTACGAGTTCGGTCAGTGCCGAATCCGGTCCCAGCGCTTCGCTGTACCGGCGGAATCGCAGCCCGCGAATTCCCAAAACCTGTTCTGCAGCAGGATTCGAACTCGAGATAATCCCTGTCGCGTTCACCACCAGAAGCCCTGCGGGCATGTTGCGGGTGACTTCCTCGCTCAGCCGTTCGGTTTGCTCCGCGCGCTCTTTTTCAATTTTGTGCAACCGCTCCAGCTCTTTTTCCTGCTCGCGCAGTTGCTGAATCACTGCCTGCATCGATGCGGCCATAAACGCCGAAGGATTCTCTGTGCGGGGCGCGCTAGCCGCGATTTTCTCCTTGTGCTCTTCTTTCGTGCTTTGAAAAAACTTTCGCAGCAGATACACCACCAGCCCGACGACCGCCAGCAACGCCACCCCTAAGATCGCGGCGGTCTCCCACAAGTGCTGCGTGCCACTTCCGCCTTGGAGCATTCCCCACATCAGTCGCGATTCAGCTCCTTATCTCAGTCCTTCCCGCAGACGGTTTCCCGAAAAGACTCATCTGAAAATCCCGCGCATCGCTGGTCAGTCCGCGCCGATCACAGGCCCGAGGTAAACAATCGCGAGTGCTCCTATTCCCAAGAACGTCCCGAGCGGCAATTGATACTGGCTCGCAATGGTCCACCGCAGCGCATTCGCGGTTCCCAGTCCTCTTCGGCTCCCGCGTTCCGCCAGTCCACGCTTCCACCCGCTCAGGTACAGCCCTGCCACCACGCTCAATCCGATCACGCTCCCCAGTAGGCTTCCCAGCAAGATCGTCCAGAATGTTCCGCGCAATCCCACAAACGCGCCCACCATGGCCATCATCTTCACGTCGCCCAAGCCCATGCCTTCGCGCTTGCGCACGAATTTGTAACCCGCTGCCAATCCCCACAACAGAAAGCTTCCGAACGCCGCCCCCAGGATTCCATCCACTAGCCCTGCAGCGTGGGGCTGCAAGCGCTGATGCAACAATCGCCAGCTCAAGCTCCGCGCAAACCCGTCGCTCGGTGGCACAAATGCCGAAAGTACCAGCCCTGCTGCGAATCCCGGCCAAGTCACTAAATCCGGCAGCAGCCGCACGCGCAAATCCGTGATCGTCAAAACGATGATGAAGCATGTGAAAAACAGCCACTTTACCGCCGCCTGCGTGATGCCGTATTCCAGAAACGCTGCCACAAACAACAGCCCCGTGGCCAGCTCGACCAGCGGATACATTGCGGAAATCGGCGCGTCGCAGGCTCGGCATTTTCCTCTCAGCCAGAGCCACGCGAACACTGGCACATTGTCGTAAAACTTGATCGCCCCCCCGCACTTCGGGCAGCGCGATCCCGGCAAAATAATCGAAACGTCCTCCGGAATCCGCGTGATGCAGACATTCAGGAAGCTCCCAATCACCATCCCGAACAGAAAAAAGAATATGCCGGCGATGAGCACAGTTTAGTCGGCCATCCTGCGGCCGCGCGTGAAGTCGGCCGCTTTGCAGCCGCTTTTATTACTGTCCCACAGCCTTCCGCCCCTCTCAACAAACGCCTCTCCCCGCGTGCTCCATCCTTAACGCCTTGTTCTGCGCGCGGCTCTGGGTACTCTGTGTCGCTGCGTTTAGTCTTTCCCGGTCCTTTCCTTTTCTTCTGAAACTGTCGACGGTAAACTGTCAACTGTCGGCTTCTTCGATGCACTTCTTCGAACGCAAAATCCGCCGGTACGAGCACCGCCGCTGGACCACCGACGACAACCGCCGCGTCCAGCCTTTTCACTGGGGCTTGGAGCACATCGGCGGCTCATCCGACGATGTCAATCCAGGAGCGTTCGTCCGCGAGTACGCCAAAAACGCCATCGAAAACAGCCGCGACTGGTATGCCACCACGCCGGCGACCGACTACCACCTCAATGCCGAAAACGTCCTTACCTTTAGCAGCGCCATTGAATCGCCCTGGCCCGAGAACAACACCGTCTATGGCCGTCTTTGGCCCGCCTCCCGCAGTTGGCGTCCTCCCATCAAGGCGGCGCAAGGCACCGCCGTCCTTGTCCTTCCAAACTGGAACGCCAAGTGGCATGGGCAGGATCGCCTGTGCGAATGGACCGCGCGCTTCGGAATCACCGCGCTAAAGATGAGCCTGCCCTATCACAATCGCCGCATGCCGCAAGGCTACGAGCGCGCCGACCAGATTTGCGGCCCGAACATTGGTCTCACGCTGCAAGCCAACCGCCAAGCCGTTCTCGATGCCCGCCGCTGCCTCCGCTGGCTCGAACAGCAGGGCTACACCAAACTCGGTATCCTCGGCACCAGCATTGGCTCCTCCATCGGCTACATCACCTTGGTTCACGACCCTGCTGTCCGCGTCGGCGGCTTTTTCCACGTCTCGACCTATTACGCGGATGTCGTCAGCCAAGGCATGACCACTAATCACGTTTGGGAGGGCTTGCGCGACTATGTCACCGTGCACGAGCTTCGCGAATACTGGGCGCCTATTAGCCCCATGCCTTACGTCGAACGCGGCATGGGAACCGGGCGCAACTGCTTCATGGTTTACGGCAAATACGACTCCACCATGCTCCCCGAACTGACGCGCCAGATGCTCGACTCCCTCCGCCGCCACGGCGCAGCACCGCGCACTCTCGGGCTTCATTGCGGTCACTACTCTCTCGAACTCTTCCCCTTCTCCTACATCGCCGGCTACCGCATGCTCACGTTCCTCCGCGGCGCTCTCTCCTCTTAGGGCAGGATTCAGCCTGTCTCTCGCCGAGTTGCACGTTAAGGCGCTCAACCGAGTGCTCAGGCACTTGGGCTTCCCTTAGGGACGCTTTCGAAGGCAGGCTGGTTCATGCTCCCATCTTTCGCTAAATTTTCTCGTCTTAAATATGCTATTGCCACGCCAGCAACTCTGACATAGAGTTACCGGCCTCGCTGCCGTATTTCTCGGATCAAGCAGGAGGTCCCCATGAGAATTCGTCACGTAACACTACAGGATCAATCTTCCTTAAATCTCACGCTTAGTCAGCTTCAAGACGTTACCAATGCTCTGCAAATCCAACTGGATCGCGACTTCACTCCCGAGTGGGGAGTTCACGCCGTGGTCCAGGCTCTTAATCAAGGAGAGAATGTGCCTGCGAAGGCTTGGCCCATGAGTATTCTCGACCAATCCGAAGCAGGCTTAGGTGTTCATCTGGACAAAAACGGGAAACCTTTCGCAGAAATTCAAGCGGGGGATGATTGGAGCATTACCGCCAGCCACGAAATGCTGGAAATGCTCGTCGATCCGCTGGGCCACAAGCTGAGAAGCGACCCCGACACTGATCCCGCTTCGGACGGTCACCAGGTGCAGTATCTGGTCGAAGTTGGCGATCCCTGCGAAGTATTCTCTTACGCCGTCAACGGAATCAACGTTTCGGACTTCATCACTCAGGAGTTTTACGACACGAACGCGCCTGCCGGCACGCTTTTCGATTTTCTTGGACGCCTGAGTCAAGCGCTCGATGTTCCTCAGGGCTGCTACATTTCCTGGATCGACCCGGAAGATGGAAGATGGCACCAAAAACAAACGGACGGTAGTTTTATTACCGCTCGTGCGAAAGCCAATCCGAAACTAAGCCCGCGCGACCAGCGCGATCGCGCCTTCGGTGATGATGAAAATCGGCGCCGCCACGACCTGCTGGCCATCCGTCGCAAGTACCGGCCCGCGGCGAAGAAGACCGCAGCATAACTCGCACTAGACCTGGCTGACTCGTGGAACCGCCCCCGGAGCAGATCCTCGGCGCGGGACGGTTCCACGGCGCTCTCGCGAGTACCAGACGTTGCCGATGCCCCCCAATGCAGAGATTCACGATCTGTTTCTGGCAAAAGACGAAGGCGGATTTTTGACCCTATGCACGATGAACCGAAACTCCGCGTCTGTAAGCAGCCCGCGCTTGTCCATGCCCGCGCGTTTCACAGCCGCCAGGACCGCTTGCTGTTGCTCGGCGCTCAGTGCAATGCCTAACTCCTTTGCCTTGATCGCGATACTGGCTATGCCGCTTTTCTTTCCCAGCACGATTTCGCGCTTGGCGCCCACCAGGTCGGCAGAGAAGGGCTCAATCGCCTCCGGAATATGAAACTGACTGGCCACTGCGCCGCTTTCGCGCATAAACAGGTTTTCGCCAACCACCGGCTTCCACGGTTCGAGTGGATGCCGAGCCGTCTGCCGCACCAACGCGGAAACGTCGCGAATCTTTTTCAAGTTCAGTTCGACGGGAACGCCGTACAGCCCTTGCAGCGCCATGGCCATCTCGCCGATGTCGCCATTGCCCGCGCGCTCGCCCATCCCGTTGATGGTTCCTTGGATCCACTCCGCGCCCGCGCGCACCGCGGCCACCGCGCATGCAGTCGCCATGCCAAAATCGTTATGCCCGTGAAAATGCAGCGGCACTTGCGGTCCCACCCATTCGCGCACCTGGCGCACCAAGAATTCCACGGCCTCCGGCCCGCATGCGCCAATCGTGTCCACGACCACGAGTTCCTCCGCGCCAGCGTCCAGCGCGTTCTTATAAAAATCGCTTAGCGCCTCCAGTTCCGTGCGCGTGCCGTCCACGGTGAAAAACGCCACTTTCACGCCATGTTCCCGCGCGTAGCTGATCGCTTCTGCGGCGCGCCGTTTCGCTTCGTCCACGCTGAGTCCGTAGGCTTTCAGCTTGACCGTGCTGGTAGGAGTTTCAATCACCGTTGCGCGCGAGCCCAGGCGCAGCAATTCATCGATGTCCGCTTTCAGCGCGCGGCCAAAGCCCCAGATTTCTGCCTTCAGGCCGGCGTTTGCAATCAGCTTGAACGCTTCGGCATCTTCCGCTGAAACGCACGGAAATCCCGCTTCGATGCGCCCGACACGGAGTTCATCGAGCGCACAGGCAATTTCCAGTTTTTGTGCGGGCGTCAGCACGACGCCAACGCTTTGCTCACCGTCGCGCAGCGTCGTATCGTAAAACCGCACCGCCTTACGCGTCGTAAAATCTTTGCGCACTTCCGGTCGCCGGTTCAGCTCGCTGACCCAGAATGCGTTTCGCGCTTGCGAAGAAGTTTCTGCCATCTCTTCCGTTACGCTTTCGCAGCTTTCCCGCCGCGCAGTTCTTTGTACGAAACGACCGGGTTGCGCAGCACGCCGATCTTCTCGATTTCACATTCCACCACGTCGCCCGGCTTCAAATAAAGCGACTTCGGATCATCGCTGAACGCCGCAACACCGGAAACTGTTCCGGTCGAGAGCACGTCGCCCGCGGAGTATCCCATCGGCGAATAGTGCGCCACAATTTCCTGCACCGTCACCGACATTTTGCTTGAATGCGATTGCTGACGCGTCTTGCCGTTCACACGGAGCTGCATCGCGAGATTGTTGGGCTGAGGAATTTCATCCACGGTGACAATGTGCGGCCCAAGCGGGCAAAACGTGTCAATGCCTTTGCAGAAACTGAACACGCCGGACTTCATCTCCGTGCGTTGGATATCGCGCGCGGTGACGTCGTTGAAAATCACATAGCCGCCAACAAATTCCGCCGCGCGTGCCGCGTCAAAATGTTTTCCTGATTTTTTCAGCACCAGCGCAAGTTCCAGTTCGTAGTCCAATTCCTGTGTCAAATGCTCGGGATACACGATAGCTTCTTCCGGGCCGATGATCGCATCCACGTTTTGAAAGAAAACAATCCACGGCAAAACCGGATGCGAAAAGCCGGACTTCTCCGCCTCTTCATGGTGCTCTCTAAAATTTCCAGCAGTGTGAAAAAACTTCTTCGGAACAATCGGCGCTTTGATCTTCACTTCACTTTTCTGAAATCGCAGCGTTTCTCCGGACGGTCCTACCTCCGCACCTTCCTTCACCACGTAATCCAGCGAGGTTCGCGCGGCGTCCAGACCGCGATCCCCGTTCTCAAACAGTCCACGCATGTTTGCCGGAACGCGCGCATCCGCCAGCGCGTAAAACGCTCCTTCGCGCTGCACATTGCGCAGATATAGCGCGTAGGCGGCATTCAAATCGACAATCGTTCCATCGGCGCCAATCGCGCCAATGCGGTCTTCGCGGCTGCGGCAATTGAAGGTGACCAATTTCATGGGAACTCGCGCTCCTCAAGAGCAGGACATCGGTTGTCTAAATCACCGAGGATATTCGCGAACAGTATAATGGAAACAAGACTTCTACCGTGCAGGGAAACTTTTGCTGCGGGAACCCCACGGCCTATTTGTCGATGGGCGGCTTGATGTACGCGGCGCCATGGCGGTGAAGCCCGGCGGTGGGAATGGCCTGGGAAAACACGATGCGGATGGGAACGAAGATCGCGCCGGTTCCGGGAGTAAAAGGCACGGCCACTTCCACGCGCGAACCCTCCGGGTACTGATTGCGGCTCCGAAAGCTGATTCCCCCCTTTGACAGATCTTCGCATACCACCACTTCCTCGGCGAAGCCGCGACGCCGGATGCATGCCAGCACGCGGGCCTTTACGCGTGTGCGGTTGCGCCGGGGAACGATGCGCTCTTCCGAGCCTGCGTGTGTCCCATCGCCTTCCACGCCTACACCCTGCGAGATCGTTTCAATCCAAATAGAAGGCGAGTCGCAGTGGCGGCAATGGCGCGCGATGCATTTGCGCACTTCAAAGGATTTCAATTGCATCTCGTTGAGGTACACGACCTCGCGCCGCTGGCAGAAGCTGCATTCCATGAGCAAACGCGCCAGCGCTTCTTCTGCTTTGTGCAGGGAGGGGAAGTCGATGTCCCAAAAGTTACAGCGCGGCTCGAGAATATGGATGGCGTAGAGAAAGCCGTTGGCGTCCTGATCGATTTCAGCGACCACGCGCGCGCGCGTATTTCTCCACTGTTCTCCCTCGATGTGCCGCCGCAAATGCAATTCCTGTCCGGCCTCCAACTTTTCCGTGAAGCGCAGCACGCCCCCATTGCGGCTGACCAACAGGGTCTCCACCGTTTGCGTGAACGTGGCACCTTGCGCTGTGGCCCACGCCGCCTCGACAGGCATGCGCAGGCTGACACGGTCGCTTTGCCGGAGCCCATCGGATAGTGTGCTCATGTCGCGATACAAGACAGTCCCGGCTTTTAGGCTAACATGCGCGAAAACCCCGCCTAGTGCGGTGATGCGCCGGTTTGTCGTTCCATGTAATAACCCTCCAGAGTCATTTGGGCATGCCATCATTGGGGTATTGCCTCTTTCGCATGGGCGCCGGAGGGAAAGCAGCAATGCAAGCGGGATTTCATCCATACTAAAAAAGATTCGGCGAGCTCTTAATGCTGGCCGCGCGCATCTTGAAAACGCGTGAATATGTGAGCAACGTAATTTTCATGGACGACCGCACATCGAGCGACGAATCCCGGGGGCTCGCTCTCCGGAATCGCCGCTTTTGCATCCGCTATCCGTTTGCCGCGGATGCGGTCGTTTTGGATCTGGAGACGGGATCGAAGACGGACGGTGTGACCTCCGACCTGTCCATGGGCGGAATTTTTGTTTGCACCAGCAAACCGCTGCCGTCCAATACCCGCGTGCGCATCACTTTGACCAGGAAAGACCAGAAGCTCGAGGCCCTAGGCATGGTGCGCATCGTCAAGCCCCGGATTGGCATGGGCGTTGAATTTCTCGATCTCGAGCAGCCACACTATGGCGTGCTGCGCCGCTGGGTCGAACAGCTCGGCAAGGCGCGCTGAAAATCCCGAACTAACTGCAGGTGTCATTCTGAGTCCATCCGACCTGTCCTGAGCAAAGCAAAGCAGGGACAAAGAATCCCATTGGGCACTTCAAGCACTGCCTGTAAGTTGAGATCCCTCCTGCCGCAGGCTTCGGCCGCAGCCTGGCGATGACCACGAAAAAGAGATTGTCGTTTGGTCACTGCTTTGTGTCTAGCGGGTGCTTGCTCTTCTCACAGAACTCATTCTGGATTTTGAGGCTGGCGTCATCGGCTTTGACAGCGCGGATGGCTTCAACAATGGTGGAGACCCATCCCTGGACGTTCCACTCGCCCAATTCTTTCCTGGCTACGGAACCATCGCCTGAATAGTGATCCGGGAAACGCGCGTACCACCAAATGCCGGTATACAAGGATTCGGGAAGGTTTTGACGCTTCTGGTCCGCGCCGGATTCACGCTTGGCCCGGTCAATGTGCGTCAGTTCCGGATGCGTGTAAAGAGTATTCGAG
>QHYJ01000108.1 GCA_003223255.1 Acidobacteriota bacterium | reverse complement strand
ATCATCAATCTGGTGCTCGACCCGTGTCTGATCTTCGGCTGGGGACCCTTTCCAAAGCTCGGAGTGACTGGCGCCGCCGTGGCGACTTTTACTGGCCGCAGCATTGGCGTTCTGTATCAGTTTTATCGCTTGCTGCGTGGCACCGAGCGCATTCGCATCCTGACCAGCCAGCTTCAGGTCAATTTTCAAGTGCTGTTGCGCTTGCTCCGCGTTTCGCTGACGGGCATCCTGCAGTTTGCCATTGCGCACACCAGTTGGATCGGGCTGGTGCGCATTGTCAGCGTTTTCGGTTCCGCAGCATTGGCGGGCTATACCATCGCGATCCGCATCCTCATTTTCGCAATCTTACCGAGTTGGGGCTTGAGCAATGCCGCCGCAACGCTCGTTGGCCAGAACCTGGGTGCCAAGCAGCCCGACCGCGCGCAGATTTCCGTCTGGCGCACGGGGTTTTACAACATGTTGTTTCTCGGTTTCATCGGCGTCATCTTCCTGCTTTTTGCCACGCCGATCATTCGTTTGTTCACCAACGATCCCGTGGTCGTTCCACTGGCGGCCGCGTGTCTGCGCATCTTGAGCTACGGCAACATCGGCTACGCGTATGGCATGGTGATGCTCCAGGCCTTCAACGGCGCTGGCGACACCGTGACGCCCACGATCGTCCACTTCTTCGGCTTTTGGATGCTGGAAATTCCGTTGGCGTATTTTCTTGCCATTCCCGCGCACGTCGGCGCAAACGGCGTGTACATTTCCATCGTCGTTGCCGAAGCAGCCATCGCGGCGGCGGGGATTCTCCTGTTTCGCCGGGGCCGTTGGAAGGGCCAGCAAATTTAGCCAAGTCACAGCCACCGTGCTGCATAAGGCGTATAATCACGGACCACAAGGAGGTGCGGCATGGCCAAAACCAAGCAATTCACGATTTCCGTCGAGAACCAGCCCGGGACAGTCGCACATATCGCGAAGGTACTCGGAGACTCGAAGGTAAACATTCTAGCGCTCTTGGGAACGGCGCAAGGGACAACGGGCACCGTCCAGCTGGTTGCCGAAGATGCCAAGAGAGCCAAGAAAGCGCTGGATGCCGCGAATATCTCGTATCAGGAGACGCCTGCGGAGCAATACGAACTGGCGAACAAGCCGGGCGCGCTGGCGCAATGTCTTAGCACGCTGGAGAAAAAGGGCGTCAACCTGGGCTCGATTCACGCCACGGCCGCCAAAGGCGGGAAGAAGGCGGTTGTCGTTTATACCGTGCAAGCTGCCGCGCAAGCCGCCACAGCCACGACGTAAGACCAAACATCCTCTTCGGTAATGCGCCAGTCATAGCAGCGCGGGCCTGCCCCACCCTGGGCGCCTTGGCGCGGACGTGTGTCTCCGAAGCCGGATTTGCCGCTGCCAGCCCCGCTCCTTTAGGTGGCGCATTTCTTGAAACCGCAAGAGCCCAGGAAACGAAGTGCATCCTTCCGCTACTATTCTTCAACGGAGGTCTCCTGCCATGCCCATTGAAGAAGCGAAGAGTATCAAAGTCCTTTCCATTGACGGCGGCGGAATCCGAGGAATCATCCCCGCAATCATTCTCGATGCCTTGCAGCAGCGCGTTGGTAAACCACCTCATGACACGTATGACCTGATTGCGGGTACCTCCACGGGCGGAATCATCACCGTTGGCATTGGAACCGCCTGCAATCAAGGCAAGCCCTATACACCGCAGGAGCTGGTCGGCCTTTACGTCCAGAACGGCGCAACCATCTTTAAGACGAGGTTTCTTCAAGCCTTGAGGGAACTTATGGCTCCGAAATACTTCCCGGACGGCCCCGAGGAGGTCCTGGCCAAATATTTCGGCGAAGCGGAGTTCAAATCCGCCCTTACGCTCCTGCTGGTTTCCAGTTATGACTTGCAGAGCCAAATGCCGTTCTTTTTTAAAAGTCACAGGATTACAGCGCACAGTAATTGGAACTGGCCCGTGCGCCAGATTGCGCGGGCGACTTCAGCCGCTCCTACCTATTTCCTGCCTTTTCACTTAGTCGCAAGGAGGATTACGCCCTCGTGGATGGAGGAGTCTTCGTCAACAATCCCTCCATGGCCGCGTACGTCGAAGCGCGCAGGCTCTATCCTGACGTCAAAAACGTAATCGTGGTTTCCGTGGGTACTGGAGACCGCCAGGATCAAATCACCTATGACGCCGCGACGGGCTGGGGCCTGATCGGATGGGCTCGAAAGATTGTGCCGGTTTTGATGGATAGCGTTTCTGAGGCCGTAGCGCGCCAGCGTAAGAACCGGTCCTCTCTGATACGTTTTCACGCTTCCTTTCGGCGTGCCTAAAACTGTGCACAAACCAGATGGGGGGCGGCAGCCGGGGTGGCCAGGTGGCCAGACCGCCAGCCAGTAGAATCTTGTCCTCGCACTGTGGTAGTCTGGACACGCCCACTCGGATTCGTCCAGCCCTTCGTGCGGCCGTAGTGTAAAAATAAGTTGTTCTGGACCAACAACTTATCTTGGATCTGCGGCAGCGGGGAATCGCGGCAAACCGAGTGCTTCTCCTAGACCATGAGCGGTTGACGTCAAGGAAGGGGAGGCTGCGGCAATGTCGATAAAGACGTTTTTAAAGAAACTGCTGCGATATGCGCTTTGCTTTGGCGCTGGATTGCTGGCCTTTGCCGCGTGCGGCTACACCGACTATCGCCTGTGGCCCCTTGATCTTCCAGCGGCAGCGCACCCAAGAATCCCGTCCACCGCAATACAGGGTAAACGGCTCCTCGTTCCTTTTGCGGTGGGTGTGCCTGCCGCGGAAATCGCCACCTTCAACGATCAGCTCGAAGCGTTCCTGCGTTTTGAATATCTGCGTGGACGCGAAGCGCGCGTGGGGCATGACACTTCGCGCATGCTGCTCACTGCCGCCAAAACGGCCAAGGGACCGCGCTACAAGATTTTTATCGTGACCGATAACGACCGGCTCACTGCCGAGCCGGAGCTGGCGAGCCTCGTAGGGCGTAATTTGATCGCGCATTACGAATTCGAGACCTGGTCGCAAAAGGATTATTCCTACTACCAGCAAGAGAGCCACATGTTCGACGTGGCTTACGACGTGCCGACGGAGCAGAAACTCGAAGCGATTAACTCCTCCAAACTGCTTCCATCGCTGGCGCAATTCCTCATCTTCAAGTCGCAAACCGACAATCGCGTAGTCGATGGCAGCGACTCCGCGGCGCGCCCGTTGACGCGCGAGCAGGCCACGCAACTGGCCACGGACATTCTCGACGTGGCCCACTTCTACGACCTGCCTCTCGATTACTTCATGGGCGTCGGGGCGATGGAAAACGACTACATGGACGTGAATGGCGATCTGACGCATGCGGTTTGGAAGAAGCGCGCGCAGCGCGGAGACATCGTACTTCGCCGTACGCGCAAGCGCGTGATGGTCAGCGATTACGCCATGGGCACCT
>QHYJ01000404.1 GCA_003223255.1 Acidobacteriota bacterium | reverse complement strand
GCGGCACCGCAGAAAACCCACGCTGATTACGTCCAACTTGGGTTTTAGCGAATGGCGTTCGTTTCTGAAGAACGATCACCTGACGGCCGCCTTGATCGACCGCCTCACCGAGAACAGCTACGTCATCAACATGAAAAACTGCGTCAGCATTCGGCCGAAACTGGCGGAAGAGTCCTAAGCCGGTGGCGAGATGCGCGATCGCTTCGACCCACTCCGCAGGATTCCGCTTACGGCCGTGCTGCGCGCTTGTGGAGCCCAGCCCGATCGCTACGATAAAGCGAAATGGCACACCTCGGAAGGAACCCTCTCCGTCACAGGCACGAAATTCATGAACTGGCAGCGCAGCCAGGGTGGCGGGGGTGCCATCGATCTGGCCATGCACTTAAACCACCTGGCCTTCCCCGCGGCGGTTCGCTGGCTCGAGCGGCAGTTTCCGATCCCGCTTCCTGCTCCACCGGACTCGTCGTCTCCGCGCCGTTTATCTTTACCGCCGCCGGATCCCAACCAACTCCCTGCCGTGACGCGTTACCTCTTCCAGCAGCGCGCCATCCCCGGGTCGCTGATTCAATCTCTGGTTGAATCCGGACAGCTCTACGCCGATGGCCGTGCCAATGCCGTCTTCCTCCTGTCCGGCAAAGAAAACCAACCCGTGGGCGCCGAACTGCGCGGCACCGGACCGCTGCGCTGGCTGGGCCTGGCGCCGGGCTCCCGGAAGAATCTCGGCTATTTCTCCCTGCACCCGCCCGGGGCCACCGTGATCATCCTGTGCGAATCGGCCATCGATGCCATCAGCTGCTTTTTGCTGTACCCCACTTCTTGGGCGATCTCCACCGCCGGAGCTCGCCCCAACCCGCGCTGGCTTCCCGCATTCCTGGCTCAGGGTTATCTCGTCTACTGCGGCTTCGATGCCGACGGCACCGGAGAGAATCTGGCTCGGCAGATGATGGCTCTCTATCCCAGAGTCCGACGTCTCCGCCCCTGCCTACACGATTGGAATGAAGTGCTCCGATCCCATCCTCAAATCCCGCTGCCACTCCCCTCCGAATAAATCCCCCAGCCCCTTCTCAAACCGAAAAGCTACCTGGAAGAAAAAAATCCTTCTCCACTTGCTCTGAACGGGTGGATCAACGTTAATCCGAGGGAGGAGGGTCAATGCATTTGAGCGCTGTCGGTCCTAGAATAGTATGGTCAACGGCGAAAGCCGGAGGAGCCATGTCTTTCAGGGACGAGTCGAGAGGTAAACCGGAATGGGTCGGGGTGAATGCGAGCGAGCACTTAAGCTTCGCCCGTCTCGGAAAGGTCTCTCGGGGAAAGCCAAGGCGAAAACCGGAATCGAGAAATTCGACTTTCCGGGATTGTAGGGGGGCCTCGGTAAACGTGGTCATGGTGGGAAGTGAACCCGCCTCGCAATCGAAAGAGCGAGGACGGTAACCCCCCATCTACAATTGGCGCGACCGAGCTCTATCCCGACCACGTCCGGATCTGTGGGCGGCTCGAGGCGAAATTCCCCGGGCCGACCCGGCAACTCCCTGGGCCTACTCTCCCGAGGTCAGAACTGGGGCTGTGAATGCGATTGAAGGGATACGCTGCGACCTTATGAAGGCTGGCGCAATCTCCGCCGCGCGGGCGCGTGTAGCCTTCAGCGAGCAGCCTGGGATCGGCTTTGCTGAGCAACAGCGTGCTGGAGTTCATACCCAGCGGGCGCAAAATGTTTTTGTCCACGTAATCTTCGAAAGACATCCGGGAGACCTTGGCGATCAGATCGCCAAGCACCTCGTAGGCCATGTTACTGTAAGCGAAACTCGTACCGGGCTCGAAGAGCAGCTTGAGCTTCATCCCGGCGGTGGATCGAATTTCGTCTAGCGTGACTACGCCGCATTTATCTGTCTGTACAGTTGTTCGATTTGTTCGTGTCGCTTGCAGAAGATTCGATGAATTCGGTCGCGAATCCGAAAAATACTTCCGACTCTTTCTGGTTCAATTAGTAACTGCCATAGTGTTACTGTATGTTTATCATCCCATTTGCACTTATTTGGTGCAGCCAGTCGACGTGTTAAACGGTTCAATCCTTCTTTCTCGTTTTCGTTTTTGACCCTTTTCATCCTCTCATTAATGCCATCTCTTATTCGAGAAAGTGATTCCCTTGCCTCCAAGGTTTCTAGATAAGTGCGCCCACCGGGCGCAAGACTGTCGGCATGGGCTACCCTAAGAAGGTCACCAGTGTCCTCTATTGGAATTCTTTCGACGACGCGATCTCCTAACCAACTGACTTCCAAGTATTCCGCCGTGTGGTCCATCACAAAACCGGCCTTATTAGAACCTCGTTTGCACAAGTCGCCGCGCTTCCATGGGTTCTTACGGGGGTCGAGTGACCGCGACGGTGATGTCGCAGGAGTTTTTTGAACTTCTCGCAGATTCTCGGCCTTAGTCTGAGGAGTCCGATCTGGCACGTTGACCAGACTCTGGCCGCAGTTGAAGCAGTTTACCGAACTTTCAGGGTTCTTCGTACCACATCGGGAGCAAAACACGAACTATTCTCCTTCACTCGCTGTCACGTCTCTTTTGACTCTCTTCGACAGCCGCCTTGAGTAATTTCGGCCCTCGCTTGGCATTTATTCGATTCACTGCTGGCTGAAGATCCAATGAGGTAGGAGCGTCTTCCTCTGCGCCACGTGGCCACGGTTGGGTCTCTCGCATCGGCGCGTTCCCGTCTTGCGTGACGATTCCTCTGTTCGATGATTGCAGAATCTTTTGCCCGCAGTTATAACAGAATGCAGATTGCTCCGGATTCTTGGTACTGCATTTGGAGCAAAACATGAACCATCCTCCCGCATCCGTTTCTAGTTCTCTTTTGACGCTGTTTGGCCGCTATAGCAACTCCGTTCTCCTCTTCGTCGAACTGAGCCTTAAGGTTGTGCCTCGTAATGAAGTCGAAGGTTCGATTTGCCAGCTCGGCGTGGACTCGATAAAACTCATTCAGGTAAGCCATGGTTCTTTTATCGCTGCGACGATGACGGTGGGCCTCATCCGCACACGCAAGTTCGTTGATTTGATTCAAGGGTGAGCCGTTTCGGTTCGCTGCACGGACCATTCCTTCAAGTCCGCCTTACAGACAGCCGGTGTGGGCTTGGTTTCCGGCGGCCATGCTAGCGTGGGCACGGGGACTGAAGCTAGGAGCAGTAATAAACATAGTTGCACCAACTTGTTTAGACAGAACATATTGCCCTCACTCGAACTCCAACCCAATTTGCCAACGTGTCCGCTCTTCATTCAAATGTTGCTCCCAGTTTCGGCGACGGTCCTCGGTCCAATCTTTAGAAAACTCTGCTCTCTGTTCGCGCGTCATGTGGAGAAGCTGCCAGCTAAGTTCCTGCGACATGCGCGTCATCGTGATGCCACGACCTACCTTGCCCAGGATCTTGTCCCCAATCGCATATGTGGCCCCGATTTCGGTTTTGATCTCCGCATCCCCGAGAGAACCGTCTGCACGTCCGTCGCTCACACCGGGGTTGTCCGCCTCCCAGAAATAAG
>QHYJ01000107.1:4772-27747 GCA_003223255.1 Acidobacteriota bacterium | reverse complement strand
CATCACGTCGCGATAATTGGTGGATTCAACCACTTGCTGTTTTCCTTGGTTTGTCCACGTTCATTGTTTATTCCACCTGGGCCGCCCTGCAGGGAAACCATTACCGCTTCGGTCCGTACCTTTCTCCTTTCTATTCTCCGGAATTCTTTGGCGATCCTGTGCGGTCCTGGTTCGGCCTCAGACCAGTGTGGATTCCGGCGTGGGTTACGGCCGCAATGCTGATTTTGTGGGCGCCCGGCGGTTTCCGTCTGACCTGCTACTATTACCGCGGCGCATATTACAAAGCTTTTTGGGCCGACCCTCCATCCTGCACCGTGGGGGAACCGCGCCAGACCTATCTCGGCGAACGCTCCTTTCCTCTCATTTTGCAAAATGTCCATCGCTATTTTCTTTATCTCGCGCTGATTTTCCTCGTTCTGCTTGCCCACGACGTGTGGAAAGCGCTTTGGTTTGATGGCCACTTCGGAATCGGCGTGGGCACGTTGGTCTTGCTGGTCAACGTGGTTTTGCTGAGTTGCTACGCTTTCGGATGCCATTCTTTGCGGCACCTTATTGGAGGATTTCGAGACCGACTTTCCGTCGCGCCAACCGGAAATCACGCCTATGATTGCGTAAGTTGCCTCAACCGGCGCCATATGTTATTCGCCTGGCTCAGTCTCTTCTCTGTGGGATTTGCGGATTTGTACGTCCGTCTGTGCTCCTTGGGCATCTGGACAGACTGGAGGATTCTGTAGTGGCCGAGCACCTGACCCATGAGCACGACGTTTTGGTCATTGGAGCGGGCGGCGCCGGGTTGCGCGCTGCGGCAGAAGCCTCGGCCGCCGGTGTCAAAGTTGCTGTGATCTCCAAGTCGCTGCTCGGCAAGGCCCATACGGTGATGGCTGAGGGTGGCATCGCTGCCGCTCTCGCCAATGTCGACGATCGAGATTCCTGGCGCGTTCATTTTGCCGACACCATGCGGGGTGGCCAATACCTTAACAGTTGGCGTATGGCTGAATTGCATGCCAAAGAGGCGCCTGCATGTGTGCGAGAGTTGGAGGCTTGGGGCGCAGTGTTCGATCGCACTGCTGATGGGCGCATCCTGCAACGCAATTTTGGCGGCCATCGCTATCCACGGCTGGCGCATGTGGGTGATCGCACAGGTCTCGAAATGATCCGCACTCTGCAGGATCACGATGTTCATCTTGGCATCGACGTCTTCATGGAGTACACCGTGGTGTCGCTATTGAAGGATGGCGATCGCATCGCCGGTGCATTCGGGTATGAGCGGGAGCGCGGAAGATTCCATCTGTTCCGCGCGAAATCCGTTGTGCTGGCAACCGGCGGGATTGGCCGCGCATACAAAA
This sequence comes from Acidobacteriota bacterium, assembly GCA_003223255.1. Lineage (GTDB taxonomy): Bacteria > Acidobacteriota > Terriglobia > Acidiferrales > UBA7541 > Acidiferrum. The sequence goes on along the minus strand of QHYJ01000107.1, from coordinate 26,401 downwards.
TTACCAGTAACAGCTGGGAGTACACAGGTGACGGGCACGCTCTCGCATATCACGCGGGAGCGTCGTTGATGGACATGGAGTTCGTACAGTTCCACCCTACAGGAATGATCTGGCCCCCGAGCGTCCGCGGCATTCTGGTCACGGAAGGCGTGCGAGGTGAAGGAGGAGTACTGCGGAACAAAGACGGCCGCCGGTTTATGTTTGACGACGTTCCCCCCGCATACGCCAATCAAACCTCCAATACGGAAGAAGAGGGCTGGCGCTACACGCAAGGAGACAAAAACGCCCGCCGTCCTCCGGAACTGCTTACCCGTGATCACGTGGCCCGTTGCATCCGGCGAGAGGTACGGGAAGGGCGCGGCAGCCCCCATGGCGGTGTGTTCCTGGATATCGCGTGGATTAAGGATCGCATGCCGAACGCTGCCGAGCACATCAAGAAGAAACTTCCCAGCATGTATCACCAGTTTAAGCAACTCGCAGACATTGACATTACTGCAGAACCAATGGAAGTGGGGCCCACCACGCACTACATGATGGGCGGTGTCCGCGTTGATCCCGATTCGCAAATGTCCGACGTCCCCGGACTCTTCGCCGCAGGAGAGTGCGGCGCGGGACTGCACGGGGCGAACAGACTCGGCGGGAATTCACTTTCGGACTTGCTGGTTTTTGGGAAACGCGCGGGTCAACACGCCGCTTGCTATGCCAAGGAAAACTCACTCGGCGTCATCAATTCGGGTCAAGTTGCCGCTGCAGAAAAACAAGCACTGGCCCCGTTCGAGCGCGATGGCGCCGAGGGACCTTATGCAGTTCAGCATGCCTTGCAGGACATGATGCAAGACCTGGTAGGTATCGTTCGCCAGGAAAAAGAGATGTTGCTGGCCCTCAAACGCATCCAGGAGTTCAAAGCGCGTGCCGAGCGCGTCGGCGTCACCGGCAATCGCGAATACAATCCTGGTTGGCATACGGCTATCGACTTGAATAACTTGCTAATCGTTTCCGAAATGGTAACTAGAGCGGCCTTGGAGCGAAAAGAAAGCCGGGGAGCGCATTTCCGCGATGACTTTCCCGTTAAGGACGACAAGTTCGGCTCGTTCAACATTGTCGTCCGAAAGGGCCCCGGAGGCGAGATGCACATCCGGCGCGAGCCCATTCCGGAGATGCCACTGGAGCTGAAGCAGATCATCGAGGAGATGAAGTGATGTCCACGGCTACGTTCCGAATATGGCGCGGCGAAAAAGGTGCAGGAAAGTTTCAGGACTATACCACCGAAGTATCTGCCGGAATGGTGGTGCTCGACGCCGTTCATCGGATTCAGGCCGAGCAAGCCAACAATCTCGCCGTACGATGGAACTGCAAGGCCGGCAAGTGCGGCTCGTGCTCTGCTGAAATTAACGGGATGCCCAAGCTCATGTGTATGACGCGCCTGAACTCGCTTCCTCTGGAAAAACCCGTAACCATCGAGCCGATGAAGGCCTTTCCCCACGTGAAGGACTTGGTCACCGATGTGTCGTGGAATTACAGCGTGAAAAAAAGTATCGCCAAATTCAAGCCGCGTCCTCCCGATGCGCCCGACGGAACCTGGCGCATGGCCCAGAAGGATGCGGATCGCGTTCAGGAGTTTCGCAAATGCATCGAGTGTTTTCTGTGCCAGGACGTCTGCCACGTGTTGCGCGATCATCAAATGCACGACCAGTTTATCGGCCCGCGTTTTTTGGTCTACGCGGCCGCTCTCGAAATGAATCCACTCGACGTACAGGATCGCATCCCGGCTCTCCGAAAACAGTACGGCATCGGATTATGCAACATCACAAAATGCTGCACCAAGGTCTGTCCCGAAAGCATTACCATCACGGATAATGCCATTATTCCCTTGAAGGAGCGCGTGGTGGACCGATTCTTCGATCCAATGACCAAACTGTTTCGGGTGTTCAGCGGAAGCGCCCGCTAGGAGGTACTTATGCACTTTGATCTAAAACCCATCTCGAACGATGCTGTTGCGAAGGCTCTGGAGAAAGCCGAGCGCTATCGGCTCCTGAATGAACCAAGCTTCGCCGAAAGCATTTGCTTAGACATTCTGGCGATTCTGCCTTCCCATCAACAGGCGCTCATTTCGCTCCTGCTTGCGCGAACCGATCAGTTCGACCATGGCCTTACGATGAGATCGGCAGAAGAGGTCCTTCCCCTCATCGAGGGTGAGTACGAGCGTGCCTACTACGCTGGCCTCATCTGGGAACGACAGGGGCACGCGCACCTTCGCCACCACGAGCTTTGCAGCCATGCGAACACCTATCACGCATTGCGTGAAGCCATGAAACAGTACGAGCGAGCTGAAGCTCTCCGGCCGCATGGAAATGACGATGCCATTCTGCGCTGGAACGCTTGTGCACGAGTGCTTATGCACAACCCGGAGATCCGCCCCCTTCCGGACGCGGAATTTCAACCCATCACGGGCGAGTAGTGGCGAGCGCTTGCCGAAGGTATTCCGCGACCTCGTTGATGAAGCGATGCACGGACGCCTCCGCGAGGCGATGCCCGGCAACCGCATTCATCGCCCTTCCCAAGGCGCTAAAGGGTGGTTCGTAAAGCCCCAAAAAATCCAGCTGCGTTTCGGTGCTCGTTAGAGGGTAAACGGAAAGCTCGGCCTTCATGAGCGGGAACAAGCTCGGCGCTGCCGCAGCTTCCCACTCAAGCCGCAATCGCGTAGTGGGACCCGAAATGGCATCAGTGGCCTTCTCTTCGACCTCTTTGACGGAAATTCGGATATCGGCCTTCACACCGATGCCGCCAAGATCGACATGCAGCTCGGCAGCGACGGATTGCGCCCGCGAAGCGGCGGTCTTCGTTGCGGACTGGAAGACCTCGAGTGCCTCTCGCTTCAGTGCATCGCGTATCTTCTCATAGGGATGATTCACATAGTCGTAACAGCGAATTTCAAGCCCTTTGCTCATCAGCGCCGCTCCCGCGACATTTGCATATTTGCCCGGTTGTCGCGCAACTTTACCATAGTTCGATCGCTATACCCTTTACGTATGAAAAGTCGACCGGGAAGTTGACGGAAAAACAAGAATCAGCCAGGGCTGCATGCGCAGCTTGTCGATGGCTCCTCAGGCAGACGGGAACTGCGATTCACGAGCTCGAAATGAGACAGTGTACCCAAAAATTTGTCTCAGCAAGGGGATCACCGATACAGTTGCGGGTTCAAGTTTTACTCGCTTCGCTGTACCAAAACTGTACCAGAATGCAACCAGTGTGTATCTGGCGCGTATAATCCACTGCTTGAGTAAAACGGTGTGTGAGCGTGAATGCCCTGTGCTCTTCCTTTGTGCTCATGGCCTTCATTCTACCCGCAGGGAATGTGGTTCCACTGAAATCCTCCGGCAAATGATTGCTTAGGTATGGTTGTGCAATGAACCCCGGGAGTTCCAGATGCCTCTTCCTAAACTCATGAAGTTCAGGGTCGCTTCCTGATGGGATGCAGCACACAGACGTATGCACGTTCATCAGACGGCAGGCCGACTTGGCAACCGCAGCGACATTTCGCTACTATTTCGTGACGAAATGCCTCAGCCCGACTACAGCGCGAAAGGGCGAGGCGTGTCATTAAAAAGGGAAATAACTGGCCGCCACGACGTTCTCTTCTATTCTGGTGATACGATTTTTTTGGAGAGCGTCATTCATTTTATCGGGGGCCGCCTTGACGGGCGGGCACGCAGCCATTGTATTCGCCACGAAGCCGCACCAAGAAGGTCTTGTTTACGGATTAAAAGCAAAAGGTCTGGACGTTGATGAGGCTATCGAACGGGGTGCTATGTCCCATTGGATGCCGGAGAGACACTATCCACATTCATGGTTGAAGCTGCCTCCCCGGTCCGCCAGCGCGTGGGATCAATCGCCGAACTGTGAGACGGATCTTCGCCGCTCGCCAAGTCAGGGTAGCCGAGGAACCACGACGTTGTGTGGCAAGGCATGTCAAACTCTGGAACCACACGGATGCCGCGGTCGCGCGCGTACGCGACGACCTCGCGGACTTCGTCCTGCGAGTAGTAGACGCCGCCACAACCCTTCTCCTGCAATAAGGGAAATTTCTTGCTTTCCACGTGGAAGCCCTGGTTATCCGCAAAACGCCAATGGAAGACATTGAGCTTGACCGCTTCCATCCCGTCCAGACTCTGTTTCACGACGGAGACCGGCACAAAGCGATGCCCAGAATCGATCAGAAGCCCACGCCAAGGAAAGCGTGGCCTGTCCTCGATGCTAACGGCGGGAACGCTGAAGCTTTTTTTTGGAGTGATCCTTACCAATTGGAGAAAAGTTTGGAGTCCGCGGAGCACGCCGATTGGATTGGGAGCCGTTAACTGAACATCAGTGGTTGAGACCTACAGGTGGTAGGATTCGTCCTCGCCAAGCTGCTGGATCGCGGCACTCGGCCCCGCAGTTTGAATGGTGAAGTGCGGCGGGTTGAGGATTGCTTCGCGCCAGAGCGGGATGCCCCGTTTCCTTCGAGAGCAGGGCCAAGAAGCGCTGCTGGGCGCGTTCCAGGCGAGGTTCCCGATATCCTTTCAGCGCGATGCCAAAACTTCCATCAATAACGAATTCACCCTCGCGCGGCACAACATGGGCGGGAAGCGGCATGATCGCGGGCAAACTTCTTTCCTGGGCGAGGAGGCCGCTCGGAAGGCAGAGCAGGCAAAAGCCCAGCAAAGGAAGGACGACAAAGCGAGTTACACGATAAGCTTCCCTGCCAAGACACCGCTCTTCGTCAGACTGCCGAATCGTCACGATACGCTCCAAATTCCGCCAGGTCGTCTTCTCCCAGCCAAGAAAGGTCCTCAGGGTTCGTATCCGTGGGCCCTGATTCGTTAAAGGAGGATCCAGCCCGGTCACATAGCTCACCCAATGTGTCTGCCTACGCAAAATCCTCGGGCCGCGCGGGTCGTAAAGGCATCTCACTGTCAGGAGCCCGAACAAACGCCGAAGCCAAAAACTGGAATCCGCCGATTCCGTCTCCGATCGCAACAACTACACCCATTCCTGGACGCAGCCGCGCTTCCAGAACCAACGTGATTGGCGAGCAACAAGCGCTCCCGCATTCTGCAGGACGACCCTAAGATCCTCCCCAATTCCCCTCGCACTGCTTGCCCTGGACTCTGGCCCCTTCAAAAGTCCAGATGCAAACCCAGCCGCACTACGCGCCCGGAAACCACGGTGCTGCTGATAACCCCGAAGGACTTGGCGGATGCCAAGCTATTTCCGGGAGCGTCGAAGACGGTGTGGTTCAACAGGTTGTTGACGTCGCCGCGAAGCTCGAGACGAAAACGCTCGCCGTGCGGATAAAACACTTTCTTCGCGGACATGTCCCAACGCCAATCAAACGGCGCACGCAGGGTATTCCTTCCGACGTTGCCGTACTGGCCAGGGCTGTTGGCGACGAATGCGGCCGTATTGAACCATTCCGCAAGTTGCGCGGACAAGGGCCGGTCAGGGAGATTCGGATCGGCAACTAGGTTAGGCCGGTCGTTTCCCACACCCGTCAGTGAGGCATCTCTGCCGGTAAAGACGGTGAAGGGATTTCCGGACTGAAAGGTGTGATAGCTAGCCACCTGCCAGCCTCCGACCGCTTGGCGGAGGAAACGCGGAACCCGAGAGACTCTCGGGATTTCGTAGATGTAGGTGATCACGCCCACGTGGGTCCGATCAAAATCTCCGAGGCCGCGATCAGCCGCAGGATTGTAAGGGTTCTGCTGCACGCAACTCCCGATCACCTCGGTGGAGCATTGGTCGAGCGCCTTGGAGAAGGTGTAGTGGCCCTGGAACTGCAAGCCGTGAGAGAAACGCTTGGTGACGAGCGCCTGCAAGGCGTTGTAGGAACTGTTCAAGTTCGAAGAGTAGCCACCCATTGAGCCATAGAGAGGGGCATAAATACGGCGCGCGTCGGTGTTCTTTGTGGTGGCGCCGGGCCCGTAGACCGCCGGGTTTGTTTCGTATCCGTTATATCCATGACGCGAAATATTGCCCACATAGCTGACCTGAGCAGCCAAAGTCCCGGTGAACTGCCGCTCGATGGTCAGATTGAAGTTCTGGTCGTACATCGGGCGGAAGTGGCCAACCAGATCATCGGCCAATTGCAGAGGCGTCTTGAATATCGCCGCGCCGGGATTCACCTCGTAGGGAAATGGATTCGTGATGTTCTGATAAGGATTGGAAAGTGGGCCGGGGTTGTTCACCGTGAGCGACAGTGTAAACGGCTGCTGTCCTGACATCATTGGTTCGGCAACCAGTGGGTCATAAGAGATCCCATAGCCTCCCCGCATCGAGGTGCGGCCATTGCCGAAGATGTCCAAGGCAAAGCCCACACGCGGCCCCGGGTTAATCCAAGCGGTATGGTACGTGTACTGGGGATCGGACTGGAAAACCATGCCGAGGGGAGCGGCGGGAAAGGTCGTCGACTGAACGCCGGGAATGTACATGGCGTCCTGCCCGCGGTTCTCCCGCCAAGCCGTATAGATTTCCCAACGCAGGCCCAACGTCAAGGTCAGTCGGCTCGTGGCCTTCCAGGTGTCCTGGCCATAGAACGCCGGGATGTAGTAATGGCCCGAGGTCATGTTGGGGGAACTCTGGACGAAGTTTACCGGCGTTCCCAGCAGGAAATAGGCCACGGCGTTTTTCGTAATGCTGCCATCAAAGGTAAACGTCCCGTTGGAAGTGCCGCTATTGGGATGGCTGAAACTGATGCGTTCCCCGAGCCCTCCCCACTTGATTTCATGAGAGCCATGCATCCAATCCCAGTCCTGCGCCACGCCGTAATCCACGCCGATGCGCTGATCAATGGTTGGCGCTGTGGCACTGAAGCGTCCATTTACCGTGGTGGTCGGGAGACGGTGCGTTGGATATTGGTCCTGGAAGTTGGTTGCGCCGAGGTCCGCCAGGCTGGTGTTCACTGAATCGCCCTCACCATACACCCACTTGGTGAAGGAGACGCGGCTTGTCGAAATGAGCGAGAGGTTCCACGTCCGCACATAGTTCACCGTGGCCGTCTTGGGATCTTGACTGTTCGGCGCCGGCGAATAATCGGGAATGCTTTGTTTCGGGCTGGCCGGGAACGGACTGATTCCGCGCCGGTAATCCCAGAACCAGCGGAAACTCAGTCGGTCTTTTTGAGTGGCGGTGAAGTCAAATTTACCGACGAAGCCATCGCCGGTTATGGGATTTGGCCCGGCAAAGGAAAGGGCGCCCGACGGCAAATTCGGCTGCGGAATCATGTTCAGGATCTTGACCGCAACCGGGTCAAAGCGGCTGGTGGGAATTTGCCCCCCAGGGAACGGCTGGCCGGTCAGCGGATCAATCGGCGCCGGAGTGGAGGCGCTGAAGTCTCCGTTACGTTCTGCCTGCGTCGGCGGAAACGGCGTGGAGGTCAGGGCGGTCTGATGAGTACGCAGTCCCTGGTATTCGGCGAAAAAGAACAGCCGGTTCTTGATGATTGGCCCCCCGGCCGTGGCGCCGAAGTCATGCGATCTCAGCAGCGGCTTCGTCACGCTGAAATACGGCACCGAGTCGAACGCGTCGTTGCGGATAAATTCCCAGGCGGTGCCGTGCAGTTGGTTTCCCCCGGACTTGGTTACAGCCGCGAACACGGCGGTGCCCCGTCCATACTCGGCGGAAACGCCCGAAGTGACGACCTGCACCTCTTCAATGGCGTCCGGAGCCGGCAGCTCGATCCCTTGGCCGCGATGAGCAAAATACATGCTCGCGCCATCGAGTTGCTCGTTGGTCGAGTACGAGCGGTTGCCCTCGATATTCACGCGCTGCTGGTTGCGGTTGACATTGTTCCCAGGGCTCACATGTTCCACTCCTGGGGTGTAGTTGATCGTCTCGATGATGTTCCGGTTGTTGATGGGCATTTCCGCCAGTAACTTGTTCTCCACATAGTTGCCTAACACGATTGACCGTGTGTCCACTTGCGGCATGGCCCAAGAAACCACGATTTTCTCGCTGGTGGCCCCAAGTGCTAGGGTCACATCCACGCGCGAATCTTGAAAAGCCACCAAGGTGATCGGAGTGCGTACCACCTGCTTGAAACCGGTCGACGAGGCTGTCACAGAATACTCGCCCGGTGGCAATTCGCGCACCACGTAATCGCCCGAGGCGTCTGTTTTGAGATCGAAAGTCTGCCCGGTGGCAAGGTTGGTTACAACAACCGAAGCTGCGGCGATGGGTGCCCCAACTGGATCGAGAATTGTCCCGAATATGTGACCGACCGGTGTTTGAGCCATCAAGCCCAGCGCGGACAGGCAAACTGCCATTCCAAGGACTACAGCAGAAAAACGAATTTTCCTCATAAAACTTCACCCCTTTGTCGCCTCGCTGATCCTCATGGTCAGCGGGCAACGGATTGTCCATTCCTTACTTCTTGTTGTTTCACTCCCCTCTCCTTAGCTCTCCTTATTCACAACGGAGCTAACAAATCCGCCTTCGCTCAGCGCGCCACTCATGCTGGGATCCAGCCAGGCTCCCCCAGCCCATGCCCAGTGACTCGAGGACAATGTCCTACGAGCCAAAGGGGCTGCTGATGAACGCGGTCCTACTCGATCGCCGCCTGAACAGGTTGAAGTTTGGGAGCAAGAACATGAACGAGAGCAAGTGCAACGAGATATGCCGAACCGGCGAGGATGAGCACGGGGAGGTACGAGCCTGTCCACTGGAGAATGTAGCAAACGATCTTTGCGATGAGCACTCCGCCCACCGCGCCCGCCATGCCGCCGAAGCCGACGACCGACCCGACCACATGCCGCGGAAACATGTCCGACGCGGTGATAAAAATGTTTGCCGACCAGCAATACGCCTGTCCACAAGTGCGTGGCCCGGGAAGCGAAGACGATAGGCACAACGGCCAGCGCGCGAATCAGCATGGCGGTCTGGCGTGCCCAATTGCCGGTCCAGCCGCGCTCTGCGCCGAAACCAAAGACGGAGCGGGCCAGAGCATGTACCATAGCCGCAACACTCCACATGAACACGGCAAAGGGAAAAGCCTCGGCGCGTCCCGAGCCAATCCATCGCACGGCCCACAAGCAGCAGTCCGGCAGCAAAAGCCAACCGGAAGGCAAAGACGATGTTGGCATCGTCAATCTCGTTCCAGTGCAGCTCGCTTTGCAGTGTCGGCTTGAGCAGACCGATCACTTGGCGGTCCACAGAGTTCACCGTGGCGGCAAAAAACAGCAATCCACAGATGACCCAGCGATAATGGCCACTAATGCGCGCAGCTACCGGCAACCCCCATGCCGCCTGCCCTAACGTGACTCCGCCCTTGTCGCGCACGACATCCCCTTGCTGCCCTGAAAACCCGGCTTTACCGTGCGGGTAGACCCGGCCAGCCGCCGCGCGCAAGCCCCAACTCGCCTCTCTTCGAATCCCAACGTCCTCGAGACTGCCCGGCAGGCCGCCAGAACCGCTTCCGCAATTGTCTTCTGCTTGTCCTTGGACAGAATGCGCTGCAGCGCCCCGGAAACGCTGATGCCCGCCACGGGACGGCCGTTCGCATCAAATATGGCCCCGCCGATGCACCCGACCCCGGGCTCGTTCTCCTCGCGATCGATGGCGTAGCCGCGCTGGCGGATAGCCTCCAGTTCCCGGTACAAGGCGCGCGTAGGCCGCGGCAACAGCTTGGAAATTATCGTGTGGTCTGGCGAAGTGGGATCGTCGATCGGCATGTGCGCAAGGATCGCCTTCCCCATGGCGGTCAATTGCGCGGGCATGCGGCAGCCAACCGTGGCCGTCATGCGGAAAGGCCGCGAGCTCTCCGCAATATCCAGGTAGAGCACGTTGCCCCGGTCGTCCAGCACGCTCAGGTTCACCGTCTCGTTAAACCGTTCCTGCAGCTCCAGCATCGCGAAGCGCGCCACATCCTTGATGTTGCGGAGCACGTTGGCGGCCCGCTCCAGCAGCTTCAGGCCCAGCCGGTACCGCGTCCCCTCCGCGCTACGCGCCAGATAGCCACGTCCCACCAGCGTGTGCAACAGCCGGAACGTCCGGCTTTTGTTTAACCGGACGCGTAGGCTGAGCTCACTCAGCGTCAGCTCTTCGCAGTTTGCGAAGGCATCAAGGATGTCGAGGGCCTTGGCCACGGCCTCCACCACGTACTTCCCGGATGTGGTTCGCGCAAGCTTTACCATGAGCTGAACCTGGTCGGGCGTTTTACTGATTACAGTGTGCTTGCAATAGGTGAAATCACCCTCTCACGTTCCCGGCCCCCTGTCAAGCAGCCCTTGTCCTATACATGTCCTATACCTTTTAATCCGCCGCGGCTGAGCCGTGCGGCTTTAGGCGGAACAGAATTTCGCCGGCGCGGGGAACCACCTTCCAGCCGTCTTGTTCCCGCTCGCGCCATTCTTCCAACTCGACGCTTGCCGGATCCAGGTACCCCAGGTTGACCCGACGGCATCGCTCCTCCGGTATGCCCGTCGCCAGGGTCACGCGGATGCGCGCGCTCTCGATGGCAGTAGCTGCGTCGTACTGGCCGAGGCCCTTGACATGCGTCGAATGCGCCACCACTCCTCCCGGGTAGTGTTTGAAGCGGTTCCACTGCTTCAGGAAGTAGTCGCGGCAGTGATAGCCGATCTCGTCAATGAGCTTGCCATGCGTGTAACTGACTTCGTTGATTCGCGGGCTGTAGATGATGACCTGGCCGCCATCGGCCACCGCCGGTTCAAGCTTGTACATGCCTTTTGCGGCGGTCCACAAGTCGTCGTACAGCTCGGGCATGACGGAGAGCACGCGCTGGAACGGCTTCTCCACGTAAATGATGTGTTTCTTCGCCGAGAGTGCAGAGGCCGCCTTCCACGCCTCGTGCGGCGAACCGAAATACAGCCCAGCCAGGCCTTCGTGCGTCACCACCAGGGCAAAACACCACGTTGCGCGCGGGATGAATGCCGCGGCGCGATCAATGACGGCCCTGACTGGCGTGTATCCCGCGCCGATGACGTTGTAGTTGGTCACCACTGCCCCAAGCCAGTGCGTGAAATTGATAATCTCGGCGCCGGCAATTCCCGGAAAGAAATACTTGTTGCCGCCGGAAAAGCCGACCACTTCGTGCGGGAACACCGGACCGCACACGATGAGGTGATCGTAGTCCAGAATCAGCTTGTTCAGAGTGACTGGCACGTCTTGTGACAGGAGCCCACCGGTGATCTCGCCGATTTCGCGTGCGGGAATATTTCCGAGTTGAACGAAATTGGCCGGAACCTCCCAGTGGTGATTGAAAATGTGCGTGTCGCCAATATGGCCATCGACCACGCTTCGTCCCAGCCGCTTGCTGAGTTGCTCGTCCGTCATTGGTTGGTGCGTGCCGAGCGCAACCAGGTAATCGAGCGCTTTTACGCGTGGCCGGAGCAGTTCCTGAAAAACGCCAAACATTTCCGCCATCGGCATGGTTCGCGTGCCGTCGGGGATCAGAACCAGCACGCATCTGCCGTGTAGCGGGACGGAAGCCAGCGCTCGGGCGCACGTCTCGCGGATCTCATCATGGGTCAGGTACCTCTCTGCGAATCCCGTTCCGATTACCATGCCGAACCTCAATGCTTCTAGGGTCCCGAGTCATAAATTCGTTGCACGGGCTTTAGAAGAGGGAGCTTTAGGCTTCGTCAGGGTACGGCTTTTTAGCCGTGCCACTTCACGCCTTAGCCGCTCTCACCCAACTGTCATCCCGGCGGAGGGATCTGCTTGAGCGAAGCCGACACTAGGGCGCCGTTCGGGGGCTGGTGCACGCGATCTTGTTGGCCAAAACGCGGTTCGCCACGTCAGTCCCCAAAATTGGGGTTGACACACAAGAGAAAACACGGAATGATTTTTTCGTCAATTACAACGTCCCTGCATTCCGCGAAATCCACCTCCACTCTGCACACTCCCCATGCCGGACGTTGTGGCGAGGCTCGAAGATGGCGCAGCATCCGGAGTCTCAACATTTAGCCTTGGCAAGGCATTGCTTCGCAATGGCTGACCGTTATGCCCGTCCGAGTCTCCGCGCATTCAGATTGGCGGCTTGCGCGCTGCTTGCATTGTTGCTTACGAGTCTAGGGCATGCGCAAACCGCCGATGAACGCGCCAGAAAAATTGTTTCGCGCATGACGCTGGACGAAAAGATCGAGCAACTGCACGGCTTCCGCGATGCTACCCATAATCGAATCGTTCTCGGGATCCCCCGGCTGGGCATTCCCGACCTGTGCATTACCAACGGCCCCGCGGGCGCAGGTCCCGGAGGAATTAAGCCGCCGAGGCCTGCCACGGCGCTGCCCGCGCCGATCGCGCTGGCCAGCACCTGGGACCGTGACCTTGCCATGGAATATGGCGCCGTTGCCGGCAGCGAATCTCGCGACCTGGGAAATTCTCTGCTCGAAGCGCCGACGATCAACATCATGCGCGTACCGCAAAATGGCCGCACCTTCGAGGGATACGGGGAGGATCCGTTTCTCACCGGGCAGTTGGCGGTTGCCTTCATCGACGGAGTGCAGAGCCGGGGCATCATGGCGGACGTGAAGCACTACGTCGCGAACAACCAGGAGACCGACCGGTCGGCAGTTGACGAAGAAATTAGCGAGCGCGCCTTGCGCGAGATTTATCTTCCCGCGTTCGAGGATTCCGTCAAGCTGGGCCACTCCGCTTCCGTGATGTGCGCCTATCCCAAGGTTAACGGCGCGTTCAACTGCGAAAACGTCGGCCTGCTCGATACGATTCTGAAGAAAGAATGGGGACTCGCAGGTTTTGTTACCTCGGACTTCGGGGCGGTCCACAGCACCGTCGAATCGGCCCTGGCCGGCCTCGACCTCGAGATGCCTACCGGCAAGTATTTCGGAGAAGCTTTAAAAGCGGCGGTGGAGGGGGGCAAGGTGCCCATGTCGGTGATTGACGACAAGCTGATCCGCCGCTATCGCGCCATGATTCAATCCGGCGTGTTTGACCACCCGCTAACTCCAAAGCCGCTCCCCGCCCGCGAACACGGGGCCATCGCCTTGCGCATTGCCGAAGACGGTATCGTGCTGCTCAAGAATTCGGGCGGCATCCTTCCTTTGAAAGCGTCGCAGCTCAAGCGCATCGCGTTGATCGGACCTGCAAAAGCTTCCACGGGCGGTGGCGGCAGCTCACACGTCGTTCCGCTGTACACGGTTGATCCCCTCGACGGCCTGCGTTCCCGTGCCGGTTCGCAGGTCACAATCGAAACGAATGATGGCGCCGATATTCCCGCGGCCGCCGCTTTGGCGCACAGTGCGGACTTCGCTATCGTCCTGGTGGTCGATCAGGATCGGGAAGGCCACGATCAATCGCTGTCCCTTCCCGGCAACCAAGACGAGCTGGTCAGGGCCGTCGCAACCGCCAACCCGCGCACCGTCGTGGTGTTGAAGACGGGTTCGGCCGTCCTGATGCCATGGGCCGAGCTAGTGCCAGCCATCGTCGAAGCGTGGTATCCCGGCGAAGAGGACGGCAATGCGGTTGCCGCAATCCTGTTTGGCGAAGTCAATCCCTCCGGCAAATTGCCGATTACCTTCCCCCGAAGCCCCGAAGACCTTCCCGCAAGCAAACCCGAGCAGTATCCCGGCGTGGATAAAGTCGCGCACTATTCCGAGGGTGTTTTCGTCGGCTATCGGCATTACGATGCTGCCAAGAAAGACCCGCTCTTCCCTTTCGGCCATGGTCTCTCGTACACGACCTTCGGATATGCCAATCTGCAGGTGTCGCCCGAACGGCTTCTGCTGAGCGCGAACGCGAAGCCGAATGTGCAAATTGAGTTTGACGTGGTGAACAGCGGCAGGGTATCTGGCGCAGAAGTGGCGCAGCTTTATATCGGCATGCCGTCCAGTGACGCGGTTCCCCAGCCCCCGAAGCAACTTAAAGAATTTAAGAAGGTACGACTCGAGCCGGGACGGAAGGCTTACGTGCAGTTCGCGCTCAACCAGCGCGCATTTTCTTATTGGGACACCACAGTCCACGACTGGAAAGTTGCCCCGGGGACATATTCAATCCTGGTCGGCTCGTCCTCGCGGGATGTACGGCTCAGCACGCAGATTCAGATCGCGCCACCAGGGGAGTCACATTAAACTGGCAAACTTTCTTGCCCTTCTCCTTAGTTGCTAGCTACGCGAAGATGGGAGTCGCAAATGCGAGAAAAACGATGAAAAGTAAGCTTGTTTGGCTCTTCTGGGGATTGTTCTTTTCAGCCGCCGCTGCCGCCCGTGCAACCCACCGCGCCTCTTCTTCAGAGTGCCTCGCTCGCCCGGGAGTATCGTTGAACGGCGATTGGCACTACGTGGTTGACCCTTACGACGAAGGCGTGCGCCGCCGCTACTTTCTCAACCTGTCGCCGGCCGCCTCCACCGGGTGGTTGAGTACGACTTCGCCCCTTCGCCCACGCTGCACGTTCCTGGCGCCTGGAACACACAGCGCCCCGAACTGCTGCTGTACGAGGGGACCATCGGGTAAGGGAAATCCTTCGCATACCACCCGCGGCCCGGCTGGCGCTGCGAAATTCCGCTGAGGCAAGGCATCGCTTGGACTGCGCCCGGCGTTGCGGAGAAAGTCAGGGGCCAACTCGAGGAGATGATCGCGCGCGACTACAACCGCAGCTCCATCATCTCTTGGTCCATTACTAGCGAGTCCGCGAAAAGTCCGGAGCGTAACGCGTTCCTGCACGAATTGGCCGCGGCCGCCCGTCCGCTCGACGCCACTCGCCTGATCACCGCCACCACCAACCGGTCGAGCCTGGCTGAGCCGCACAAGACGGGTGATTGATGACCCGCTGATCGCGGATCTCGACAGTCCACAAGCACCAAATCGCCGCGTTGCGCAAAGTTTCCTTCATTCGCCGAATCGCCCCGTGGATTCTCAAGGACTTTCGGAGCCCCCGCCGTCAGTTGGCGTCCGTGCAGGATGGCTTCAACCGCAAGGGCCTGATCTCCAACAACGGTGAAAAAAGAAGGCTTACTTCGTTTTGCAGCAGTTCTACCGCGAGGTCGCGCACCACGATGATGTCGGCCTGAGCAAATCTCCGGAGATGCCATGACTTCCCGCAAAGTTTATGTCCTGCTTTTCCTGCTTCTCTTTGTTCTCGCGCTTGCGCAGCAGCTTCCCGATTTCCACGTTCCTTACCCGTTTCGCTTCATCGTTCTATGGCGATACCCGTTTCACCGACTCTTCTCGCAAGAATGCCAGCGATCCGGACTTTCGTCGTGCCATGCACAAGTCGCCAAGGAGAAGCCCGATTTCCTGGTGCTGACCGGCGACCTCGTCAGCAGGCCGTCCGAGGCCGACTGGCAAGTCTGGGATCGCGAAACCGAACCCTGGCGGGAAGCGGGCATCCATGTGTTCCCCGTGCTCGGCAACCACGACACCTTGGGCTCTTCCAACGCGCCTTCAATACTTCAGCCGCTTCCCTGAACTGCGCAACCTGCACTGGTATGCCGTTCGCACTCGCAACTGTTACTTCATCATGCTGGACAGCAACGTCAGTAACCCCGACAACGAACAGTGGAAATGGCTTCTCGAGCGACTCGGGAATGTGCCGGAAGGCGTGCAGTACCTGTTTATCGTGCAACACCACCCTGCCATGACGCATTCCAGCGGGCGCTTGCCGGGCGGCGGTCACTCGCTGCGCCCGGTTGACCAGCGCCTCGCCTCGCTGCTTGAGGAGAGTCAGAAGCGGCTCAACCTCCCCGACGTCGTGCTCGCCGGTCACGTTCACAACTATGAGCGCTACGTTCATGGCGGCGTCATCTATATCACCGCCGGCGGGGGTGGCGCGACTCCCCACGAGATTCCGCGCGATCCCGCCGACTTGTACCAAGCTCCGGGCTCGACTTACTCGTACTGTCGCGTGACCGTGGATCGGAATTCCCTGTCGTTCCAGATGATCAAGGTCCAAATCGCCAACCAGCAGCCGAGTTTCACCGTGGAGGACTCCTTCCAGCTTGGCCAGGGTCACGCTAAACCCGCTGCGGCATCGCCGAAGGCAAAGAGCAGCCGCGCGCGCAGCCCTATGCATTCCTGGCCCAGCTCGCGGGAACTCTACGCCCGACCTTTCTCCAATCAAACGCAGGTGGCGCTAAGCCAGAAGGCTATCTGCGACCGATTGCAATTATCGGAAATTCCAAGGAACTACCTAACCCAATCGGCGGGTGGATAGGCGATGCACCAGAAGGTAGGTGCGGGTCGTGTGAACTCTACTGCAACCTTAGTCGGCCCCGCCAACTCCTTCTTCACGTAAACCACGCGGCACTCTTTCTGTTCCCCGCTGTTTGTGTTTTGCATGAAAAGCCTTTGCTCAGGTGCTACGTTTTCCGCTAGGGCCACCAGCGCACCGTGAGCGTTGACAATCAGGGTTTGCGTCCTTTCAGAGAACTGCGGGCCTTCCGTTGGGCGTCTGTGAAGGACAACTGCAGCGCTCAACTCAATCCGTTGACTGCGCCGCTTCCCCGACCATGTCTTTGACTTTGTGAGTTGCTGGGCTGCCATAAATCCCTAGACGACGCCGATATCTTACACTCGGCGGGCACTCCGGCAAAAAGGGCCACGTGGATCACACACCCTGGAACGACGCTGGAAGATGAAACAACGTGCCGCCTCGCTGCAAAGTGTGTCGTCCAAACGTAGTTACCTTCGGCATCGAGCATGCCGCAAAAGACGCGGCAGAGCCACTTTTCGAGGTACGGCTCGCATTCGGATCCGTTTATCGTCACAGTCGGGAAGTCAAAAAAAAGGCGTATCTGGAAGCAGGAGATTGAACAATGGTTGCCGGGCCAGAAAGAAATCCACGCTTTCAAGCGAGTTTTCCGGCAGACACAATCCGTTGGAGAGGCAGGGGGGGTACCTCATGGTCTCCAAGACACGGCGGTCTTGATGAAGGTCTTTTCCGCGCCGGAGAATTGATGCGGAACGTCGAACGAATCCTTAAAGAGGCATTCCCAAACAATGAATCTATTGCCCTCGACTGATGACTTGAATTTGTTCTTGTGCTTCTTCTTGCAGCCGTATCTACAGTTGTGTCGAGCGATCCATGAATGTTTTCCTGCATTTCCGACCACGCTAAGCACGATCCGCGACCTTGCCGTGCGCCCATGCGCTATAGAGCACATCGAATCTCGACCAACCATTGCCTCTGCGACAGTTCAACTTTAGAGTTATACTTGGAGATTAAAGTTAAGTCATCGAAGTCTCTTGCTTTTCTAAAGATACGAGAGGCCCCAGCCCATGAAACGTATCCTAGTGGCTATGTGTTTCGTCGGTGCCTTCGGAAGCACCGCTCATGGTCAAACTTCCAACATTGAACCCGTGCATGTCTCTGCAGGAACGGTCCTGACGTTTTATCTTCACGCTCGGCTCAATCCTACCAACGGCAACGATGTGGACGGCTTGCCAAAGGGAACGCTGCTTCGCGTCAAGATGCGCAATTCCATCGATTCGGCTGTAAATGCCGATGGGACCGAGTTTCACGGCACAGTTGTTTCTGGCCTGACTTCGTCAGGTGAACTCGTGATTCACTCTGGAGCCGAAGTGCGAGGAATACTTGCCCTGCTGAGGAGCCGAAGTCACCCGGAAGGCTTTCGCTACGAGCTTCTGATTACCGACCTCACGGACCATGGGAAGTCGTATACTGTGACGGCCTCACTCAATCCATCATTAGCCGATTCCTCGACTTCGAAGCCAACTACAAGAGTCAACTCGAGCTCCTCGGAATCTAGCGCCACCCATTAGTAGACCATGGCAGTTTCTGCTTGCTTCAACAGGTGGTCCGTTTTGCGTGCATGTTCGACCAGCTCAATGGAAGGATTTCCCGCTCTAGTACTGCTTTGACTCGAATATGCCAGGCAGGGCGTATTTCCGTAATCTCAAGATTCACAAGGGGTTGATATCATTATTGACATTTCTACTGAATGTGGCTATTGGTCTGCGCTAAATGGAATGCCCCCCAAACACACAGAGCGAAGGAGTGTCCCGATGAAGAATCCGCATCGCTTTCTTTTTGCAACCCTTGCCAGCCTAATGCTTGTCGCCGCACTCTGGGCGATGCCCCCAGCCATTGACAATGCTCAACCCGCTGCAACAGCTCAGACGCCCGCGTCCCAGCTATCCGTCTCGGGAAAGATTACAGCCGTCCGCAAGGACTCCTTCACCCTGGCCGTTGCAGGCGGCCAGGCTTCCTCCGGACAACAGTTCGCGCAGGAAGCCCCCAACGCCAAATCAATGGTCTTTCAGATCGATAAGAACACAACCATAGAGGGCAAACTCAAAGTCAATGCCACTGCGGACGTCACCTATCGCGAGGAAAACGGCAAAAATATAGCAATCAGCGTCCATGTTACCGCGTGATCTGTAATCAAACTCCCGGTAAGCAAATTAAACTTATAGTTTATTCGGACGAGAAGTCGGCATTCGGAAGATCTGCCGATCGTGCCCTTTCTCGATTGCTCCCGAGTCGCCAACTATCCTGCACAAACGGTCGGATGCGAGGGACGGGTAATGGCGATTCCCTCGCGTCCGACATAGGCTAGGAGGGTGTCGGAGAGAACAAATCTTCGACGAAGAATCAATAACTTGCAGACGTACCTCTGTCCGTAACTTATTGATTTCACGTACGACAACATCTATTCCCGACAGGCTCCTAGCGATGGCGTGCTGGTTCTACGAAGCGCATGATCGTAGGCTAGGCGCGGGGTGAGTGTCCTTGCGGCAGTCCGGAGAGCCTCCGCGAAGAGAGTCCGAGGGGTTCACCTCTCACATTTCCGCCTATGCCGCCTTTCCTGGGAAAGTATCCAATCATCCGTCCGAGCCAAAGCTCCAGTCCAATGGCAGAAGGACCTGACAGTAGACCCACTCTCCCGCGCTCATATTTCCCCTGTGTAATCGCGTGCGCACGCGACGCGGCAAGCGGGGCGTAGAGAAGATGTACCACAGGCTTATTATCCACAGTTTATCCACAGAGTCCGTTCTTGCAAGAAGGTAAAGCCGGGGAGTACCATGTGGTTCTTCCCCGGTCCAACCTTGAGGATGCATCCCGCCCTGCACCCGAACTTGAAAGGGAGGTCCTCAGTATGCCTGTAGTTAAAGAATTCACCCTCACGATGGACGATAGACCAGGAACGCTCGGCAAAATTTGCCGGGCGCTGGCCGACCGCAATGTGAACATCATTGCCGCACAGTCGTTTCCTTCCAGTGGGAAAAGCCTGGCGCGGGTAGTGTTCGACGACCCGACTAAAGCGCGAAGCGTGCTCGACAACGAGCGAGCGACCTATACTGAAACCGACGTTGTCAAAGTAAACCTTGCAAACCGGCCGGGAGAACTTGCGCGAGCCGCACAAAAATTGGGCGACGCAAGCATAAACATCAATCACCTGTACTGTGGAATAGAACCAAACTCGAACGCACCCCTCGTTATTTTTGGCGTGGCGGAGGTTGGTAAAGCTACGCCGCTGCTAGAACAGGCAGCTTCCGCTGCAGGTGGCAGAGGTTAGAATCAACACACAAACTTCTTGATCCAGGGACCGGCGAGAAAAGCCGGTCCCTGTTTTTATTTTCCTTTTCCGGTTTCCTGTTCAGAATGGGTTCGTTCGACGCGGAGCTTAGACACGACCGAAATTGACATCCTCCCCGCTCCTTAGAAAAGGGCGAGGATTCTTGGTTTTAACAACAGCACTTTCGGCGACTTTCGGTGAACACCTTAGTCACATTAGAATCGAAAGAGAAGGATCGTTTGATCGTTTCCTCACTTCCGCTGGCACAAAAAACCTCGGTCGCGCTATATTCGCGAGTGGGCTATTGCTCGTAAGCGCCAATGTCGATATTGCTTCCGTGTACCCGCGGATTGCCAGCAAAGTCTAGGGTACCTACGACGGTCGGCCCTAGGTTGATTCCTGCGTTGAGTGACGGTGAAGTCGGCTGAATCTGCAGGTTAGGTGTCGTCAGGCTCAGGAACTGCGGATCCGTATATTGAGAATGGGTATCCTTCTCGGTCGCCGATTGATAGGACGAAAAACCAGGATGGTCCGTACCATTCCAGCGAAAGTCTGCCGCTGAAGGGCTCAACGAGGAATAATAGAGGTTGTAGTCCACGTCCGAGGGATCGGGCTCGCTGTTCGTGTAGTTGTTAATGAATAGGCCTTGCGACGAGGCATAAACAATATTGTTCTTGAAAACGTTGTTGGTGGCATAGTACTGGATCTGGAATTCACCGCTCCCCGTGTTCTTCGTATCGTTCTGGAACAGAGTGTTATTCCCAATCGTGCAGTGGTCGGTGCCGCCCACGTTGCTGGCGTATCCTCCAATGCTAATGCCGACCGAATTCGACCAATACACTAGGTTGTTCCGCGCTATCACAAAGCTAGTCACTCGGCCCCGATGCTCGCTGGCCATCTCGATGCCGATGTCTACGTTGTGGATCAGGTTGCGCTCAATCACAACCTGAGAACCACCGTCTACGTAAATACCATTGGCGTCGTACTGGTTACCCTCACCAGGATTATTTATCGCCGAAATGTTGTAGATAGTATTGCCCGCGACCGTACCGTTGCGGGCGTAGTCGTAGGCTGGGTCGGGGGAAACGCCTTCGAAGCCAATAACGTCGATTCCGATGTTATCGTTATCGTGTATGACATTATTCGTGATAACGAAGTTGGTTACATTTCCATCGACGTTCACCGATTCGCTGGTGCCGGTCCTAAGATTATAGACTTGGTTGCCGCTGATGGTGACGCTATCGAGAGAAGCGGGCGCTGACGTTCCGTACACGGCAATGCCGAAAGCGCTGCCGGTGCTTTCCGAGGTTGTGACGACGTTATGAACCAGGTTGTTCAGTAGCTGGATGTTGCTGCCTGAGCCTGATACCCAAATCCCAGCCGGGGTGGCAGAGGCACTCGAAGTCTGGTAGTTGCGGATCTCCAGCCCCTGAATGGAAATGTAACTTTGATTCACGATATTGATCAGGCCTTGAGTGCCGGCCGTGGAGGGTACCAGTCCCGTGCCATCTATGATCCCTTGCTCACCGGGGAAGGTTTTGAAGGTAATTGGACCTGCAGTGGCTGAGCCCGATACCGAAATATTGACTGATTCGTTGTACGCGCCACCACGCACGTAAACGGCGTCGCCTGCCTGTACGGAGTTGGCCGCGTGCTGGATAGTTCTCCACGGAGATGAAAGCGTACCAGGATTCGAGTCACTACCCGTGGTTGAAACGTAGAAAACCATGCCAACGATGGGCGTGATGGTCACCTGCGCCGAAGCGGACTTTGTGGGATCGGCCTGAGACACGGCTGTGACCGTCACGGTGGTCGTACTCTGGACTGTCGCAGGCGCCGTGTACAGACCGGAACTGGAAATCGTCCCGACCGTGGCATTGCCTCCCGTCACGCCGTTCACTTGCCAGGTGACTGCGGTGTTGCTGGTGTTCTGCACGGTGGCGGTAAACTGCTGTGTTCCCCCGGTTGCCACCGTCGCTGAGGTAGGCGAAATGGTGACGTTCACGGCAGCAGTCGGCGTGATGGTCACCTGCGCCGAAGCGGACTTAGTGGGGTCGGCCTGAGACACGGCTGTGACCGTCACGGTGGTCGTACTCTGGACTGTCGCAGGCGCCGTGTACAGACCGGAACTGGAAATCGTCC
>QHYJ01000107.1:0-4712 GCA_003223255.1 Acidobacteriota bacterium | reverse complement strand
TGCGCCGAAGCGGACTTTGTGGGATCGGCCTGAGACACAGCTGTGACCGTCACGGTGGTCGTGCTCTGGGCTGTCGCAGGCGCCGTGTACAGACCGGAACTGGAAATCGTCCCGACCGTGGCATTGCCTCCCGTCACGCCATTCACTTGCCAGGTGACTGCAGTGTTGCTGGTGTTCACGGTGGCGGTAAACTGCTGTGTTCCCCCGGTTGCCACCGTCGCTGAGGTGGGCGAAATGGTGACGTTCACCGGAATAGGTGGCTGTGTCTTTGACACAACTCCGCAGCCAGTGCTCCCCAATCCACTCACTCCCATTCCGGCGAGAAAGATGAAAGACGTACGTAAGTTTTTGATTTTTTGTTTGAAACCAAGGTCACCAGTGTTCATGGCATCCTAGGGCCCGGGGCTGGCCTAAGCCTAGCACGCTGTAGCCGCTCGCTTTCGCTATTTGCCACTCGTGGGCACAATTGGTACATGCCCCCTTCGCACCGGAACACTGTTCTCGCGTTGCTGAATCGAGAAAAGTGGGCATGTACTTCACTCATGTCGTAAAGGGCATTCAAGGCGTGCCGATGTGTCTCCGGGAGAGAAACACAGAAGAAGGGTCGCAGGTAGTCTCAAGGGGATCGACTACAGTTTGTAAAGTTCTTTATCCTTGACTTTGCGCGAGAGTTCGTGATCTTGACTTCACAATTTTCTCACTGTCCTGTTCTACTGTCCGACGCTTGTTGCCCGTGTATGTGGTAGATACGGAGAACTTCGTTCTCAAAAAATACATTGGCGTTGGAGTGGTATTGCCGGTAGTTCTCACAGAGTTGTAGCGCCGCTGCCTCCAAGCTGGCTCGCCCTCCCGGTGAGCGATAATGGCGGTACGTGGGGTCAGTTAGCACGGAGAAAGAAACGGTCTCAGGTTCGCGAGAAAAAAACTGAAACGGTTTCTTCTCGACATAAATGAACAAATCTTCCCGTCGATCCGGAAAACGGAACTCTGGGTTCGTGACCTGGGTGCGATATTTCTCGACAAATCCGGCCAGATCTTCGTGCCCTCCCAAGCCAAGTGTTTCGGCTAACTGCTCTACAGGTGCCGCCACGACCCACGACTGCCGTGGGAATCGGTATGCGATTTCCTGCGTTGCACGGGCCGCGGCTTCATACTCGAGCCATCGGCCAGACAACCTTTGCGGTCGAAACCAAATCACGGCAACGCACAAACAGGCAGCGAGCAATAGCGTTTCAGCCTTCCTGCGGTCCCGAGCGGCTAATTGCGCCTCTATGAACGCAAGGAAGCAGCCCACCAGAATGGCAGCCGCAACCGGTAAGATGGTGCGCATTTCGTCAGAGATAATGATGACATTGGACAAGGTCGCCCAACCCATCAATCCGTAACACAGCATCACGAATGCGAAGGGGCCCGCCATGGGCCGAAGCAGCAGCACCCCCGCCGCGATCACCAAGATTATGAGCAAGACCTGCGAGATGATGCCTGTCAACAACAAGCAGCACGTGAAATCCAGCAAGGAATCCCAGCCCCTCGAGTTCCGATACCAATCCGCGAGAATGGCGAGAGCTAAGAGAAGGAACAGCAAGCCGAGCGCAAATTCAGGCCGGGCTCCCATGGTTGCCGGTGAGCCTGTGAAGACACTCTCAATTTTCTCCATCGCCGACATTGCCACGCCCGTTTGGTCTCTCGCAGGCGGGAATGCAGCTGCTCCTAAGCAGTAGATGACGGCGACAACCGCAACGCCTACACGGGCGCAGACCTGAATGAATAACCCTGTGGCCAGAACAACTAACAGGCCCATTGCCGGTGCCAAGAAGCGCGTTACCTGCATGGAATCCGCGCCGCTAAGCAAGGATGTGGCTGCGATCATGGCCGGAAATACAAACGGCCGCCCGGCAGGATGAATATTGAGCATCAATTCTCGCGCACGCAGGAGAGCCGAGTATTCCTCAGGTTGATCAAAACGCAGTTCCCGAACCGCGTGCTCGGTGCGCAATACAACGGTCGTTCCCAGCACCACAATGAAGCTTGCGCCCAGCAGTTCCTTGCCTTCCAAGAGCCTCAGCCATGCGTTAACGCGTAATCCCCAAGACTGGCGGCCCGAGGTGGACGCGCGCTTACGAGCCAGGAGGAACAGGTTGAACGACCGGGATTCAATCTGGCGCATTATGTTTATCGTGGTTGCTTGCAGGCTCGTCCACAAACCGCGCGACACCCCGCCGCGCTTGCGAAACCAGCCTATGGCTATCGCGCCCAAAAAAAACAAAACAACCGTGATCACACCGAACACCCTCAAGCTGCACATGAGAAAAATTAGGATCGTCACGCACAGCACGGTGCGAGCCCAGTTGCCGGCAATCCGAAGGACTCTCGGTGAGTTCGGCCTGCCCGAAAAGAGATGCGTCGGAAGCCAAAAGAACGTTAGAAGGAAGACGCCGAGGATCCAAAAGGCCTTGAGTGCATCTAGGACGGGCATCAAGAAAGGCTCATGAAATCGAGTAATGATAATCTGGGTGTTGCAGGACACGTCTAACCGCTGCGTTGGCTGTCCATAGAACCACAGCGGACCCAACGAGCAGCCCGACGGCGGCATATTGCACTCCCCACAAATGGCTGAGAGCATATCCAATCAGCAGATTCACTGCGACTCCGAGTGCCACGGCCAGCGAGGCCATCGAAATGGCATTTACGCTGGCTAAAATTATGATTTCCAGTAAAGCCATGCTCAGCATGAGATAACCAAGGCCTCCGAGCACGGCCGTCTGCAATAGTCTGGGGGCGGCGACCGGGCTGTCTGACCGAGAGAAGGCAAACCAAGCACTCAAAGCAATCACAACGAATGCAGCGAAGATAACCAACATGGATTTCCAGTGACGTTTCCCCAGGCTTACCATCAGTCTCTCGTTCGCGTCCTGCGGCAGGTCCGTAGCCAACCTTTGCCAGAACCGCAGGAATGAATCCGCGAGATACTCCACGAGAGCGGCGGTAATCAGGAAAGCCAGCAGGACCAGATCCGTGCCCTTCTTATATGCGGCGTCAATTCCAAAACTTAACCCGGAAATCCATGGAACTGCGCTTCCCGCAGTCAATCGGTCAGCAAAGAGAAAGGTGAAATACAGAGTACCGTAGACATAGAAAGGCACCAGCGAGATGAACAAGACGCTGCCTCGTGGACGGGCGCTGTCCTTGCTCTCTGGGTGCATATTCTCGGCGTGATAAGAGCCTGCCAGCACACAACCGAGGGCGCACGACACTGCCAGCAACGGGCACGATACCAACAGAGTGGTAGTCCTTGGGTTGGCGAGAATTTTTATCAAACCACCAATGAAAATGCTAAGAAAAAAAACGAGCGGGACACACCAGCCGTTCCCCTGTACAGAAAGCACGGCGCAGAGCATCCACAGAAGGCTCAGGGCTAGATAGCTGATGGCAGCCAGCACAAGGTAGTTGGAGGCAAATAGATGAAAATAAGAACCCGCCATCATCCCCAGCAATGCCAGAACAAGGCTGCACGTCAGTCCTATGTTCAGAAGGGAGATGCAAGTACGATGCGCCAAAACCGGCTCCTTCAGCCCATAATAGAAGTTCCCACTGCGGGAAATCATCTGGACGAAACCGCCCGATGTGATAAGACTAGCAATCAGAGTAAGACTCAACGCTCCCCCGATCTCGGCGGAAACCCGCAGAGTGTCCGGCCGCAAGTACTCCAAAATCAGCATGACCGTCCAAGGAATGGCGTAGGCCAAACTGAGCGAAAACTTGCGTAGCGCGCAGCTTGTCTCAGCCCACAGAGAAATGCGCTTACCCTTCTGGTTCGCCCGCTCATCCGGCGCAGGGTTTTGCTGAAGACGCGCGAAGAGATGCTCTGCCAAGGTAAAGATATCCGGCAAGCCCCACTTTCTCGCGGACCGATCGGTGTACCCCAGCGACTCCATCAGGGCGGCAACCTCGCGGGCGTGCACGACCCGCACCGCGTCTACACGATTGTCGATCAGCCGGTCTTTGTAGCCTTTATGACTCATGCGCCTCCCCCGCAGGTCAAGAGTGATCTCCCAAGGGGAGAAGTTAACAAAGTATCGATCTCTTTTGGCTCCACGAAGCCATCGGAGCGGATTCGATGAACCGAATGAGTGGTCGTGTCACCGACAATTAAATAGTTGCCCGCCTTTCTCCAGAAGTGTTTGTTATCAGAACCGACCGTGGATGAATGTTCGAAGGCGCGGAGCATCGTGCCCTCCAGGGTGCACTGATGATCAGGCAGAGCGTTGCTCCGAGCAGAAAAGTTCGGTTCGCCCCAGCCAAAACCATCCAGGCCATAGAGAAGGGCGCTCCACCACGCATAATTGAATTTTTCCGCGCTGAAAGGCTCCCGTTCCGTCGTTGTTGTGGTGGCAAAAATGTGCGCACCATAGCGCCGACGATATTTGAGAGCCAGCTTCAAGCGTGCCTGCGACTCCGAAACACTTTCGTAGTTTCCGTTTCTCACTTGAAATGATTCCAGCAGGAAAAGATCCCGCCGATCTAAGAGCGGTGGCAAATGGTCTGGATTCTTCGCGGTGCCATCCGCGTAAGGGAGGTTGTCTTCAAGGCTGAACAAATGGTCAAGAAAGTACGCATTCATGAACGCGCTGAGACCGAGCTCATGGATGATGCGGACGGCCATATTCTGTCGCTCGCGGGTGACTGCTCGGAAGTCGTAGCCGGCCTCGTCT
>QHYJ01000106.1:1463-3792 GCA_003223255.1 Acidobacteriota bacterium | reverse complement strand
GCAACGGCGATGGGCTTATGCTGTGGGAGGAATATCGCGGCTTCATCGTCGATGGTGACCACATCCGCACGCATCCGAAGCGGATGGATTTCTTTATCAAGAACCGCGCCGGGGCGGTCGCGGTGCCGGGAATCAAGCTGTTCGCCGCTGTGACGGGCCTGGACGTGCACGTCGTGCGCGAGACGGAAATGCACGCCGACCGCATCATCAATGCGAACCATAGTGGCGGCGCGCCGCACCGCGTCGACCAGCACGGCGTCGTCATCGTCGTCGACCAAAGCAGAGAGGGCGCCTGGTCGGTGACCGCCGCCGGTCAGCCCGATCGGCCCGGGCCGCCGCGCTACACCGAATACATCCGGATCCCGGCCAAGGTGCCGGTCCTGAGCTCTGAGAAACTGGGAGCGGCCTGGGGACTGCCAACGGCAACCGGGTCGAAGACCCCTTACTTCACCAAGCTCGTCGCGCACGAGCTGTTGCATACCGCGAGCGTCTGGCACCACGGCGATAGCGACTACAAAGACCTGCTCGTGGTCGGCTACAGCAAATTCGACTCCGAGAAACACCAGCGCGTCGGGAAGCCCATCATCCGCAGCACGGTCTTCGAAGGGCCAGCGACCCTGCGGCTCGAGGATGGTACGGACATGACCCCTAGGTTCCTGGAAAGGTTCGCCGCAGCCGAAAAGCAAGTCCAGGAGGCGCTCGAGAAAAAGATCGCCGAGATTGAGTCCATGCTCACATTGTCGGATGAGCAGCTGGCGCGCGCCGGTGCGACAAGGGCGCAACTGCGGGAATACATCGACATCTTGAAAGAAGACGCAGAATCCGTGTTAAGCCACGGCTTTCCGCTCGAGCTGAAGATCGGGAACGAGGGCGGGCAGCACAGCGGCGTTGAAGACTGCATCATGCGCTACAACTTCGGCTTCGCGTATAGGTCGAAGCAGGAAGAACACACTTACTATCTGGTGCTGGAGGAGGTCGCGGGCGGAGAACTCTGCCGGACGGGCAAAGGCTCGGGCGTTAATAGCCCGCAGCACAAGCCGCAGTCGCGCTACGGCGATGCAAGTCAAAAGCGCGGCGACTGCAAGGGCCAGCTGATGGTGAACGATGCTTATGATCCTTCGCCGCGATAGCAATGGCCAGTGCGGGGAGCAGAGAAGATGAGTAAGAGGTCAGTGATGCTGCTCGTAGTCCTGCTGCTGGCGGCCCTCGCTGTGGCCGCGTGGCTGCTGCGCAGGTCCGCGAGCGCAGAACACGCAGGCTCCGCGAAGGCGAGGGCGGACAAGGCCAATGCGCCGGAGATCTGGCTTTCGGTCAATGGCTCCGGCGATGTCGAGGTGGCGCCCGGCTGGCCGCTCATCGTACAGCTCGTTGTGTTGCATCCTCGGGCGATGCAGACCAACGACAAAGTGCCGCCGATCAATGTCGCCCCGCGCAGTGGAAGCTGGGCCGATGCGGTCGGCTTCACTGTTCGCAGCGAGAAGAGCGGACCTCAGTCCTGGGCGCTTAACCTGGTCGCTCCTGCGGAGCCGAGCCTTCGTCTCGACGCGCTAGCGGCCGGGGAAGCGTACTGGTGGATGTCGCCGGAGGAGACACAGAAGCTGGGCGAGGGCGATTACGAGTTAGTGGCCACGCTCGAAGTGGACGCCTCGGCTAATGAGGCCGGGTGGAAAGGGTCGGCACGCAGCATGCCGGTCACGGTCCACGTTCGCAAAGCATCCGAGCCCGCTTCGGCGGAGCTTGTGTCGCAAAAGTACGCGCTGCTCGCGAGTTATGCCAGCCTGTGGAACGACCAGAAACAGGCGTTGGCGTACGTCGACGAGGCAATGCTCCGTATTCCGAAAGACGTCCGCATCTGGGAGATCGATGGAGACCTGCTCGCGGCTGCGAACCGAAATGCCGAGGCGCTGTTTGCATATAGCCGCGCGTTGAAACTTTTCTACGAACAGAATCCAAAATCCGCCGAGCCGCCGGGTTTGCTGCTGATCAAGGAGCGCGAAATGGTCAAACGTGTCCTGGCGGAAAAGTGAGATGACGCGCGTGCCACGTCTTGCTCTCTGGAAGGCCAAACCGAGTTTTGTGAGGGGGGAAGTATGAGAGGCACGAGGTTTGACTTCTTGCTTCGCGGCGTGGCACCGATCCTGTGGATGCTCGTCGCTGGCAGCACAGCGCCGCCAAATGCGGCGCTAGCGCAGGCACGGAGCGGCCGGGCCGCAGGGCCTCCACAATCTGCGATCGCCGATCCAGCACATGCCCCCGGCAGCTGGACGAAGTTCGCAGTGTACCGGATGAAAGATGATACGGTCGCCAACGCGGGCTTCCGAGCAATGTC
>QHYJ01000106.1:0-1330 GCA_003223255.1 Acidobacteriota bacterium | reverse complement strand
AACTGCCGGGTTGATCAGGGTGAGGCAAGCGGCGGCGTCGGCGTTTACATCAACACTCCACATATGGCGTTCGAAAGACCACTCGCGGAGCGGAAGCCGGACGCAATGTATGGCGCGCCACGGCGGATCGGAACTGTAGCCGGCTTTCCCCTCTACGATCTGGATGATGGCATCGTCGTACTGACCAAGCGAGAACAGCCGCTTTGGATCCCGGTGACGCAGGAGGAGTGGGTCCGGTCCAAACTCCGGGAGGGGCAGCAGAATCCGCCACCTTCGTATGCAAGCGCGGAGATTCGGGAGCGGTATAGAAGCAACATTGCCAAACTTGAGCAGGAACTCGCAGTTCTGCCGCCACGCGAGCGCACTGCCCCGGCCTACTGCTGCTTCACCGCAGCCCTGGGAGAGAAATCACCTCCGTCAGGCCGCTCAAATCCTACGGACCTGCAGGCGCGCCCCGTGGTCCGGCTGAATAAGGATTTATTTGACCCGCACCTGGACCCCAGCGCTGTGCAGATCATCATCGTCAGCGGCTGGTTCAAATGGACAGACGCCGTGAACGAGCAGGTGAAGGCCTACGAGCACGCTCATCCAGGCGGCCCAGCCGCCGATCTTGCCCTGTTTGCCGCCATACGAAAAGAGCTGGACTGGAAAGCGCTCTCGGAACTGCTCCAGTAATACAACAAAAGTAGGCCTACAGCGATAAGCCGCATCGCACCCACGTCGGCATGCTGGAGAATGAGGGTGTCTCCCTCTTCTTCCGCAGAGAAACAAAATACGCCTTCGAGAAGGAGTGACGAAGTATCCGCGCACTTCAGCGACTCGAATGAGAACGCCGACCTCCTTAGGAGGCGGGAAGAAAACTCAAGCAACGGCAAGTGTGCCCATCGAAAACTGTCTCATCAGAGGGGTGGAGGAACTTCGGTCCAATTCAAGAGGGTGATTGCGCGACCTTTTCGGCTGTAAGCGACACCAGATGCAGCACTTATTTGCTTTTTACTGCCTTCTTAACAGCCGAATGCTCTACCCTGTTGAGCTACCGGTGGATTCGTGCAACGCTTTCGTTTTCATTGTATTACAGGAAACTGATTCATGCCATGACCTTTCGGCGTGAACCAGGCGCCCTAGGCACGCTGCGCAACGCCCTGACCGTGCATCCTAGCCCCAATACTGTTCGCTTAAGGATGTGAATGCATTTTGCGATGCTGAGACACTTGCTGGCACTTGGTGTCTCGGTCGCAACGGGTATTTGCTCATCTTGCGCTTCACGCCACGCGGATTCCATCGTTTGCGGCTGGAGACCACGCGTTCTTCGAGTATTTCGTCAAGAATC
>QHYJ01000403.1 GCA_003223255.1 Acidobacteriota bacterium | reverse complement strand
TTTGTTTTGATACGAATCCAGGACTTGCGTCTCGTAGAGTCCTTGCAGGAAAACGCCGCTGTTTCCGCGATCCTGGTCTTCTCCTTTCGCCGGACTGGGCTCAGCGAATTCCACGTGCAACTGGCAATCGCCAAAAGGTTCGCGCGTGTGAATCTCGCCCGTCTTGGGTACGACCTCAAAATAGCCGTTCTCCACTTTCCATTTGGCAGGGCCGCCTTCCTTGTCCGCCCATTTGGAAAGATCTTTTCCATCGAAGAGCACGACGGCATCCGAAGGTGGACGCCCGGGCGCATCCAGCGTGCCCGCAGTTCCGGGATCAATCACCGGCGGTACCGGCCGGTTGCGATCGTGGATTTCCCATTTCGTATCCACCTGCGCGTAACAGACTGCAGGAGCACTCGCCAACAAAAACGTGCAAACAGAAAACAATCCCATTTTTTTCATCGTCAAAACCTCACCGCTGAAGCGTCGGGATTTTACCGCGAATAGGAAAAATGTGGCATCCGGTAACCGCCCGATATGTTTTTTGGGGAGTGCGGCGGGCTTGCTTGTCCTGAGCGCAGTCGGAGGGCCGCCGCTTTTCCATCAAGCGCAATTTCCTGCGTTAACCCCACCTCCAGCTAGGAGGAAAAGCGGGAGCAAGCTCCCGCACTCCAAAAAGAGCCGACCGTGACTTTCGATGCCGCCCGTCGTCTAAGTTTTGTGGCTCGGATTGTGTCTCTTGGCCGGAGGGGTGTTGCGCATGAACCGGATTCGCCTGTTTTTGTTGCTGCTCTGCGGTTTACTTCTTTTTGCTCCCCCCTTGGTTGCGCAGGCACTAGACACAGCGCAACCCCTCAGCCCGCGCCAAGGAGACGACGGTTGGTCTGCCTCGACGGCCGCATCCGCCGGTCTCTCCACCGCGCGTCTGCAGGCCATGGAAACCGTCATTCGCAGCGGCGAGTTCAAAAAGATCGGGAGCATTTTAATCGCGCGGCACGGCAAGCTGGTCTATGAAAATTATTTCGACGGCTCTGATGCCACGGCCCTGCGCAACACGCGCTCGGCTACGAAATCTGTGACAGACATGCTGGTGGGCATCGCCATCGACAAAGGTTTGCTTTCCGGCGTCGACGCCCCCATCCTCCCGTTCTTCCCCGACAAGCAGCCGGTGCAGAATCCCGACCCGCGCAAAGCAAAAATCACCGTCGAGGATTTTCTCACCATGAGCTCGCTCCTCGAATGCGACGACTGGAACGATTTCTCTCGCGGCAATGAAGAACGCATGTATGTCATCGAAGACTGGATTCAGTTCACTCTGGATCTGCCGATCAAAGGATTTCCTTCGTGGGTCAAGAAGCCCAAAGATGCTCCGTACGGCCGCAGTTTCAGCTATTGCACGGCAGGCGCGACTACGCTCGGCGGCGTTCTCGAACGCGCCACCAAAACGCCCGTGCCCGAATTCGCGATGAAGAATCTGTTCGCGCGATTGGGAATTCAAAAAGTGGATTGGAACTTCTCGCCACTCGGCTTAGCGCAGACCGGCGGCGGACTCGGCCTGCAAAGCCGCGACCTGCTGAAGCTGGGCCAGCTCTATTTGAACGGCGGCGTTTGGAAGAATTTCCGAATCGTTTCCGAAAGCTGGGTGAAGACATCCACGCAACCGCACACGCGCATCGATGAACAGAACGAGTACGGCTACTTCTGGTGGCTCAAGAGCTTCAAGTTTGGAGAAAAGTCCTATGCGGCTTTTTACATGAGCGGCAACGGAGGAAACAAAGTCGCGGTCTTCCCGGCGCTCGATATGGTCGCCGTTCTCACCAGCACGAACTACAATACGCGCGGCATGCACGAACAAACCGACAAGCTCCTGACCGATTATATTTTGGCTTCTCTCGCGCAATAAAATAAATTGAAGGCGGTTGGGGAGAATGCTCCGAAGTGAACTGCCTAACAACTCTCACCGCCCTACATTTTGGGACACGGGACAAGAACCCACTTACCATAATTGTCTTGGAAGCACGGACCTGATCCTGTCGTCGGGACGGCTCTTGAATTCTTCATCTCAGTAACCTGAAGCTCCAGGAGCGTTTGTTGTATCAACAAGATAAGAATATTTCTGGCCCTCCACCAGTGGCGGCGGAGTTTCATCCTTCGGCCTTACTTGTGTGTATCCAAAGGGCACGACGCCGCAAGCAATGCTTCCTAGGCCCCGGATCCAAGTGCCGTAAAGATACCCTCCACGCGCCTTGATTTTCCATGGCGCGAAATCCTCGTCGCCCGGACATTTTGCTTTTCTCATATAGTCTTCCGCCGGAGCCTGCTTCGGCGTTTCTCGCAATTGTCGCGGCTGGAGCACGCCCCCAGCAATGTAACTGTCGCGCAAAAGAAAGCGGGGCTGTCATGGACTGCCCCGCTTGATTTCCTTAACTGTTACTGTCAGCTGTCGACGCGTTTTGTCCTACGCGGCCTCGCCTTTGATGCCCATGCCGTAGAACGAACGATAGATAAAGAAGAATGAGACCACAAAGAACCCGGCCGCCAGAGTGTGCGTCAGCGCGCCGCCCTGGCTCGAGGTCAGGCTCACGGCGAGCTCCACCGCGAGCAAGCCGAACAGCGTCGTAAATTTGATGATCGGGTTCAGCGCCACCGAAGAAGTGTCTTTGAACGGATCGCCGACGGTATCGCCAACCACGGTCGCGTCGTGCAGCGGCGTGCCCTTCTGCTTCAGTTCCACCTCGACGATTTTCTTGGCGTTGTCCCACGCGCCGCCCGCGTTGGCCATGAAGATCGCCTGGTACAAGCCGAACGTGGCGATGGAAATGAGGTAGCCGATGAAGAAAAACGGCTCGACGAACGCGAACGCCAGCGTGGCGAAGAACACGGCGATGAAAATGTTCAGCATGCCCTTTTGCGCGTAGCGCGTGCAGATTTCCACCACTTTCTTGCTATCTGCGATGCTCGCCGCCGCCGCGCTTTCCAGTTTGATGTTGGCTTTAATGAACTCCACCGCGCGGTACGCGCCCGTGGTCACCGCTTGCGTGCTCGCGCCGGTGAACCAGTAGATTATCGCGCCGCCGGTGATGAGCCCTAGAACAAACGGCGCATGGAGCAGCGAAAGCTTGTCCACGTTGGCGGCGAGGCCGTTGGTCAGCGCCATGATGATGGAAAAAATCATAGTGGTCGCTCCGACGACCGCCGTGCCGATGAGCACCGGCTTCGCTGTCGCTTTGAACGTGTTGCCTGCGCCATCGTTGGCTTCGAGCATGTGTTTGGCGCGCTCGAAATTCACGTCGATACTGAAGTCCTTCTTGAGTTCCTGCTTGATGCCGGGAAGTTGCTCGATCAGTGA
>QHYJ01000103.1:766-7406 GCA_003223255.1 Acidobacteriota bacterium | reverse complement strand
ATCGCCCAGATGGTGTGATACAGGGGCAGCTTCCACACCAGACGGCGCTCGCCTCGCCCTGAAGGAACAGCCGGCAAGGCGATCTTCTCGCGACGGAACCACAACGTCACTTGCCGAACACTGCCGAGCTCAGTGAACTTGTTGAATACCAGATCAATGCTGTCTTGGATCCGACGATCCGGGTCCATCTCCATCTTGCCGTTCTCGCTCCAGCAGAAGCCCACGGGAAGATAAAACTGCAGTTCGCCCCGCCGGGCCTTTTGGCGGATGGCTTCGAGCGATCTCTGCCGCAGCAGGCTCAGTTCAAACGCCGCCATCTCTCCTTTCATGCCCAAGAGCAAACGATCATTCACCAGATTCGGATCGTAGACTCCATCGAAATCCACCAACACCGCGCCCACCAGGCCGCACATCCAGATCAGGTGGTGCCAGTCACGGCCGTTCCGCGCCAATCGCGAAGCCTCGATGCAAAACACGGCGCCGACCTCACCGGTGCAGACTTCCGCAACCAGGCGCTGAAATCCTCGGCGCTGCACCAAGCCGGACCCCGTGCGTCCCAGGTCCTCGTCGATCACCAGGACGTCGCGAAAACCGAGGTCGCGTGCTTGGTCGGCCAAACCATATTGCCGTCGTTGACTCTCTTGGTTGTGAAACACTTGTTCGGGGGAAGACTGCCGAAGGTAGACGATCGCCCTCCGTTTCAACCGTTCATTCGTGAGTTTCGGATTCATTTGGACCTCCTGCGGGCGCGCCGGGAGCGGCGGCGTTGATGAGCAGCTCGACCAGAGCGAGGGCGAGTTTGTGTTGTTCGTCCGACGGAAGTTCGGTCGGCCTGCGGTCGAGCAACGCGAGATTGAGTTGCGAACGGACGGACTTCGGATGCGATTTCATGCTTCTCCTCCTGCGATAGCGGCGATGTGGCCGAGGCTTTATCGCAGGGGCTGGATTTTAGCAAGCTGCTCAGGAGATCGCGGAGCTCGCTGAGCGCCTCAATGGCGATGGCGGGTGGGCCCACGGAAAATGCGGTGCATTCGGAGCTGAACATCCAAGCGGGAAGAGAACGTGATATGCGATCCGGTAGTTCACAGAATAGATATTCTCCATGGCCGTGTCGATCCCTCTCCCGCTTCAAAACACGAAGAGCCTGTCCAAAGAGCGGATGCCAACGATAGCGAACCGTGACGGTCTCCAGAACGTATGCATTATGTGATGGGCTCCAAGCATGCGCTGAATAGTGCATTTCACGTAGAAGCGGGCGACTTGGCCCGACCTAAATGAACCAAAACCAGAAGAATCTCGCACGGGACGAAAGAACGAGCGACCCGATCCTGACGAGCGAGATGCGCAGAACGGCCAATGATCTTATCCAGGTCGCCATTCAAGCATTCATGAAAATGCACGGCGTTGACCGGAAAACGGCGCAACGGTGGTTAATGAGCGCAATGGTAACCGCCGCAAAATGGAAAACTCCCAAGTCTCGATAAGTCTGTGATTTCAGACCAATAAATCTAGGGGAATCGAATGGAGAACGAAGAGGGATGTACAATTCATCTAGAGGTACGCATTGAGAACGACGAGCTAGTCGACAAGGCGATTCTTTGCCCTAGTTTCGGCGGCGCAGCGAGGACGTTCAAGGCATGCGACGGGGACGGGGTGCTACGCGCTCTTGGCATGTATGCTATGCGGAAATCCGTTGGCGGTTGTGCAACAGACGAAGAAATGGAAAGAAACCTGGAAGAGATATGGCGGGAGGTTAAGGCCTACCTGCTTCGCGCGCGAAAGAATTAGCCGGGGCCTCGCTGCGGCGCCAGTTACAGTCCCGCTGTTGCTTTTTTGGGACAGCCTGAAGCGCCGGACGGTAGATCACTGTCGCGGCAACTAATATGATGTGGGTAGAGAGGTATCCGGGAGGAAATGTGATTACCGCCAGCGAACTATTCAAGAAATGGAAAGCCGCTGTCTTCTCCGGACAGGAATCAGAGCTTGAGTTCCGCGGCTTCCGGCCCAACACGGCGACAGTTTATTACGTCGATAAAGAAAACGGGGCTTGCATGATTACTGTAGATCAGATGGCAAGCGAGATTGGGCTTGCCGAAGAAGCTGCGAAAAGCGGCAAGAATTTGAGATAGGTCCGATCCTCTGGATCTTTGTGAAAAGGCGAAACGGAGGGGCAAGTCTGGCCCGCCGGGGTGCGGGGCTTTCCACGCTTGCCCCCTGGTTACAATGAAGTGCAAGAGTTACTGTGAACTGAAGGGTCGGCGGCGCAATCCGGTTGACACTATTCAGGGATTACTCACGGTATTCTGCGGCTGCCCTACATCGCCTTATCCGCGATGAGCAGGCTGGTCGTGCAGGACGATATTTAGAAGGGACCTGTGCACTCGCAATCCGTCCTTGTAATCGATAAAGCCCAACTTCTTGAACTTATTCATAAAAAAGTTCACGCGTGACCGGGTTGTGCCAACCATTCCTGCTAGGGTTCCCTGGGTTATCTCCGGAGCTACGGCCTCGGGTGTGCCTTCCTTACCGTAGTTGGCGAGCAACAAAAGAGTGCGGGCTAGCCGTTGCTCGCTGGAGTTGAAAAGTTGGTCGACCAAATCCTCCTGGGCGCGCACGTTGCGTGAAAGCACGTACGGTATGAAAAGGTCTGAAAACGTGCGCTCCTCGTGGAGGACGCGTAGCATCTCGTTCTTTTCAATTCTAAGAATAGAGCTCGGTGCAATCGCCGTAGCCGTTGCCAGGCAGACAGTCTGACCTATTAAGCATGCCTCACCAAGGAAGTCACCCGCGCCTAGGATCGCGATGACTGCTTCTTTGCCCTGTTTGGATCTGACCTTGAGCTTCACTCTGCCTTCCTGAATATAGAAAACACTCTCGGCGGGATCACCTTGAGAGAAGATTTTGTGGTCCTTTGGGAACTGCGTAATAGTTCTTGCCAGGCCCACTGTCGCAAGAAACACTTGAGGATCGAAAGAAACCCCTTTCTTGTCTTTCTTAGTCGCCTTTGGTAGCGTGTTCACCGGACTGCCTCATTGCAGGCTCAAATTTTCGGTAGCACAAGATCCAGTGACAGTCAACTAGTATCTTGAGGAACAAAACAGGGGCCCTTCTTTGTGCTTCCTCGTGGCCTTCGGTGGCGGGCCCACCGGCTGCCTCGCGGAGTTACCGGTGTAATATCGCAAGATCCAGTTGCGCACAGCCTCGGCCCACAAGTCGTAGTCATATTTTGCAACACACAGCTTCCTATGGAGAGTATACTTTTGAACATAACCTGAAACAAAGTCCTTGACTACTACGGTAAATGAAGCGTAGGCATTTGAATCGGGGGAGATACGGGAGGATGCAAGCTCCTGAATGCAGGGTGGTTACCCAAGATTCAAGGCGCTCGAACCGATCCAGCTGGGCGCACGCGCGTGCCCTGGCCTTGCACGCTCCCAAATGAAAATGCACTGACCGGGATGGTCGGCCAAGGAAAGGAGACACCCCGCTGAGCGACATAACTCTGAAATATCCGCTGTGGCAGAACCACTACCTACAGGCAATGGCCGAAACTCGTCCTGAACTGATGAAAAGCAAGATTGGCGCCGCAGAGCACGTCGTCGGCCTGCGACTGATGCAACTGGCAAGCACCACGGACGACTATGAGGAACAGATAGCACTGGCGGCCGCGCTGAAATCTCTGAAGTCCTTAAAGAACAGTAGACTGACCCAGTAAGTTGCGGGTAACCTGAAGGTTCGGGCAACCAGCGTGTACGCGGCCGCGCTGCGAGGGGGCTACAGCGTCTGGACAAAGTTGGATGGGAGAGCGACGGGGGCGGTGTACCATCCGAAACAGCTTCGTAGTCGCGTGTCGCGGAGTCTCCGTTATATTGGTAGACAAAAAAATTGCGCCATTTGATCCCGTTTTTCCGAAGAGCCTGCCAGCACTTCAATTCAAGCCAAAAATACACCAAAAAGGTGCTGGGGAGTCAGGCCAAATAAGCCAGAACAAGGCTTGATCCCTGTATACCAAGAGGCTATTTGGGCTTTACCCTTAGGTTTGGGCGAGTCCTTGAACTTTCTTCCGGTCACCTGTTCCGCTCCCTGTTTCAAGTGACAAAAATACAAATCGCGGTTGCCCCATCTCCCCCGACTCATTGGTGGGCTTTCCGCAAACCGTCCCATCACCCATCTTATATTCGCAGTTGCCTGTCGCTGTCATGTTTCCTTAGAGAGCCTCAGCGAGACTTCCGCTATGCAGCCGAGATCGACGCCGACAGGCTGAGGAAGCATCTCCGCAAGTGGCTACAAAGAGCACACGCGCGCTGGCAGGCCCCACTTCCTTTACCGCGCAACGATGAGCGACAAACAGAAGAGGTGGCCACGAAATAAACTGTCCGTAAACAATCCGGAAGAGGTACCATTCTTAAAATCATCTATTGGAGGGGTACTGTGCCAGAGGGTGGACATAGGCGACTCTTTTTGGATTTTGGGGGCATTCCAATGAGGGGAGCCTTGGCTTCCAGGCAGTGTCCCTTACGCGTCGATTTCAGAACCAGTGCCGGAGGCAAGCCATGCAATCTCCAAAAAGAATCGAGCCCGTCGAGAACGAGCAAGCTGATTATCACAGTACGCAACGGAAGATTCCTCGTCTGAAGAGTTTCGATGCGAGAATTGAGAGGCGCGAGCCTCTGCCAGTTCAGATCTACCTCGCGAACTTGGAAGAGCCGCGGGCTCGCGAACACACTGTAACGGAAGACGTCAGTCCCCACGGTGCTCGACTGCTCACCAAACGATGCTGGCAGCGCGGCGAAGTACCGCTGGTTACCCCCTTGATGGGCGAGTTTCCGAAGCACGCTCGAGTCGTCTATTGTGATCCTCAGCCGAAGGGTGGCTATTGTGTGGGCATACAATTCGAAGGCCCCCCATTCAACTGGCACGTATAGCTCTCGCCGGGTTCCCCATCACGCTCTGCGTAATAGCAGCCAAAACTCCGAAGAGCGATGCTAGGAAGAGATCGGGTTCTTCCGGGATTTTAGTGGGCGAAACCGTGGTGATATCGTCGAGTGGTGCATGGTCAACTCGCATGCGGAGCTGGGAGGTGGCAAGAGTTCGTAGGGGTCTCCGAAGGCGAGCGGTCGCAGCTTGCAGAGAACTCCTTTCCCTCCCTGGTGGATAGCAGTTCACCCGTGGCAACTAAAGGAGGCGGCTTTAAGAGGCACCCGATTAAGGCACTGACAGGGGCAAAGGCGAGATGCGTGTACCTACTGGCCGATATGAAGAGCGCACTCCGAGGGCAGTGACGGTAGAGTTCTTGCGCTTTGACGAATTGCAATCTAATAAGAGGGCGGTCACTGAAAATGTGAGTCCTCGGGGTGCACGCATCGTGACTGACTGGAACTGCGCTCCCGGAAAGCATGCCCTGGTTACTGCCCCAAGGCCCCGTCACAAAACCCCGGTGACACAGAATGGGGAAGATCCGCGCAACTCAAGACGAGCGGCTCGAACGCGCAAACGGGAGAACAATCCCCAGCGCCGGAGCAGAACCACGGCCACAATGAGGCAACGGCCGGCTCGGTCCCAACACAGGCCGTCTTTGAGAAAAAGGCGAAGCCCCGAAGCGCGGCAACGTCAAATCGAACGCGACGGCGGGACGTCATACGAGTGCGGCTAACGTTCGGACTTGGGACAAGAAGGATCCAGTCGCAGATGAACGCGCCGCTTCCGTTCTTGCGCGCCGCAAGGAAACGGAAGCTTTGTTCGACAGCCATCGAAAAAAGTCAAGCTCGGTTTAGTTTCGTTAAAGTTCGGCGCACAACCAGCTAACAGACGCGTTGAAGGGCGTTTCATGCGCTCCTCCTTTAATCTGCTAGCATAACCAGCTTGATCGTCAAATCCATGCTCGAGCAATAACCGAGGGCCAGGGGTTCGCGCGCAACGCGTGTGTTCTTGGCCTTCTACATTTTAAGCTCCGCGTTTCCCGCCGAACGACCCTAACCGTTTGATGACACCCAAAATGGGCGGAAGGATTTATAACTATGTTTGCGCGCGATACTCCCTACCGGAAGGGCTACTAAATGAATGCTGAAGAGCAGAAAACCGCAAAGGCCGCAGCTTTGCTAGAATATACTGAGGCAAAAGAGCGACGGACGTTGCTCGAAAATGAGGCTGAAAACTAGCCAAGGAATTTGAGGGGGGTAACAATCGAAGAGGTTATTCGATTCCTAATGCATGAACTCGGCGTCAGACCTGCAACTGAGGAATGGGAGGAACATCTTCGTGCCAGTGAGGAAAAGTTTCGGCTGTGGAGCGCGAGAAGCGAATAGTCCACTTCGCCGGATACTGTGAGCGGACTTCGGAAAACAACTCCTTCTGGAAAGGTGGGCGATCAGTTTTGGAAAGCCCACGACTGCCAGAGAATTAGTCCGCAGCCACCTGCCCGGAAAGAGGGTTTCTCGAAAGGGTCACAGGTGCGTGGTTTTTGGAAAGCTCCTGATGTGCGCGCTAGGCTGTGACCATCCCAACGCCTAGAGCCCTGGCGATCTGTGACCTACCACTTTAGAAGCTGACGTGAATGCCCGAGTGCCGTAGGGGATATATTTTAGGCGGATTGTCCCCTGGCTTGCATGGACTCCAAATTCGTGACGCTCTTGCCGCACTG
>QHYJ01000103.1:0-597 GCA_003223255.1 Acidobacteriota bacterium | reverse complement strand
GGTCTGGGTTAATCTCAGCAAGGTACATGGGCGTCCCGTCGTTTGGACAATGAATGCTCGGCATCGTCCTTTGCTCAACCCTGTCCCCTTCCTTGGTGGCGATGAAGTACCCGCTGGAAGCGTTGTAGTTAATAAGACAGTCCAACTGCGAGCAGGCATACGCGACCGCAGTTTCGGCCTTCGCGCTATCACTATCGCCATCGGGCATCATCTCGCTCAGATGCTCAAAGCAAAACGGCTGTAGTTCCTTTTTTTCAAATGGGAACATCACACACTCCTCGGGACTGGAGCAGGGGTAGGCTAAATGGCCTCCAATACAAAGGGACCTCACGGGGCCTTGGTGATAGGCCCCCCTAGGAAACCACCCGAGCGGCTATTCAGGTCTTTTACTGACTTAACGGTTCAATCGATCGTAGAAAAGTACATTACTCGATGTTTTGCAGGTTAATTACTAATGGACGTGTTTGGCGCTGTAGGCTACGGTTTTGCTTCGAAATCGAGTCTGCGCGGAGGTCGCTAACAACAATTTGAGAATTTCGTTTCGTTGGCCCTCAATCTGATTTGCCTCCAACAGTCCAGGCCCCGGGTATGAGGACT
>QHYJ01000402.1 GCA_003223255.1 Acidobacteriota bacterium | reverse complement strand
GCGGCGGGGAATCGGACATCTGGTGAACGATGTCCCCTTGGTCTTTTTCGTGTAGCTCGCGAACCTTCGCAAACTCCTTTTCAGCCGCGGCGGTATTTCCCATTTGCCTGTAAATCTTTGCCATTCGGTAATGTGCTTCCGGCTGCGAAGGGTCGAGTCTCTCCGCGCGCTGGAGCGCCGCGAGAGCTTCCGAATTCTTTTTCTGGCTGGCAAGAATAGCGCCCATATCGAGATAAGCGATCGGGAGATCGTTTTTTAGCTTCACTGCTTTCTCGAGAAGTGGAAACGCCTTTCCCGGCTCATTTTCCTTCATGGCGATATCTCCAAGATATGCCAGCGCCTGGGGATTTGCCGGATTAATGGCCAGCTCTTCCTGCATTGCGGCCTTCGCTTCGCTGTATTTGTGCTTTTTCCAGTAGAGATACCCGATGCCAAAGTGCACATTGGGTTCGCGCGGAGCAGCTTTTGCGGCCGCCTGAAACTCTGCAATGGCTTCCTCGGTCTGGCCCAAACCGTCCAATGCCTCGGCGGTGAGGATGTGGGAGGCCACGGAATCCGGGTCTTGCTCCTGAATCTTGCGAAACTCTTCTAGCGCGCAGGAGTATTGCTTTGCCCAGAGGCAACTTTGGGCCAGTACCTGGTGCAGTTGCAGATTCGCGGGGTCGGACTCGGCAGCGACCTTGAGGTGCTTGACGGCTTGTTCAAACCGTTTCGCTCCGTAATAGCTCATTCCCAGGAGTGTTCGCGCCTGAAAGCTGCTGGGGTCCGCCGCCAAGGCCGCGCTCAGCGCACGTACTGCCTCGTCAAACCGCCCGAGTTTGAATTCCGCCAAGCCCAAATTGAGTTGCACGCCCGGTAATTTCGGGGTCAGCGTAATTGCTTTTTTGTAAGCGGTGATCGCCTCCTGGTACTTCTCCTCCTTGGAGAGCACAAAGCCTAATGTTGCGAAAGCGTTTGCGTCGGTGGGATTTTGTTGTACAGCCAGACGCCAATTCTTCTCGGCTTGCACAAGTTCGGATTGTGACGGGGGAGGTGACGCCTGAGCAGAAGGCAACAGGCCTGCAGACGAAGGTGTTTGGGCCAAACTAACAGGAACGAACCAAGTAAGCGTGAAGAGGGCCAATAATGGATGATTTATGGGGCTTAAGGCTGGCAAAGCGATCCCCTTTAAGGTATCGAACTGGCGAAGATGATTAGAATGCTCCAAGAAAGATAGTCTATCGGTTTCTGTTGACGAGCGTATGCGTCTTGCAAGCAAAAACAAACCCCCGCTCGCAGGGGTGAGTGCGAGCGGGGTGGAGGAAGCACCTCCTCCCGGGTTGGTGTCAGAAGTAGATTTTCCCACCGAGCTGGAGAATTCTCCCGGCGTAGGCGGAAATGAACTGGCCGAAACGGCCATCATTCTGGCTGGTATCAACGTTTTGGAACTGTGTATGGTTCCAAGTGTTGAAGGTCTCCAGGCGAAGCTCGAAGCGGCTGCCACGGGCTTCACTGAGCGAGAAGGTCTTGAAGAGGGACATATCCCAGTTGTCGCGGCCAGGTCCGCGCAAGGCGTTGTGGCCGAGATTACCCCAGGTTCCCGGTGCAGGCGCCGTGAAGGCAGTTGGATCAAAGTACTGGATGTGCTGATTGCCGGGAAGCACGGCGCGGGCATAGGAGATTTTGCCAATCAAGTCAGGCCGGCTGCTTGCTCCGCTGCCAAGGAAGTTCGATACCCCGCTGTCGGCGGAAAGGTTAATCGGCAGCCCGGATTCGATGGTTACTATGCCCGATACCTCCCAGCCACCGATCGTCGACTTCACAAGGCGACTCGAGGAGTGGCGGAAGACCGGAATGTCGTAAATAAAGTTGGAGATCAAAGCATGG
This sequence comes from Acidobacteriota bacterium, assembly GCA_003223255.1. Lineage (GTDB taxonomy): Bacteria > Acidobacteriota > Terriglobia > Acidiferrales > UBA7541 > Acidiferrum. The sequence goes on along the minus strand of QHYJ01000402.1, from coordinate 7,376 downwards.
GTCCGATCGAGGCCGCCAGGACCGATGTCAAATCTCCATCCTGCATATGGGTTGGAAACGTTTGCCAGATCTCCGCTGCCACCGCCGGTCGTCGTGTCAATCGTCCGGGAATAGGTGTACAGCACGCGCAATTGCAGGTCTTTGACCTGCGAGTTCAAGTCGACCTGCAGGGAGTTGTAGTGTGAGTTGGCTTCGTTTTCGGACTGGGTAATTTGGGTCAAGCCAGGATAGGGCAGGCCCGTCGCGGTCTGATAAGGAGTTCCAACGAGGCCGGGAAGAGCACTCTGTGTTGGCAGGTTAATGTTGCGATAGTCGTTCTGGTGGCGGTTGGTGTTGCCAACGTACGCCACGGAGAGGACCGTTTCGGAGCTAAGGGCATGCTGCACACCAAGGCTATATTGAGTGCTGGTGGGCAGCTTGTAGTTGTTGCGGTCCAAACCCGTGAGGCTGGCCGCGTTAATGGGGCGATTGGCGGCGGTGCCTGTCTGAATCGACACGCTGGGGTTTGTAAATTCAACGCTATTCAGACGTACGTTCAAACTGAAAGGAATGTTCGGGCCGGCATTGTACATATCGTTGCCTTGAATGCGCTCATACATGATGCCGAAGCCGCCGCGAATGACGGTCTTTCCGTTACCGGTCAAATCATAGGCAAAGCCAAGACGCGGACCAAATGCCGCCCAATGATTGTCTACCAAGCCCTTTGGGATGCCATTCTGCCCCGGAATGCCGATGCCATTCAGGTAGAGTGGCACACCAGCGAGAATCGGATTCGGGCTGGTGCCAAGGCCGGGGCTGGCCGCCGTGCAGCCTGGGTCGGAAGAACCGCTGCAAATGTGGTTGGTGGAGTCGAAAGTAGCCGCATTGGCCGGGTTATATAACGTGGGATAAAAGTTCCCCATGCGGTTGTTGGCTTCGTATGTGTGGGGAACGCCATCCCAGCGCAAGCCGAGGTTCAGGGTGAGCTTGTGGTTAGCGCGCCAGTTGTCCTGCACGTAGGATGCCCACGAAACGTTGTTCCAGTAACCGTGATCTTGGACGGCAAGTTCTGTGTAGTTTTGAGGCAAACCGAGCAAGAAATCAGGAAAGCTGTTTCCGGTGTATGTACCAGCGCCATTGGTAAAGGTGAATGCTCCCTGGGTGGTGCCGAAGAGATCCTGGACTTTCTTGTAGATAGCCCAGCTACCGCCCATCTTGAGCTGGTGCGCTCCCTTCGTCCAGGAAACGTCATCGCGGATCTGGTAGTCATCCGCTTTGTTTTTCCACGGCCAGCTGGAGATTTGGAAGTTCGCGCCGCTATTGCCGTTGAGCGAGATATTGGGGATGCGGTTCATATTGTTGGGCCCAGTGAACAGGCGAGATTTGCTGAAGTCGCAAGGCGCGGAGCAACTCGGGAGAGACAAACTCTTTAGGCCGTTTGCGGCAACGGGAATGATGTTAATCCGGTTGCCGTTGTAGTTGAACGCAATTTCGTTGATCAGGGAAGGATCGATCGTGTGCGTGGCATGGATCACTCCACTGTAAGAGGGGTTGCCGAAGGTGTCGCCGACCGTGGGAATGTTGTCGCTGCTCCACTGTGCAGTGGCGTAGCCTTGTGAAATTTGCTCGGCAACGAAGTGACCAAACACATTGAACTTGCTGGTGAAGTTGTGATCAATGCGCACAACCTCTTCCTTCAGACTGGTCGGAACGCCGGAACCACCCCTGAATGTACCAAGGCCATCGCCACTGCCGAGATTGGTAAGTCCGGAGCTGGGGAAGATTCCGGCGCCAAGAAGAGCCGTAGCATTTGGGTTAATCATGCAACTCGGGATCACGTTCCCCGGGAATGGTTGTCCAGGAATAATGGTCGCGGGGCTCGGGTTGACGCCGCCCGGGCAATTAGCGAACAGATACGAGGACGCGACGCCTGAGGGGACCTTGATTGGCGAGGTTACGGTACTGAAGTTGCCCCCGTAAGTTGCGGGATCAGGAACCGTCTGGTTCGAACCGGCGCCGATGACGTATCTGCGCCATTCCATGTTGTAGAAGAAGAAAGTCTTCTTCTTGTCGAGATTGTATAGATGCCCGAGAGTGACCGGGCCGCTTACGTTAAATCCGAAGATGTTCATCCTCAGCTTCGTCACTGGTCCCGGGGCCGGGTGAAAGAAGTCGCGGGCGTCAAACCCGTCCTCGCGATGGAATTCCCATGCGGAAGCATGAAGGGTGCTGGAGCCGGACTTGAGCACCATGGTCATGGTTGCGGCAGAAGAGAGACCGTATTCAGCGCTGTAGTTCGACGTCAAGGCGCGGAATTCCGCGATGGCGTCAGAGGAAGGCGCAATGCTCATGTTCCCCGAACCGCCGCGATCGTAGTCCTCGCCGCCGTCCAGCAAATAAATGTTGTGGCTCGTGCGCCTGCCGTTGAAGCTCACGTTGGTGTCGCCGCCAACCGGGACGTTGAGGAGGCCGGTGATGTTGTTGGAGGCACCGGCAGTCAACCCGGCAAGAACATAAAAGCTGCGCCCGTTGGTCGAAATCTGCGAGAGCTGCTGGTCGGTGATGACATTACTCACGTCCCCCGAATCTGTTTGCACGCGGATCGGGGCAGCTTCCACCGTGATGGTCTCCGAGGCCGGACCTACTTGCATTTGGAAATCGACGCGCGCACGGTCGCCGACCTGAAGCAGGATCCCTTTCTGCTCCGCGGCTTTAAATCCCGTGGCCTCGGCCTTCACATCATAGTGCCCAATGTGAATATCGGGCAGCACGTACTGCCCCGCTTCATTGGTTGTAATGGTGTGGAGCAAGCCGGTTTCCAAGTTCTTCGCCATGATTTTTGCGTTAGCAATCACCGACCCGCTCGGATCGGTAACCGTGCCGACAATCGTTGCTTCTTGCCCAAACGCCTGGAACGAGATGCCCAGGATCATCGCGACAAGAGCTACGACATGGCGCTTTCTCAACCACCTAGCCAGAGAGGGAATGCTTCGAACACACAAAGATTTGAGTAAAAGCATTTCTTTGCCTCCGCACCCTCGACTGTTTTTGGGCCCCTTTTTGCGCACCGGCCGCGTTAACGTACACGAAATCTGGAATACCGTCCTTCTTTTGTCAAGCAATTTTTTCGATTTTGAGAAACATAAAGTACGGGCCGTTAGAGGCTAAAAGGTCAAACTCTCCGGGGCGTGAAGCGACAGACTAGGACACCGATATTCATGCGAGTGGCTAACCTACTTATTTGGAATACTTTACGGTTGAGGCTTAGCGCAAAGGCAAAAGAACCTGCAGGGATGCCGAGCTTACAGGTCGCCTGTCTCGAACAATTCATGCGAGACCTATAGATTGGCTCGATCGATCTGGACGCACCAAAGGTTGGTTTTCTTCTTGTGCTTTCTCCACCAAAACAGAATTGCAATCAAGTGCCTTGGCTGCCCTGGCTCAGCATTCCCGCGGGAGCTGTCGAAATCCGCGAAAGGGAATCCCGCAAGTGTCCGTCACTCGCTTTCATTTCTCGAAACAGGCTCAAGTTCGACGACATCACCACTCCCGGGCTCAGGTGCAGGGCTGGAGGCAAAGGGGCCCTGCTGGTCAGGTGATCCGCCATCAGATGGACCGCGAGTTGCCCCTGCCGATGGGGTTGCTGATAGATGGAGGCCGTGATTGTGCGTTTCTGGAAGTAGGGGGCCATTTCCAAAAAGAGATCCGTGGTTATCAGCTTCACTTTTCCCGCAAGTCCTCGCGCGCCAAGGGCGCGGCAGACGGGAAGGCAATTCACGGTATTAACGTAGAGGCCGGCAATGCTGGGGACATGGCGAAGGAGGTCAAATGTCTTCTGAAAGCTCTCGTCTTCGTCCTCGTGCCCCTCGATAACGGAGATCACCTTTCCTCCTGGGCAGTGGCGTGGAAATGCTTCGGAGAAGCCGTGCGTCTTCTTACGGTGATCTTCAGCACTGAGCATGCCAGCAACAACCGCTACCTTCGAGCCTGGTGGAACGAATTTACCCATCAACTCGCCGGCAAGGCAGCCATTCAGCCGCGGCTCGACGCAAACGATACTCGATCGTTGGCTCTCCGGAGCATCCGTTGATACGCAAACGACGCGAATTCCTTTTTCTTCCGCCGCATTGATGAGAGGTGTGAGACCCTTAGGATTTCCCGCTGTGACAATGATCCCATTCACACCGGCATGTAACAGCTCTTTGAATGTGCTTGTATCCCCTTCGCCAAGCGCCTGTACTGGGCGGTGCAAGAATTCGATCCCTAGTTGCTCGACGCGCCGCGCTTCGTCCAGGACGCCTCCCCAGAGCTGATCATAGAAAAAGTGAATTTCGCGCGGGATGCACACGCCGATCCGTGCGCTGGCTTTGGCAATGGACAACGCCCGAGCGGCAAGGTTGGGCGTATAGCTGATTTGGCGGGCGATCTGCAGGATGCGTTGGCGGGTGGACTCTTTGATTCCGCCGCGGCCGTGTAAGGCGCGGTCAACAGTGCCGATGGAGACGTTCGCCATTTCGGCGATCAGATGAATTCCACGTCTCGGTTTTGTCCCCCGCTTCACTCCGCTGCTTCTCCGCTAGCGAGTTCGTCGCTGCCCAATCCTACTCCATCTTAACGCGGGCTGACGGGAACACCACTTCGAGCCTGTGGACCTCCCCAGCAGAGAACCTGCGCTTGCAATCGATGAAACGCGTGGTAGCATAGCACGACCGTTAACGTAAACGATGAGGACCCCTAACGAATATGGCAACCCGAGACGATGTCTATCAGCCCAAGCCCGAACACAAATTCTCCTTCGGATTGTGGACTGTTGGAAACCGCGGCCGCGATCCTTTCGGCGACTTCGTTCGGCCAGTCATTTCGCCAGTCGAGATTGTTCGTATGCTCGCGGAAGTTGGCGCGTGGGGGGTGAACCTTCACGATAATGACTTGGTGCCGATTGACGCCACGTGCGCGGAGCGCGGCACCATTGTTTGCGATTTCAAGAAGGCCTGCAAGGAGAACGGCCTAGTCGTTCCGATGGCTACTGTCTCGCTGTTCTTTCATCCCGTCTTCCGAGACGGGGCCTTTACGGCAAACGATCCCGAAGTCCGGGCCTACGCTTTGCAAAAAACGATGCGCGCAATGGACCTTGGGGCCGAATTGGGTGCCACGATTTTTGTCCTGTGGGGAGGGCGCGAGGGCGTTGAGACGGATGCCTGCCGGCGTCCGGATGAAGCAGTGAAGCGCTTGCGGGAAGCGGTCAACTATCTTTGTGAATACAACATCGACAAGAAATATGGATACAAGCTGGCGCTCGAGGCCAAGCCAAATGAGCCTCGCGCGGACATCTATATGGCTACGATCGGCCATTATCTAGGCTTCATTCCAACGCTAGATCACCCCGACATGGTGGGTGTCAATCCCGAGTTTGCACACGAGCAAATGGCAGGGCTCAACTTTTTGCATGGAGTCGCGCAGGCTTGGGAGGCAGGCAAACTCTTCCATATCGACCTCAATGATCAAATGCCGGGCCGGTATGATCAGGACCTGCGATTTGGCTCGGTAAGCCTTAAATCGGCGTTCTGGCTCGTGAAGTTTCTCGAGGATGTGAAATACGAAGGGCCGCGGCACTTTGACGCTCACGCTTACCGCACCGAGGACTATGGAGGAGTAAAAGAATTCGCCCGCGGATGCATGCGCACGTACCTGAGGAGCCATTCACTGAATGGGAAAGTCAACTGAGCGGATGCAATCGAAGATTGTCCTTCTTTCTTGATGCGATTCGATGGGCAGGACTACGCTTTCGTGGAGTTCATCGCGGCCCGCTATGGATCATGTGCCCGAACATACGCTGTCTCGAACCTCGCGATTTCTCCTGATTCTGGTTGCTTTTTCCTTTTCTCCGATCGCGTCGCACGGCCAGGACAGCGGAGCAGAAGGAACGCTCCTCCGAGGCGACAAAGCAGAAATTTCGGTCACCATTCGTGACAGCTCCGGCAGCGTGATCAAAGCGCCAGCGACGGCAAGACTTTACCGCTCTGGCGGCATTCCCGTGAACGAGTCCGCAACGGCGCAAGGGCGGGCCTTTTTTGTTGTGCCGAGTCTTGGAGATTACACCCTGGTTGTGCAAGCTGCCGGATACAAAACTGCCCAGAAGGACGTTTCGGTACGTGCCGCGGTGAGAATTGAGGCCGACGTTTACCTGCAGCTAGACTCCTCGACGCCCGTCTCTGTGCCGGACTCCGGCGTGCCGGTGCTCGCGCCAAGGGCTAAGGAATTGTTCGACGAGGCAGTTCAGGCCTTAGCCCAGGACAAACTGGACGAAGCAGAAAAATACATGGGCGAAACGCTGAAGCTCGCTCCTTCGCATCCAGACGTGCTCTATATTCAAGGCGTGCTGCATCTCAGGAGGCGTAAATGGGCAGACGCACAAGCTGTTTTGGAAAAGGCTACTCAGCTCGATCCGAAGCACGCCTTAGCGTTGGCGGCGCTGGGCATGGCGCTGACGAACCAGGCTAAGTACGAGGCAGCCATTCCGCCGCTCGAGAAATCGCTGCAACTGAATGACAAAACAGGCTACGAAGCGCGCTGGGCTCTGGCGAAAGCGTATTACCACCACGAGCAGTATGACCAAGCGCTAAAGATGTCCCAAGAAGCGTTGAGCAATTCGAATGGGAAAGCGCCGGAGATTGAGTTGCTGGTGGCACAATCCCTGACGGCCGTAGGGCGCTATGAAGATTCGGCGCAGGCGCTCCGTGACTTTCTCAAAAACCACGCTAATGACCCGCAAGCTCCTACGGCTAAACGTTGGCTCGCTCGCCTGACAGCAGACGGCAAAATTCGCTCTCAATGATTCTTTTCCATTCCAGTTTGCAATTCAGTTTGGGCGCTTTAGTCTAGGAGGGCGGCAGAACCCTGAGTGGCTGCCCATGCAGGCCTACGCGCTCCAGTCATCTACGGTTCCCCGGGCCGCATGGGCCGCATGGATTACATCCTGGAATCCATGGGGTGCGGCGTCGCCGCAACTTCTGCGCGGTTTACTAGTTTTGAGTCTAAAATGCATAGATTGCCGAGGTGGTACCAGTACGCAGAAAAGCCGTTATTCGTTCTTTGGCCTGTATTTTATACATAGTTCACCTTGGAAGTGTAGTAGCTCATCGCCAATAAAAGACTCTTCTATATCATTGAACTTCCAGCCCCTTAGAACATACAAACCCGGCTTGGAAGGTAAGTTGCCCTTTCACAGCTGCGACATCCAACCCAGCTGGGATTAACTTCCTCGAAGAAAAAAAGAAAAAATGACGATTGCGTTCAAGCACCCGAGACGCGCCTAAAAGGAGGCACAAGGAATGAGGCATACAAAGTGTTGGATCGTTGCCGTGGCGAGCCTGCTCGCTTTGGCACCTTTCTCTTCC
>QHYJ01000105.1 GCA_003223255.1 Acidobacteriota bacterium | reverse complement strand
CTTGGCAGAGGGTCTCGTAAACAGTCCCGCACTCCTCCCCACTAGGCTCGAAATACGAGGAAACATCGAGTGTAAGTAGTTCTGCGTCGCGTAATTCATTCTTAGTGTATTTGCGAAGATACGAAGCAATGGGGAAATACTCGAACGCTTTCTGGCCCTGCGCTCTCCTAGAACCTATGAAACGCGCAATTTCCCGAAATTCCGGTGAATCTGCGGGCACCCGAGTCTCTACGCACTTGGTTCCCTGGATTGCGTTCCGTCCGATTGATTTAGTCGCGCTGGGAAAGCGAGATTCCAAGAATGCCACTAATTCTCCTTGGCCAAGCGTCTCGGACACTCTAAGAGCCCAAATATTCTCGCATCGCTGCTCATTGTACCCCCGGCAGTTCGCGGTGCTGCGGCTTCAACCACTACACCGGTAAACTCGTCCGCCATGGCTCGGATGGGAACCCCATCATTTGGATGAATATCGCGGAGTCGGGCATCACGCTGTGGGGCCAGGATGCGAAGAGGATCGCACCGCACGTGTCCCACGAATGCCTCCTTGAGGCGCTGAAATTGGAACTGAACTACCTAAAGGAAGACCTGGCCGCCAACGCCGGGGACCGGTCCGACAAAGCATTCGTCCACAATGCCTAAGCGGTCCTGACCGCGTGCCGCATCCTTTGGTATTCATTTATACCGCCTACGAGGAAGTTCCTCTTGATTCCAAACTCTTTGCAAGGCCCGACGGTGTCAAGATTTCTGAGACGAAGCCCTAATCAAACGGACGAAAAGTGACCATAAGGATGACTCGGAGCAAGTAAGCCCTAACCGGACGAGTCCCGTACCAGGACCCCAAGTTTCCGATTACCGCGTCAGGACTTGACGGAGAGATCGCAATCCACAGGACTTCCAATCGCTTACTATTTATGAGCACCCTCGGTGACTCGAATAATCAAATTAATTTGATGTGCGACTTCGTCGATGTCCGTCTCAGGTTGCAGTTGCGCTTCCGGGTAGCCATGATCCGCATAAAGCTGTGTCGCCCTCTCCATCCCCGCACGGACTTCAACCACACTGAACAGATCATTCGGCCGAAGGTGGAACTGTTCCCGAAGGGTTGCAGTTAGGATGCTCAACGACTTGTCCGGCGGAACGCTTGTTATCGTTAAATTCTTTAGCCGGTACTGCGTGCCTTCCGAAACCGGGACGACGACGAGGATCTGCTGCTTCCCTCCGCTTTCATCCAGGGGTTTTGATGTTGGGTCCTGTACCACAACCTTGGGGTATCCTCGGCTTTGAAAGTCGGACCTGACGCCGCGCTGCGCCACGGCTTCTACCAAATCTTTGACGTCATCAAATTCCTGACCTGCCAACTGCTTAAGGACCCGATCTCTCACTGCATTCCGGTCATGAACATCACCCTCGATCTTCAAATCGCCCAAGATGTATTCCGCCTTCTGAGTTGCGGAAGCGATGGTCGAGCGCGTGCCGCCCTCGTTCTCCATGGATCCGCTGTTCCCGGCATCTTTCGCTAGTCCGATCGGTTTCAGTTTGAGCCCTTTCGGCAACTCCACCCAATCCAGGCTCGCCTTACCGGGCGTCATCAATTCCATGCGCCAGTGGACAGGATCCGTGTCTCCTTCCTCCAGGTACTCGAAGAACATGGCTTTCCCATCGGAGTGAACGTTCGTGAGCTTCATCGGTTCCGATAATTCGCCACTGACGCTGTACACTTCGCCGCTTCCCTCCAGGTCAATCTGCACGTTCATCGTTCTGATGGTGCCCGCCAGGTTGCCTTTATCGTCCTCTAGGTTGATCACCAGGAAATTCTTCCCTTGATATTCCGCTCTCCAGGTCCCGGCATACGCTTCCGACGAAGCGGCATTCACTTGCAGCGCGAACCCAGACATTCCCAGGCACACGACCGCAAAAACCGCTCCAACCGCGCCCAGACCGATCCGCCCTACTTTCTCGCCAATCTGCTTCTTCCTCGCCATTAAACTCATGATCCGTACCTCCATATTGTCGGTCTCAAACAATCCCAAGACATGGCTCGCCTGTCTCTGCATGGACTCCCCGCTAATCGACTGTGCAATTCGGAGTAACGAACTCGCATACTTGCTGCGCGATCCCGTCTGTTCCGCCGCGATTTCGTCGCAAGCCAGTTCACGCGAATCTTCAATCTTCTGCTTGATCAAGGTCGTGATCGGATGAAATGCCACGGGAATGGAAGCAATCTCGTAAACTAGATTCAGCAGAAAGTCGCGCCGCCTCAAGTGCGCAAACTCATGCGCCAGCACCAGGGACAGGTCAGCCTCTGAGCTTTTCTGCAATAGGCTTTCCGGAATTACCAGCATCGGTTGGCGAATGACCGTGATGAATGGGCTCGCGGCTTCCGGCGAACTTTGGATCAGTACCTTGCCCAGTGAACCTTCCTGCTCCAAACGGTTGACGATTTCCCGTATCGCGGGTGGCAGGTTCACATCTTTCACATCGGCCAACAGTTGCATGGTCCGTCGCCAGGCCCATACCAGCCGAAGCAGCCGATGTACCAGAATCGCTGTGTAAACGATGTTCAATGTCCACTGCAGCTTTGCGCCCAACGCTACCTGCTGGCTCCGCCGATGTACGCCGCTCAATCGCAGCCCAGTCGCATTCTTCTCAAGCAGCGGGTTAAATCCATCCTTTTGGGCAATATGAACCGAACCCACCGTATCCGCACTTCCGGCTATTGGTCTCGCCAGGCTCATCAGAGGTAAAACAACCCCAAGCAGGAGCGTCGCTACCTACACCGCATGTTGGTACTTCGCCGGTAGTCGGTTGGCGAACTTCATACACACCCATGCCGTCGCCGCAATGACTGGTATCTGCCAGAGCGCATTCAGGACGTAGGTCGACAGAATCAGGCTAATCATCGCCATCTGTGTCCTCCTGCCGCTGCTTTCGCACAACCTCTTTCAGCTCTCGCAATTTCTTCGGATCCAGTTGTCTTGTCTTGAGCAGGTTCATTACCAACGCTTCCACGGAGCCACCGAACATCCGGTCCACCATATCGATCAGCGCCTCTTTGACTGCTCTTTCGCGGCTCAGGATCGGGCTGTACGTGTAAGCCTTGCCGACCAGCTTGCATTTCACCCGCCCCTTCCGGTGCAGGATGTTCAACATTGTCTGGACCGTCGTATATGCTAGAGGGTCTCCCGGAATCGCAGCCTGGACCTCTTGAACAGTTCCCGCGGCAATCCTCCAGAGGACTTCCATGATTTGCAGTTCAAGGCGCGTTAGCTGTGGCGAAGGCTTTCGTTTTGGGCCCATCTTGTCTCCTAATGTTTTAGGAGACTACGGCTACCTAATAGAGGTTGTCAACTAATATTTTAGGAGTTTCAAATATTCTGGCATTCGGTTCAAAGTCCCGATAAGTGGGGTAACCGGTAACTTGGCTCCCAGTACTTGACTTTTGGCAAATGTGCTTTCAGACAAGAGGCTTAACGGGGGTTGGCAGCGATACCGGGATTCGAACCCGGATTTTAGCCTTGAGAGGGCTACGTCCTAACCCTTAGACGATATCGCCGGGGACTCTAGCAAACAGGGAATCGGCACGATATTTCATTTTCGCATGGACGAGCAAGACGAGCAAGCCAAGGAGCCAAGGACAGCGATTAAGCCAAGGAAGTGACTGGAGCGTTAAGCGCCATTGGGCGCGCTCACTGCGATTCAATATTGGATGCGGAAACCCAGCGCACGGAGCGGATACAAGCCGTTATGCTTGGGAACAGAAGGGGGCCGAGAACGCGGCGTTGTGTATAATGAACGGTCTGGGCGAATCCTAGAGTTTCATGCCAAAGGGCTTTGGAAAATCGCATGCTTCGCTGAAGGTGTGGTTCTGGCGAGCGGAGCGCTTCTTCCACACACGGGCAAGAGAACTGCGCGCGATTGTGAAAGCGCTGATTTCGACGAAACACCCTTTCCTGGTGCACATCATCCCCATCCGGCGATGCAACCTGGCATGCACGTATTGCAACGAGTTTGACGATTTCTCGCCGCCGGTGCCGCTGGAAGAGATGAAAAAGCGGCTGGACATTCTGGCGGACATGGGGACGTCCATCATCACCATCAGCGGGGGCGAGCCGCTGCTGCACCCGGGGTTGGATGAAATCATCCGGCATATCCGGCGTCGCGGGATGATCGCGGGGATGATCACGAACGGGTTCCTGCTGACGCAGAAGCGCATCGAAGAATTGAATCGCGCCGGGCTGGAACACCTGCAAATCAGCATCGACAACACCAAGCCCGACGATGTGTCGATGAAAAGCCTAAAAACGCTGGACCAGAAGCTCGAGTTGCTGGCCACCTACGCTTATTTCCAGGTGAACATCAATTCGGTCCTCGGGAGCGGCGTGAAAGATCCGGAAGATGCGCTGCGCATTGCATATCGCGCGGTGGACCTGGGATTGACCAGCACGGTGGGAATTATTCACGATCATAACGGCCAATTGAAGCCGCTGGGACCGCGCGAAATCGAAATTTTTGAAGAGATCATGACGCTAAGCAAGCGATCCTTCTCGCGCTTCAACGATTTTCAGCACAACGTAGCGCGCGGGAAAGAGCACAACTGGCGTTGCCGGTCGGGTTCTCGGTATCTGTATGTGTGCGAGGACGGGCTGGTGCACTGGTGCTCACAGCAGCGCGGGTATCCGGGGATACCGCTGGAACGGTATACGCCCGAGATGAGGCATCGCGAATTTTATACCGCCAAGTTCTGCGCGCCGCTGTGCACCGTTTCCTGCGTGCAGCAAGTGGGAATGCTGGATAATTGGCGCGCGCCGCAAACGCTGAAACCGCAGCCCATGGCGGCCCCCGAACTCCAACCGGAACTGGTACAAATCGAGCCGGCGAGCGGCGATTCCTGATTCGAAAGGTCTTTCCATTTTTCCGTACCTGTTTTCACTCCATGCACATGCCATACTGGGGGGGATTGACGGTCCGGCAACCCCTGCTAAAAATGTAGGCATGCATGCACCAGCGATTGAAACGGAAAATTTAACCAAGGAATATCCCCATGGGTTTTTGAACCTGAAGAAGAAGACGTCGCTCGAGGGGCTAAATATGCAAGTGGACGAGGGCGAAATCTTCGGGTTCATTGGGCCGAACGGCGCAGGGAAAACGACGGCCATCAAGCTGTTGATGAGGCTGATTTTCCCGACCGCCGGGAGCGCGCGCATTCTCGGCAAACCCATCAGCGATATCGAAATGCACCGCGACGTCGGCTATCTGCCGGAGCAACCGTTCTTTTATGATTATCTGACCGCGGAGGAATTGCTGGATTATTTCGCGCGGATCCACGACCTGACTGCTAGCGACCGCAAAGAGCGCGTGCAGCAAATGCTCAAGAAAGTGGGGCTGGAAACAGCGGGGAAAATTCAACTGCGCAAGTATTCGAAAGGGATGCTCCAGCGCGTGGGGATGGCACAGGCGATTCTGCACGATCCGAAAGTGGTGATCCTGGATGAGCCAATGTCGGGATTGGACCCGGTGGGACGGCGCGAAGTACGCGACATCATCCTGGCATTGAAACGCGAAGGCAAGACGGTGATGTTCTCGACACACATTCTCAGCGATGCGGAGATGTTGTGCGACCGCGTGGGCGTGATTGTGGGAGGAAAGCTGCGCGGAGTTGGCGCACCGGAGCAATTGGTGGATGTAAAGACGCAGAGCATGGAGATTTTCTTCGAGTTGACGGGACAGAGCACGGCGCCGCTGCTGGCCAAGGCGACGCGCACCGGTGACCGCTACCGGTTGCAAGTCCCCGAGGCGGAACTGTACGGAGCCATCGAGCAAGTGCGGGCCGCCGGAGCAAGAATTCTCTCGGTGACGCCGGTGAGAGCCACGCTCGAAGAGTTTTTCATGAACCTGGTGGGAGCGGACGGCGCCCAGGCAGCGGCGGTCGAGGTGAGCGGGAAATGAAGCGCGCGGGCGTAGTGGCGTTAAATACGTTTCGTGAAGCAGTGCGCGATCGCGTGCTTTATAACCTGCTGTTCTTTGCCTTGGTGATGATGGCGGCGTCAATCATCGCGGGGCAGATTTCGATCGGGATCGAACAGACAGTCATCGTAACGCTGGGGTTGAGTGCAATCTCGCTGATCGGGCTGCTGATTTCCGTTTTTATCGGCGTGGGACTGGTGTCCAAGGAAATGGACAAGCGCACGCTGTATGCTCTGCTGGCGAAGCCGGTGCGGCGGTGGGAATTTCTGCTGGGAAAATTCGGCGGGCTGGTGCTGACGCTGGCAGTGAACACGGCGGCGATGGGACTGGGTCTCTTTCTCGCGCTGATGTACGCCAAACAGACGCTCGAGCGGGGCGATGCGACCGTATTCGTGGCGGTGTATTTCATCTGGCTGAAACTGGCGCTGGTGGTGGCACTGGCGCTGCTGTTCTCGTGCTTTACCACGCCGCTGCTGGCGATTTTGTTTACCGCAGGCGTCTACATTGTCGGCCTGTACGTGCAGGAGTTGCGGAACATGCCCATGCAGGTGATGAGTCCGGGGATGACCGCATTTACGAAGTGGCTGTCGTACCTGCTGCCGAATTTTGAAAATTTCAACATCATGGCGATGGCCGCGCACAGCCGGCAGGTGCCTGGGAAGCTTATTGTGCAGAATACGTTGTACACGGCAATTTACTGCGCGATCGTGCTGACGGGGGCAATCCTGGTCTTCTCCCGGCGGAATTTGAAATGAAAACAGCGAAAACCATCGTTCTCGTGCTGGTGATTTTGCAGGCGGGATTTCTCGGCATCTGGAAACTGCAGCACACCATCGACAAACAGCGCGCGGCATTGACCGAAGAGCGGGATTACGTGCTGCTGAGTTCGGCGAAGCTGCTAAAGGCGGTGAGCCTGGAATATGCGCCGCTGATGGCGGACTTCTATTGGACGCGCGTGGTGCAGTTTTACGGCAACAAGCACGTGCGGGGCGATGCCAACCTGGAGGAACTGTGGCCGCTGCTGGACATTACCACGACGCTGGACCCGAATTTGATCGTGGCTTACCGGTTTGGAGCGATTTTTCTCAGTCAGCGCGGCATCAAAGCGAATCCGGACTACTGGCGGCTCTACGAAGACCTGGGGTTCATCTATTACATGGACATGAAAGATTACAAGAAGGCCTCGGAAGCATTTCTAGAGGGCAGTAAAAACCCCAAGGCCCTTATCTGGATGAAAATAATGGCAGCGAAAATTGCGGCCGAGGGAGAGTCTTACGAAACTTCCTTCTTTCTTTGGAACGACGTTTATACAGCGACAAGGGATCCAAAGATTAAAGAAAACGCGAAGGCCCACTTACAACTGCTCAAAGCCCATGAGGACTGCAGACAGCTCGACTTGCTGGCCGATCAGTACGCGAAGCGCTTTGGACATCGCCCCAAGCGCATCAGCGAATTGGTGCAGGCCGGAATGATTAGCGCCATGCCCGTCGATCCGCTGGGCTATACGTACGTCTTCGACGACAACGGCAAAGCCGCTCTGAATCTCAATAGCCCGCTCCTCGAAAAACAATTGTTCTTTGAACGGTTTAAATAGCTCTCACTTCGTGGCCCTGCCGACGCCTAATCCGTGGTACACAGCAAAGTCATCTGCGGGTCGATGAGGATTTTGCGCGGAAGGCTGGAGGCGTGGAAGCGGAACGGCGTTTCCGCGCCAGCCGCAACCACGTGTCCGAGAAAGGAGCGTCTGCCACTGCTGCTGGTGGCATAAAGTGGAACGCTGGCGAGAAATGAGCGCGGGACGCCGGTTTGAAAAAGCTTGCCGCGGACCGTGTATCCATCCTCATCATGGTGCGTCGCGAACTCGACGCGATAATGAGGAATTCCGGTACCGCGCACCCATTCGTCGAAGAACCAATCCATCGAGCGGCCGCCTTCGAGTGCCATGCTGGGAGTCATGACGGATTCCACTTCGTGCTGGAAGTCCTCGGTGGAGAGCGCACGGTAAGCGAACTTGGTCACCAGTTTCTGGAGGAGCGCAATGAAGCGCGCGTCGACCTGCTTGCTACCGGCCTGCCCTGCCACAGCAGGTTGGCGGAGCATTTCCCGGAGCATATGAATAATCCAAGAACCCTTGCTGTAAACGAGGTGCTCATACGCGGCAGGGGATTTGGAGGAATTAAGGCGTAGGCCGAGAGTGAGTGCTCCGACATCGCCCGCGGGCTCGTGGGAATCCGGAGATTGTTCGACGAGCTGAAGGCGGTAGCGCGAAAGCCAGGCGTGCAGCGTGTGCTCGGGATTGCCGCGGGTATCCGCAAAGAGCAGCGCGAGGTAGTTGGCGATGGCTTCGTCAATCCATTGGTCGCGATAACTGGACCAGCCAACCACATTACCCCACCATTGATGCGCGACCTCATGATAAGGAAGCAGCTCGGTAAAGTGTTCCTGGCTGGTCGTTGTCAGTCCGGCGCGCTGCTGCGCTTCCGCCGAGAGAAAGGAGAACGTAGAAACGTAAAGGAGGCCGGGCCAACCCTGACCAAAGGTTCCGGGAATCTGCGAGACGCTGAGATTGCGAAAGGGGAATGGCCCGGAATAGGTTTCGTAGAAGCGAACCGAGGAATCAATCTCTTTCCCGAGCCGCTTCAGCGCATCGGCGGGACTCGGCGGTGGCGGAGGAAGTGCAAGCGCGAGCCTAGAGGAAGGAGGCCCGGCCGTGGTGGGAGAAATGGCGATCCCTTCCGCAGGCGAAGCCGCAAGCCGTTTCATTAGGCTCTCTTCGAGCTCGCGGTTGGCATAGATATCGATGGAATGGCCGCCGGAAGTCACCGAGGCTGCGGCGTATTCTCCCAGATTGAATCCCGCCACCGAGGTTGGCTTTTCCGTTTTCCAGTGGCCAACGCGAAATTCACCGTCCTCGCGCTCCTCCAGCTTCGAGCCAGTGGCGACAAGGTGAAGCTTGCGGGGCCAGCGGATGGTCAAGTCGTAGTTTGCAAAGTCCGCGGGACCGCCGAGATGGGGGTACCAGCTTTCGCGGGCGCCAACGAACAAAACGCCGTTTCCCGCGTCCTCGATTACATTGCCGCGATAGTGAAACTGCAGCGTAAATTCCTGATTCTGAGGCGGAGCAGCCGGCAGAACCACAGTCAAATAATCGTTTCCGCGTGCGCTGCGTTCTTGCAGGTTCATGCCCTCATTCTGAAAAAACGCCAAAGGTTCGCCACGTTCGCCGGTTACGCGATCGACGTTTAAGGCCCGAGAAAGCTGAAACGCCAGGATGCGCGCTCGACCGGTTTGCGCACTGACCCGGACGGCTGCAGTCGCATCGAGAGAGATGTTGGGGAGAATGGACAATTCCAGGGAATAGCGCAACGCGCTGAACGCCGCAGGGCGAGTCGGAAGATTCGCAACTTGGTGGCAGGTCCATAGGTCGTAAAAGTTCCCAGCAGGGACTTTGCGAGTCTGACCGAGCAAGAATTGTTCCTCGCGCCGCTCATCCAGGACGACATCAAAAGGGCCGGTGGATGCTCCGCCCAGGCTGGCGAAAAAGGCGGGCCGGGGATCGGGTGAGAAGAAGTCGATGAGAATACGGAGGGTGTAAAGCGAATTGAGGCCGGCAAGTGTCGGCTCCCACTGCGATGCGAAAGCAGTATCCGTGTGCGGAGTGAGGTTGGCTTTATGAAACTGCGAAAGCAGCTCGTCCGCCGTGCCGTCCGTGAAGCGGACATAGGCGCTGCTGAAAGTTTCGTCAAGAACCGGAGCGCCGAGAGAACGCCCCATCTGCTGCTTTTCGACGGGGTCACGGGGAGCGGCAAGCACGTGACCTCGGCCGGAAAAAACTGCCCCCGTGACGCGCCCATCCAGCGGGGAAAAGAAAGCAAGGATGCCCTCTTCGAGCGAAATCAGCGCATCACCGCGGCGAAGCTCAACGCGATTTGCTGGGACCAAATGATAGACCGAGGAAGGATCGACAGTCAGTAAGTTGATCGCATCATACAATTCATGAGGAGATTGCTCCGCCGCAACAACCGCCACCGGTGCAAGGAAACACCACAGCGCAAACACTCCGGCCCCAACGCGCATAGGAGCAGTGTAGTCAGATTCGGCATGCCGGAACAAGGCGGGACGCCCAAGAGAGCTACCAGGAATTAAAATAAGCAGATGGCGATTCCGACAGTTTCCCGCAAAATGAGGTTTTTCTTGTCCGGTGCTGCGTTTTTTTTCCTGAGCGCGCAAACGGTGGCGGATACGATTGTCCTGAAGAATGGGCGCCGGATCGTCGCGCTAAACGCCGTTGAAGAGGGAGACAAAGTCAGATACATGACCTCTGCCGGTGAGTTGAGCCTGCCGAAGTCCATCGTGGACCGCATTGAAAAAGGGGGATTCGCGGCCACTTCGGGGCCGCCGGGAGATGCTACGGCCAATCTGACCATCACGACGCCGGAGGTCCGTCCCGTGATTGGAAGGGAAGATATTCAGCGGGCCGCGGTGCGCGAGGGGTCCATCGATCGCGAATACATTGGGAAGTTGGAGAGCGAAGCCCGGCAGGGGCATGCGCGAGCGAATTTCAATGCGGCCTTGGGCCATCACGCTGCGGCGATCTTTGAACTGTCACGCGGCGACCTGGAGCACGCGCTGTCCGACGAGCGCACTGCCGTGACCTACGCGCCGGACGAGCCGGCGCTGCTGATGAACGTGGCGTACATTTACCTGCGGCGGAACGAATACAAGCAGGCCTTGGATTACCTGGACCGGGCTAAGCGCTTTGTGCCGGACAATCCCGATGTCTCGAAGCTCGCGGGCTGGGCTTACTACGGCTTGAACCAACTCGATGAGGCGGTGGCCGAATGGAAGCACGCCTTAGCGTTGCATCCCGACAAAGAATTGCAAGCCGCGTTGGAAGCGGCCCTGCGCGACAAGAAGGAAGAGGAAAGTTACAAAGAAAACGAGAGCGCTCATTTCAAATTGAAGTACAACGGCGCGGCCGAACCAGGGCTGGCGCGCGATGTGCTGCGCACGCTGGAGGCGCATTTTTCGGCGATTGAATCCGAGCTGAACTATACGCCGCCGGAATCGATCGGCGTGGTTCTCTACACCGATGAGGCGTTTCGGGATATCACCAGGGCGCCCTCGTGGTCGGGTGCCCTGTACGATGGACGGATTCGCGTTCCGGTGCGGGGCCTGACGTCCGTGGACGGGGAATTGTCGCGCTCGCTGAAGCACGAGTTGACGCACAGCTTCGTTGCGCAGAAGACGAAAAGCGCTTGCATGGGGCTGGCAGCTAGTTGCGCGAATCGCGCGCCGACGTGGATTCAGGAAGGGCTGGCCGAGTGGGTGGAAGGGTACCGCAGCGGCGATGACGCTGCGGCCTTGGTGCAGATTTTTGATGAAAAGCATTCCGTTCCGCTAGGCCGGTTGGAAGGCCCGTGGACTCGCTTCGATCGCGACACGGCGCAGTATGCGTATGCCTGGGCGCTTGCCAACATGGAATACATCATCCAGACGGACGGAATAACCGATATGGAACGCATTCTAGACCGCATCGGCTCGGGCATGGCCACTGAGCAGGCGTTGCGCGAAGTGCTGCATAGTGACTACAGCGATTTGATGGAATCCACTGTCGCGTATCTGCGAAAGAACTGCGTGCATTAAAAGCTGTGTGACTACGCTTCTGCCAATCTTCAATCCCAGTTTCCATTTACAGGCTTTGTTTTGCCTTAACACGTGGCTAGAAGAGCGGCCAGAAGTGCGGCGCGGGCGGGCATGGTGCGAATGAGGACGTACTCGTGATTGGAATGCGCGCCATCGCCGACGGCGCCAAGACCGTCGAGCGTGGGTATGCCGAGAGCGCCGGTAAAGTTTCCGTCGGAGCCGCCGCCTGCGGTGCATTCGCCTAAAGTCAGATTCATTTGCTCGGCGAGGGACTTCGCTCGCGCAAAGAGGGCTGCGCACATTTGGCGTTCAAGCGGAGGGCGGTCGAAACCGCCGGTGACCTTCAGTCTTGCGCCGCTATGAACAGAGCGCAGGGCATGCAGGCGGCGTTCGATGTCGCGCATGTCGGAAGTTCGCAGCGCCCGCAAATCGAGAATGGCGCGGGCGCGCTCGGCAATGACATTGGTGCGCGTGCCGCCTGCGATGATGTCGGCGTTGACGCTGACGCCGCGCCGGGCGTCGTTCCACTTCTCGATGCGCGTAAGCTGCGTCGCCAGTTCATGGATGGCATTGATGCCTTCCTCGGCAGCCAGGCCGGCATGGGAAGCGCGGCCTAGCACGATCAATTCAGCTTCACCGACGCCTTTGCGCGCGGTCTTCAGAAGGCCGCGCGGGCCAAAGGACGGTTCCAGGACGAAGACCCCATCGCTGCGGCGCGCTTCGGCTTCGATGAGTTTGCACGAAGATTTGCTGCCGATTTCCTCGTCGGAAGTCCAGAGAAAGACGATTTGTTTCTGCAAACGAAGTCTGGCCTGCTGAAGCGCTTGTAACGCAAAAAGCGCTTGGACGATGCCCGCTTTCATGTCGAAGACCCCTGGACCGTAGGCTTTGCCACCGGAGATGCGGAAGGGCATTTTCTGCAAAGTTCCGGTGGAATAGACAGTGTCGTAGTGGCCCAGCACGAGGAGTTGGCCGGAGGGGCGAGATTTATTGGGGGCGTAGGTTACACGAAGGTGCTCGCCGCGGTGTTCTTGCGGGATGCGCTCGATGCGGACGCCCGGTCTTCGCCACTCTTTGGCGATGACACTACAGCAACGGTCCGCAGCGGCTTTCTCGAGGCTGGGCGATTCCGCGGTTACAAAGCGCCGCAGAACCCGAAGCATTTCCGGCAGGCGCGGCTGTGAAGCGCGGAGAAACTCCAAGGGCAAGGGGGAGTCCGCCATGGCGCGGACATGCTAGCAGCGCCCTGAAAGGAGAGCAACTTACAAGGCGTGTCCCGGGTTGGGGCGCGGGCTCGCGAAAAGCGCTAGTCCGTGCTTAACGTTGCCAGAAGTGCGCGTATCGCAGCCGCGGCGGTTCGCTTATAATTGAAGTTTTCCCGGGAACGTGCCAGGCGCCGCCGAGCGGGTGTGCGGCTACGGAGACCGCGAATGATCATGGACGTTGTGGAAATACAGAAGATTCTGCCGCACCGCTACCCGTTTCTGTTCGTGGATGCCATCGTGGAGATGGAGCGGCTGAAAAGCATTGTGGGCGTGAAAAACGTGACCATCAACGAGGCTTACTTCCAGGGGCATTTTCCAGGCACGCCGGTGATGCCGGGCGTGCTGATCATCGAATCCATGGCGCAAACGGGGGGATTGTTGCTGCTTCAGGAAGTTCCCGACCGCGAAAAGAAGCTGCTGTATTTTGCGGCGGTAGATGGGGCGCGGTTCCGCCGGCCGGTCGTGCCGGGGGATCAATTGCGAGTGGAGATGAAAGTGATTTCGTGGCGCGGCGATTTCTGCAAGCTGGAGGGGCGAGCGACGGTGAACGGCCAGCTGGCTGCTGAGGCTACGCTAATGTGCAAAATGGTGGACCGCGGGCCGGCCGCCCAGGCGGAAAAATCCGCAAAATGACCAAACCCGAGATTCATCGGCAAGCCACCGTCGCAGCAAGCGCAAAGCTGGGAGAAGGCGTTCGGGTTGGTGCCTATGCCGTGGTGGGCGAAGACGTGGAATTGGGCGAAGGCTGCGTGTTGCACGCGCATGCGGTGGTTCAGGGACCATCGCGATTTGGCAAGAACAATGTTTTTCATGCCTTCTGTGTGATTGGCGGCGATCCGCAGGACTACACGTTTCGAGGTGAGCGCGTTGAACTGGTTGCAGGCGATGGAAACAATTTCCGTGAGTACGTGACGGTGAGCCGGGGCACGCAGAAGGGCGGCTGATTGTCAACTTGGGAGCCATACGCTGTTTGTGAACGGAGCGACATTGGCGGGGCATGTGACTGTGGAAGATTATGCAACCGTCGGTGCCTTTTGCCCGGTGCATCAGTTTTGCCGGATTGGGCGCTACGCTTACATCGGCGCGTCGACGGTGATTACCCAGGATGTGCCGCCGTTCTCGAAGGTGGTGACCGAGCGCGAGACGAAGAGCTTCGGCATCAACACGATTGGTCTGGAGCGCAAAGGGTTTTCGCCGGAGCGCTTGCAGGCGCTGAAGGGCGCTTATCGGCTGCTCCTACGGTCGAAGTTAAATACCTCGCAGGCATTGGACGAAATGAAGAAAACGCTGAGTGATTCGGCGGACGTGCGGGAATTGATCCAGTTTATTGAAAGTGCCGAACGCGGCATTGTGAAGTAAACAGGCTACCCATTTCATGCCGGACGCGAACACTAATACGACAAGCTGGGGACTGATTGCGGGAAACGGACGATTCCCGTTCCTGGTGCTCGAGGGGGCGCGCAGCCAAGGAATCGATATGGCGGTCATCGCGCTCAAGGAAGAAGCTTCGCCAGAGTTGGAGAAAGCTGCGAAACGCGTGCACTGGGTAGGCCTCGGCGAGCTAAGCAAGACGATCGATTTAATGCATCAGGAAGGCGTGACGCAGGCGGTGATGGCCGGACAAGTAAAGCACAATAAGATCTTCAGTTCGATTCGGCCGGATTGGAAGCTGGCGAAATTGCTGTTCTCGCTGCCGCGCAAGAATACCGACGCGCTGATTGGGGCGGTGGCACGCGTCCTCGAAGGCGAAGGGATACGGTTGGTAGATTCGACAGTTTTCCTGAAACCGCTCCTTCCAGAGGCCGGCGTGCTCACGCGCCGCGCACCAAATGAGCATGAGGCTGAAGATATTGCGTACGGGCGCGGACTTGCGCAGCAAATTGCAGGAATGGACATCGGTCAGACCGTAGTGATTGCCGATCATGCTTGCGTTGCGGTAGAGGCCATGGAAGGCACGGATGAAGTCATCGTGCGAGCGGGGCGCATCGCTGCCGGCAAGCCCCTGGTGGTCGTAAAAGTGAGCAAACCGGCACAGGACATGCGCTTCGATGTACCTGTGGTTGGTTTACCTACCGTCGAACAAATGAGAAGTGCCGGGGCCACCGCTTTGGCAGTGGACGCAGCACGTACGCTCCTTTTTGACAAAGCCAAACTGATTGAGCTGGCGGATGCGGTAGGAATCGCCATCCAGGCGTTTGCTCCCGCGGCTGTAGCGGAACCAAACGGCGCAACCAGGGGAATCAACAAAGAATGAGCGCGGCGGCAGAACCAAAGAAAACGCGTGTCGCCGTCGTGGGAACCGGCGAGTTCGGACGCAATCACGCGCGCGTGTATCACGGACTCAGCGGCGTGGAGTTGGTTGGCTTTTACGACCAGAATATCCAGCGCGCCTCGGCGGTTGCGAAGGAATTTCAAGCGCCGGCGTTCCAAAGTCTTGAGGAATTGCAGGGACGCGCAGATGCGGTGAGTGTCGCGGTGCCAACCGTCGCCCATGCGCAAGTGGGATGCCGGCTGCTGGAAATGGGACTGGACGTTTTGGTAGAAAAGCCAATGGCCGTGGATTTGGCGGAGGCTGATGCGCTCCTCGAGGCCGCAAGGAAGAACAAGCGTATCCTACAAGTGGGCCATGTCGAACGCTTTAATCCCGCGGTGCGTGCCGTGGAGCCGATCCTGAACCGCCCGCTGTTTTTCGAAGTTCACCGATTGGGTGTATTCACGCCACGCAGCCTGGACGTGGACGTAATCTATGATTTGATGATTCATGATCTGGACATTCTACTGGCATTGGTCAACGAGCCCGTGACGGAAGTAAAGGCTGTCGGGATACCCGTGTTAACGGACAAAGTGGATATTGCCCATGCGCGGCTGGAATTTGCAGGCGGGGCCGTGGCCAACGTTACCGCGAGCCGCGTCTCCACCGAACGCGTGCGCAAAATGCGCTTCTTCCAGCAGCATGAGTACATTTCCCTGGACTACACGCGGCGCGACGCCCTCCGCATTGGAGTGAAAAAAGCGGGCCCGCAGCCGGAATTTGGGTTTGAAAAGCTGAATGCTCCGGTGGTGGAACCCCTGCAGGCGGAACTAGAAGCCTTTGTGGAGGCCATGCGAACGCGCAAGGAGCCACCGACGAACGGCGCCGCCGGACGCGCAGCCCTGGCCTTGGCCGGACGCGTAATGGCAAGCATCCAGGAGCACGCGGCGCGCGTCCAACCAGAAGCAGTAGCCGCACGCGAAAATGCGACAACATGATCCCTCGTTTCCTGGTTCCGATCGGGGCTCGTCCACCAGCTCCTGATGCGGTCACGCAACGCCGCCGCCCCACCACCATGGACGAACGCACGCTCGTGCCGGCCACGCTGCCCATCGTGCCGTTGAACGGGCAATCCACCATTCCCCCGGATCTGCCACTCGAGTCCATTGCCGCGCGTGTGGTGGTCCCGCGCGACGTAAGCCGTGAAGCCTACGGCGTTCGGGAAGACCTTTCGGTGCCACTACAGCCCACGGATTTGGACCAACGCATCACCGTGCCCGTTGGCGCCGCTCCTCCTGCAGTCATTGAGCCAATGACCCTTCCGCCTCCTGTGGATTTGGTCGGCCGTGACATTTTCATGACCGGCGAAGTGCAACTGGCCATTCCCGAGCAAAAGGAGGAGAGCGGGAGGTGGCAAATTGCGACGCGAGCCTCGTCCGTCGTTTTTCACATCCTGCTCATCTCCGTGATTTTGTTGCAATCGAAATTCTTCCCTGCGCACGCGCCGACGCAGGAGGAAATCGAGCTCGCGCGCAATCAATTGAAGCTGCTGCTCCCTCCTGGAGCGTTCGAGCCCTATAAGCCTCCAGCACGCCCGCTGGCACCCCAGCCAAAGGTGCACCTGGACCCGCGCATACTGCGGGAAGTTGCGCCTCCTGAGCCCCAGCCTGCGCCCGCGCCCGAGCGGCCGGTGAAAGAATTGCCTAGCGCTCCCGTGCCGAAGACAAATACGCCCGTACCAGACCCGCAGCCGAGTGCTCCCGTACCCAAAACCGACGCGCCGAAACCCGCGCTGAAGCTGGAAGCACCGGATTCTCCCTCGCCGCGGCGCGGCCTGATTTTGCCGAAGAATTCGCTTAACCGCTCGCTGCAGGACACCATCCGCGAAACCGCCAAGGCGCCCACCTCGGGCGGGCGTTCTGCCCTGTACAGTGGCCCGATGCCGCATTCTGGCGGTGGACTCAACGGGGGTGCCGGTGGATCACAAGGTTCGGGGGGCACATTCGGAAACGGTTACGAAATCCTGACGCCGACCGAGGGTGTGGATTTCAGCGACTACATGAATCGTGTCGTCGCGGCGGTGCGCCGCAATTGGTACGCGGTCATGCCGGAATCGGCCATGTTGGGGGACCGAGGCCGCGTGGCCTTGCAATTCCGCATCATGAAGAACGGTTCGGTTCCCGATGGCGAGCCCGTGCGGATCATGAGTTCGGGTAAGGAACCTTTGGACCGGGCAGCAGTGTCCGCCATTCGTTCTTCGAACCCTTTTGAACCGCTGCCGCCGGCTTTCAGCGGGCCATTCATCGAGCTGCGGTTTATTTTCCTGTACAATTTGCCCATCGAAGCCGCCTACCAATGAAGCTCCGGCGCCAGCAAATTATTGGCAGTCTTCTCCTTGCGCTCTTTGTGCTGCTCTTTGTTTTTGCCCGGGTGCGGCACCTCCTGTTTCGATGAATCCGGAAAACTCGCAGCTATTTCTCGTTGCCATCGTGGGACCGACGGCATCGGGCAAATCCGCATTGGGAGTCTGGCTGGCGAAGCAGCTCGATGGAGAAGTCGTCGCATGCGATTCCACGCAGCTCTACCGCGGCTTTGACATTGGCACCGCCAAACCACACCTTACGGAGCGGCGCGGCGTGCCGCATCACTTGATTGATGTTCTCGCTCCTCATGAATTCGCCACGGCCGGTGGCTACCGCGAACGGGCGTTAGCGGTTCTGGAGGACTTGCGGCATCGAAAACGCGTGCCAATCCTAACGGTCGGTACGGGATTGTACTTACGCGCGTTGCTTGAGGGCCTCGCGGACATTCCGCAACGCTCAGAGGAATTGCGCGAGCGGTTGCGCGCCAGCGCCGAGGAGCATCCGGCTGGCCATTTGCACCGCATCTTGAAGCGGCTCGATCCGCAAGCCGCGCATAAAATTTCTCCCGCAGATGAACAAAAGCAGATTCGTGCCATCGAAGTTTGCTTGCTGGCGCGCAAACCCATTTCGGAGGTGCATCGCCTGGGCCGCAAACCGCTTGAAGGTTGGCGAGCGGTGAAGATTGGCTTGATGCCCCCGCGCGAAAAGCTCTATGAGCGAATCCATGCGCGCACGGCCTCCATGCTCGAACAAGGATGGCTGCAGGAAGCGCAAGAATTGCTCAAAAGTGGTTTGGATGAAAATGCAAAACCGTTTGACTTTATCGGTTACCGCGAATTGCGCGCCGTTTTGCGAAACGAATTAACACTACAGCATGCGCGCGAGGCCATCCAGCAAGCTACGCGACGTTATGCCAAGCGCCAGCTCACCTGGTTTCGAAAAGATTCTGGCGTCCAATGGTTCCCGGGTTTTGGCGATGATCCGGAAATACAAGCCAGCGTCTTGCGGCTCCTGCAATCGCAAGACGTGGAAGTAAGTCGCGGGGCAGGCGAGAGGGGTGTATAATTTCGTTTCGGATGGATTGCACCAAGAAAGTACAAGATCCCATCGTGACTCCCGGCCTGCTGCCGTGATGAAAACACAGCATAAAGTCTCGACTGCAGAACGCGCCTTGCTCGTCGGCGTGGGATGGAAGCGTGCACCCCGGTTTCCCGGCATGCCCATGGGCGACCAGGGCCGCGAGTCTCTTTCCGAATTGGTTGAGCTGGCCCGCAGCGCTGGGGCGGAGGTTGCCGGGACTGTCTTCCAGTTGCGTGAAGCGGCGGATCCTGCCACGCTCGTCGGACGCGGCAAGCTGGACGAAATTCGCGCTGAAGCCACAGCGCACAAAGCGCCGCTCATTATTTTCGATAGCAACCTTTCTCCCGTGCAGCAGCGGAACATCGAGTCGGCCACGGATCGCCGCGTGATCGACCGCACGCAGCTTATTCTCGACATTTTCGCGCGCCACGCGCGAAGCCGCGAAGGTCAGTTGCAGGTGGAGTTGGCGCAGTTGAATTACTTACTGCCGCGCTTGACCGGGAAAGGCACGGCGATGTCCCGTCTAGGCGGCAAGAGCGGGGGTGGTGGCGCTGGTGGGGCGGGAGGCGGGGCAGGACGAATCGGCGTTCGCGGCCCTGGGGAGAAAAAACTGGAAACCGACCGCCGCCGGATTCGCGAGCGCGTGCGCAAGATCCAGGCCAGCATCGACGAAGTGCGCAAGCAGCGGGCGCTGCGCCGCGAAGCTCGCAATGCGGTTCCGCTGGGAACCATTGCGCTGGTGGGGTACACCAATGCCGGCAAGTCCACTTTGTTCAATGCGCTTAGCCGTGCTGAGGTCCTGGTTTCTTCGAAGATGTTCGCGACGCTCGACCCGACGATCCGCGCGATTCGCCTTTTGTCGAATCGCCGAGTGCTCCTCGCCGATACTGTCGGCTTTATTCGCGATCTGCCGAAAGGCCTACTGACCGCGTTCCGCGCCACGCTGGAAGAAGTCCAAGAGACCGCGCTGATTCTGCATGTCAGCGACGTGTCGAACCCTCATCATGAAGAGCTCGACGAGGATGTCGAGAAGATTTTGCGTGAACTGGACGTTGCTGACCGGCCTCGTCTGCACGTACTGAACAAGGTGGATCGCCTCAGTCTCGAGGAACGGGAAACCCTGGAGGCGAGCGTGGCCAGAGCAGGCGAGGGTGCACCCGTGCTGGTATCCGCGCTGACGGGCCAAGGGATCGCTCAACTCTTGCGGCGAATGGACACGGTCATGCCTGTCGATCCTCTTCTCACGCTTTCCATCCGGCTACCGCTGGCCGAAGGTCGAACGCTGGCAATGATTCACGCCCTGGGGCGCGTCCTGCATTCGGAGATCGACGATTCGCACATGCGGCTTGATGCTGAGATTCCCTCGTCGGTCGCAAAGCGACTGCGGCTCGACGACTACAAAGTGGAAGGAACTTTTCAGCCTTCTCTTTCGTAGTGACAAGTGAATGGTGGGAAATCCGAGTAAGTGTGTGCAAGCGGGTCTTGAACTTCCCAGCGAGGTTGCCATGGCTGCGTTCTTTCTGTGGTGCATTTTGTTTGTTCTGTGTTGGCCCATCGCGTTGCTGGCCCTGGTCGTTTACCCTATCGTTTGGCTTCTGACTCTTCCCTTGCGCATCTTCGGTATCGCCGTCCATGGTGTCTTGAGCCTGATCAGCGCGCTCTTTCTGCTTCCGGTGCGGCTGCTTCGCGGACCACGAGCCATCTGACGCCCTTGCCGCCTTTTGATAAATAAACATCAGAGTAAACAGCTCAAAATCGCGTTAGTCGTTCATTTTGGGGCACTTGGAGCGCGGGCGCCTAAGCGCCCTGGGATCAGGACGGCCTGTGGAAAACGTTGTGGAAACTACAATTCCAAGTTTGCGGCGGAAACCCGTATGCTCGCAAGGTCACCGGGGGTCCGCTTTCTTGCCAGTCAGTAACCTAATGACATGCAAGGAGTTATCGGTGTTCATCTCCGCCAACAGTGCTAATTCTTGCTCTTCGTCGTCGTTGTCCCTCCCCAGCAAATTTGCACAGTCTTGCAGCAATTTCCTTAACCCGTTCGGCAAAAGTTCATCCTCATTCAACACAACGGAGCCGTTAACCACCCGGTATCTAGTACCTAGTGGGCGGTCTCTAAAAGATACTCTTCGATCGCCCGTCTCAATTCCTTCACACTGAAGAAAGTCCCACGGCGAATGCGTTTGTCCGTGAGCTTGCCAAACCAGCGCTCCACGAGATTGAGCCAGGAGGAACTGGTGGGCGTGAAGTGCAGTTGAAAGCGGCGGTGTTTGGCCAGCCAGTTCTTCACTTTGGGATGCTTGTGCGTCCCCTTGTGCGTCCCATAGTTATCCAGGATCAGATGCAGATCCAAGTCCGGGGGAAACTCATGGTCCAGTCGCCGCAAGAATCGCAGAAACTCCTGATGGCGGTGGCGTGGCATGCACTCGCCGACCACCGTCCCTTCGAGAACGTTCAGTGCCGCGAACAGCGTGGTGGTTCCGTGGCGCTTATAGTCCTGTGTCATGGTTCCGCATCGGCCCTTCTTCATCGGTAGTCCCGGTTGCGCGCGATCCAGGGCTTGCATCTGGCTTTTTTCATCAACGCATCGCACCAAGGCCTTGTCCGGAGGATTCAGATACAGACCCACCACATCGGTCAACTTCTCCACGAAGCGTTTGTCCCGCGAGAGCTTGAAATTTCCGGTCCGATGCGGTTCCAGGCCATGGGCATCCCAGATGCGTTGCACCGTGGCCGGACTCACTCCTTGCGCCGCGGCCATGGTCCGTACGCTCCAGTGGGTCGCCGCCTGGGCTTGCTCTGCAGCGTGGCCTCGACGATTTGCTTGATCTTCTGAGTCGTAATCTGCGGCTTCCGACCGCGGCCGGGGGCATCCTCGACCAGCGCTGCTGGCCCGCCCTCCTGGAACCGTTGCCGCCAGAGGATCACCGTCGGGCGACTGGTCTCCAGTTCTTGGGCGATTCTTCGGTTGGCCATCCCCGTCGATGCCAGGAGGGCGCCCCATGGCCAGGTTTGGCATAGACAATTCAAGATCTCGCATCGCCTTGGCAGGTACGCAGGTACCGCAGGTACCTGGACGTGTTGACGCCTCTTTTGCCGAAGTCTATAGTGAAACTGGGGTGGCTGAAGCCGCGGGGCTGCGCCTCGCCCTCATTCGCCCATGAATCTTCCGAATTCACTGACGTTGCTGCGTATATTCTTCGTTCCCGTGCTCATCGTGATTCTCCTTACGCGCAGCCCGACGGTGGAGATGTTCGGCTTCACCATCCATTTCGAAGTCTGGGGAGTGCTGATCCTGCTGCTGGCAGCGGCAACGGACTGGGCGGATGGGTACTTGGCTCGCAGGCGCCTGCAAGTGACCACGCTGGGCATTCTTCTCGACCCTATCGCCGACAAACTGCTGATTTCCGCAGCGTTCATCGCCCTCGTGGACATGCACCTTGTCAATGCCTGGATGGTGGTGATCATCATTGGTCGTGAATTCACCGTCCTAGGCCTGCGAAACATTGCCTCCGCGGAAGGGTTTACGATTGAGGCATCCACTCTCGGCAAAACAAAAATGGTCCTGCAGGTGTGCGCGGTGGCGATCGTGATCGTAGCTGCCAGGCACCCATCGCTTAACCTTTTGGGTCTGGCCCTCATGTGGCTGGTGGTAATTAGCGCACTGGTGTCTGCCGCGCAGTATTTCCTGCGTTTCTGGAGCCACGTTGACGATAGTATCAAGCAACGGCGCAAGTTGCGCATGCTCGAAGCCCGCAAGAAGCCTCAGGATGCCGTGCCTCTCTGAAGCGGACCAGCGAGCCGCGCTGGAATTGGCCCGCCAGGCGATTCGCGATGCCGTCCTGCACCGCAAACTCCCCGACGTAATCCCGCGCGAAGGAATTTTCTCCCAGCGCGCGGGTGTGTTTGTCACCCTTCACGTGCGGGGAAACCTGCAGGGATGCATCGGCGTGACCGAACCTGGTGAATCCTTGGGAGAGGCCATCGTGCGGTGTGCAGTTAGCGCCGCCTTGGAGGACCCTCGATTCTCACCCTTGAAAGCGTCCCAACTCGAGGAGATGAGCATCGAGATATCCTTGCTTTCCCCTTTGGAGCCAATTCTTCCAGAAGCTGTCGAACTCGGACGCCACGGACTCTTGATCGTTAATCACGCACAGCGTGGCTTGCTTCTGCCAAAGGTGGCCATCGAACATCGGTTGACTCGTGAACAATTTCTCGAGGAAACTTCCAGAAAGGCCGGCTTGACGCGAGACGCGTGGAAAGACCCGGAAACGCGCATTTATGGATTTACCTGCGAGGTTTTTTCGGAGACTTCATCTTCCAGGAAAGGCTGATCCTTCCTCGTTCCGCGAGCGCCCCTTGTTGCCGGGGGACTCGTATGAAAAAAGCCCGCGCGGGAAAGACACGCGGGCCTGAACCATTCGCCGAGTTGTTGGGTTTTTACTCGATTTCGACGTAGTCCCCGGCGTAAATCTCAGAGGAACTGACCGTGATCATCACCGTGGACGAGTTGCGGCTGACACTGAACACGATGCCCTCGCCAAGGATCTCGCGGGGCAAGTCGTTCCAACTATAACGCTGCGGCGCACTCCCAAACCCGTACATTGTGAATTGATAGTCCTTGGTTTGCGGCACAGTCTCGGCCGTCGAGCCCTGATAGCGGAAGATGCGGAAATAGTCGCCAAACTTGACGCCTTGGTTGGAGCCCAAGTTTATGTATACCGTGCTGTTCTTTCCCAAGGCCGCGGAATGGTCCTTTCCAGCGACGACCATCGCCATAGGCTTGCCGCTCACCGGCGCAAAATGATCAAAAGTAGCGGCTTCCTTGAAAGGTGGAATCGGGCGTTCCTGGTAAGGCAGAACAATGTCTCCGCGTTGCATATAGTCGCAGGAGAAGATGATCTGGGCGATGGCAACTTTCGGCTGGACGTTGACCACGCGAACTTGCCCCGCATCGATATACTGGGTGCCCATAGCCCTCATCAACTTGTCCTGCCACTTGAACCACTGCGTTCTGCCGACGTAATCATCCGCTCTCACTACAAAAAACCGGTCGCCCACACGGACGCCCTTGTCCTGTCCGCGGTTGATATACACATAGTCGCCACCGGTAAAGGTCAGCTTATAATTCGATTGCTCCCCGGAGACGAGCCGGAATTCCTCGGAGACTTTTTGGTCCGTCACAAAACCCGAGCAGTTGACCATGTTGTAGTCGGGCGCGGTGATTACCTTCGGAGCGGTCCGAATTTCTTGTGCCGAAACCGCCGCTGCACCTAGCATCGCCATCAGGGACAAAGCCGCTATTCTCGTGCGCATTTTCCAAGACTCCTTCGAAGACACGCCCAACTGGCCGTGTGAGGACGTTTCTAAGCGAAACTATCAAGGCGCGCCCTCGGCGTCAACCGCTAGCCGAGGGTTGCTTTACATCTCCTTGGTTTTTGCTTTTTGGGAAGCCTCGGAAACCGTCTGATTGCCTAGGGACGGAATCGAATGGAACCGCTCTTGGATGAGTTGGACGGGTACTAGAAGCTGTCTTTTCAGTAGCTTGCAGCTTGGGGTGGGGGGTTGGCTCTCTTTGGCTGGGGAATCCGGCGGATTTGTGCGGTCGCAGCGGCGTCGACGGCGGCGGAAATGTCCCGCCAAGTGCGGACGGCTCTGCGAAGCGCGCGGACCGTCGAAGCACGCCTCGATTGGCTGAAAAGCGATGCCGAGCGTGCCCAATTCCTGTGCTGGCTGAAGAAGCACAAGTCCGCAAGCGCCACTTTCCTTGCCACTTGCCGCCGCAAAGAGGGGGGCGGCAGATTCACAGGAGATATCGCCCGCCAACTCTACTGGCTCACCCAGGCCCGGGACGCGGGCTGCGAGTGGTGCGATATCGAGATGGAAACTTTCTGCGAGCTGCCGGAAGGGTTCCTGCGCGCCTATCCCGTGCCCCCTCGGATCCTGCTCTCGATTCATGATTTTGAACGCACCCCAAACCTGCCTCGAAACATCGTCGTCGCGCGGCATGGTCTGGTAGATGCCGTGAAGATTGCAGCTCAGGCCAAGACCATCGCCGACAGCGTTCGCCTTTTGAAGTTGGCCCGGGGCTCCCGAAACTTTGTGGCTGTACCCATGGGAGACGTAGGGCTGCCTGCGCGTCTTCTGGCCCTGCGCGAAGGCAGCGAACTCGCCTATGCGCCGGTTGCGGAGGCGACGGGGCCCGGCCAGGTTTCTCTCGAGGAAGTGCTTGAGCTCTACCGCGCGCACTTGCTTACGCGAGGGACGCGGGTTTATGGCGTGATTGGCCATCCCATCGGCCACTCGCTCTCACCGCTGTTGCACAACACAGGGTTTGTGGCGCGTCACATGAATGCCGTTTACCTTCCCTTTCTGGTGCATCAACTCGGCGATTTCCTGAAAGCCATCTCCGAATTTGGAATCTGCGGATTCAGCGTCACCATTCCGCACAAGCAGACCATCTTGAGACATTTGAAAGAATGCGAGCCATTGGCCGCTGAGATTGGCGCAGTCAACACCGTGGTGGTGCGGCGGGATGGCTCGTTGTATGGTTGCAACACGGATTATGTCGGCATATTGCGCGCGCTGCAAAAGAAACTGCGCATTCAAGGCAGCCGGGTGCTGATCTTCGGAGCTGGCGGTTCAGCAAGAGCCGCCGCGTTCGCTCTCTCGCGAGCCGGAGCGCAGGTCTTTATCTGCGCCCGCCGCGAAAGCGCTGCGAGAGAATTGGCGCGCGCGGCTGGCGGGGAAGTGGTTTCTCGACGCGCGCTATGTAAGGAATCCTTTGACGCCCTCTTAAACGCCACACCCATCGGCATGCATCCTCACGAAGGCATTTCCCCTTTGTCGGCTCGTGAGTTACAATGTCGCATCGTCATGGATCTCATTTACCGCCCCGAGAGAACCAAGCTCTTGGAGATTGCGGCGCAAAAGGGGATGGCCACGGTGTCCGGGGTGAACATGTTTCTGGCGCAAGGCTTCGCGCAATGGGAAATCTGGACCGGCAAGCGCGCTCCTGAAGCTGTCATGCGCCGCGCTGTCCTTTCCGCCCTGCGATGGCGTTCTTAATTTCTCTTCCTTTGACGCGGCAAAAAGTCGCCAATCACGCTTATTAAGCAAACGTTATTTCTACTTTGGGGTTTCGATGCCGGGCCGTAGACTCTTTCATCCATGATTCAGCCAGACTTCCAAGAGTTCCAGCGCCTCGCGAAACAGGGAAATCTCCTCCCGGTGTACGACGTATTTTCCGCGGACCTGCTCACGCCGGTCAGTGCCTACCTGCGCATCGCGCAAAGTGCGCGCTACTCCTTTCTCCTGGAAAGTGTTGAGGGCGGTGAAAAAATCGCCCGCTATACTTTTGCCGGTGCTCATCCCGAGGAAGTTTTCCGCTATGGGAACGGCGCTTGCGTCCTGGAAAGCCGCGACCGCATCATCTGGGAAGAGCGCGATCCCATCTCTTTCCTCCGGGAGCGCGTCGAGCGTTTCCGCCCCGTGCGGCTTCCCTGCCTGCCGCCGCTGATCGCCGGCGCCATCGGCTACTTCAGTTACGACATGGTGCGCCTCATCGAGCGTTTACCCAAACGCTTGCGCGACGAGATCGGTCTTTACGATGCGGTGCTGATGTTCTATCACGGCCTCATCGCATTCGATCACGTCCAGCACCGCTTGTGGATTGTCCGCAACGTTTTCACCGAGGGCCATGGCAGCCTGCGCGCGAAATATGACGCGGCGGTCCGCGAAATCAAGAAAACGCGCCAGCTTCTCGAACTACCAGTTGCCGCGGAGCGCCCGACGATGCCTTCAAAACCTTCCAAACGCGCGTCCGTGAAAGTTAGTTCGAATTTCCACCGCCCGGAATACCTGGACGTCGTTCGCAAGGCCAAGCAATACATCCGCGCGGGCGACATTTTCCAGGTTGTGTTGAGCCAGCGTTTTTCCGTAAAAACACAAGCGAATCCGTTTGAAGTCTATCGCCAGTTGCGCGCGCTGAATCCCTCGCCCTATCTTTTCTGTCTTCAACTCAATGACGTTGCCGTCGTCGGCAGCTCACCGGAGATGCTCGTCAAGGTGCAGGGCCGCGACGTTTTCTACAGGCCCATCGCTGGCACGCGGCCGCGCGGCAAAGATGAAGCCGAAGATCAGCGCCTCGAGCGTGAAATGCTCGCCAGTGAAAAAGAACGCGCCGAGCACATCATGCTCGTCGATCTCGGCCGCAACGACCTCGGCCGCGTCTGCGAGTACGGCACGGTGAAAGTAGAGAAGCTCCTTACCGTCGAGCGCTACTCGCACGTCATGCATATTGTTTCAAGCCTGCGCGGTCGCCTACGCGAGGATGTCGATTGCTTTGACGCCTTGATGGCTTGCTTTCCGGCAGGGACCGTTTCCGGCGCACCCAAAGTGCGCGCCATGGAAATCATCGAGGAACTCGAGCGCACTCGCCGCGGCATTTACGCCGGCGGTATTCTTTACCTCGATTTTGCAGGCAACCTCGATTCCTGCATCGCGCTCCGCACGATGGTGGTGAAAAATGGTGTGGCCTACGTCCAGGCAGGTGGCGGCATAGTTGCGGATTCCACGCCAGAGGGCGAACATCAAGAGAGCGTCAACAAATCCAAGGCTTTGTTGACGGCCTTGGAAGCAGCGGCACGGGGAAGGGGGCCAGGGAAGTAACGATGATTCTGCTGCTGGACAACTACGACTCGTTTACCTACAACCTCGCGCAGTATCTCGGCGAACTTGGTTGCACCGTCGAAGTGCATCGCAACGACAAAATCACCGTCGAGGAAATTGCACGCCGCAAGCCCGAGCGCATTGTGATTTCTCCGGGTCCTTGCACGCCTCAAGAAGCTGGCATCTCCGTCGAACTCATCGAACGCCTCGCCGGAAAATTCCCCATCCTCGGTGTTTGTCTCGGACACCAGGCCATCGGCGCCGCTTTTGGCGGAAAAATCATTCGCGCCCCAAAACTTTTCCACGGCAAGACCAGCCAGATTCATCACGACGGTAAGAACATTTTCCGCAAGCTGCCCGATCCGTTCACCGCCACGCGCTACCACTCTCTGATCGTTGAAAGGAAATCTCTGCCGCGGGAGCTCTCCATCACCGCCGAAACCAATGATGGCATCATCATGGGCCTTCGTCACCGCCACCACAAGATCGAAGGCGTGCAGTTCCACCCCGAATCCGTCCTCACCGATTCCGGCAAGCAGCTTCTTCGGAATTTTCTTTCTCTTTGATTGGCAGGCATTTCCGCTCTTCTCTGCGTTCTCTACTGTCTCCGCGTTTGTTTTCTTCCTACCAATTCAAATCCGCCAAAATTGCCCCGTAAATCTCCATCCCGCGCCAAAAATGGCCCAGCCGCAAATTCTCATCCGAGCTGTGCTGGTGATTATCGTAATTCACGATCGGCACGCCCACCCACGGCAATCCCAAGTCGTCGAAAATGTACATCGGCACGCTGCCCCCGGTCGATGGCATGATCACCGTGTCCTTACCCGCAGCACCTTTCACCACGTCCACAACTTTGGCGATTCGCTCATGCGCCCGTCGCTCCTCCGTGGCCGGCTCGTGATCGACCACAAAGAATCCTTGCCTGCCGATGAACGTCGCGATCTGTTCGAACTTCTTCCTTGGCTCCTCGCCCTTCACTAAACGCGCTTCCAAAGACGCTTCCGCCTTATCTGGCACAACGTTCTGCGCCTGTACGCCGACATACGCGCTACGCAGTCCGCGAATGTTCAGCGAAGGTTCCATAATCAGCTCCACCAACTTCTTGCCACCGCCTTCCGGCTTTGCGATGCCCAATTCACGTTCCAGATCAGCATCGTTATCGGGCATTTCCGCAAGCGCTCTCTTCTCCGCTTCGCCCAGCGGCGTGACGTCGTCGTAATAGCCGTCAATCAGGACATGCCCGTCCGGGTCCTTCATCGACGCCAGCAGCCGCGACAATTCCATCGCCGGATTTGGCGCCCAGTTTCCGTAATGCCCGCTATGCAGCGCTCTCACCGGACCGTACACCGTGAGGTCAATTCCTATGTCGCCCCGGTTGCCAAAGAACACCAGCGGCCGTCCGCTCTGGTGCACCGGACCGTCCGCCGTCACCAGCAGATCCGCGCCCAGCAGATTCTTGTGCAGCTCCAGCGTTTTCTGCAAATTTGGCGAACCCGCCTCTTCCTCGCCCTCAAAGATCACCTTGAGGTTCACCGCCAGCGGAATCCTTTTCACCCGCAGCGCATCCAGCGCCGCGAGCAGCGCCACAATGGGCGATTTATCATCGGAAGCCGACCGCGCGTAAATCCGCCAATCGTCGTTATAAACGCTGCGCGTCCCTGCGCCACTCGCTGGAAACGGGATTCGTTTTCCTCCCGCTTCAATCGCCGCGCTGCGCAGCACCGGTTCGAATGGCGAACCATCGGTCCAAGCTGTGGGATCGACGGGCTGCCCATCATAGTGGGCGTAGAAAATCACGGTGCGCTTCGCTTCCGCTGAAATCAGCTTCCCGAACACCACGGGTCCGCGTCCCGTGACGGGCAGCGGGTGCGTTTCGATTCCGCGCGCTTCCAACATCTCGACAAGATGTGCGGCATTTTTCTGGATGTTCGGTGTGTCGCTTGCAACGTTGGGAATCGCCAGAAATTCGCTTAACTCGCGTACGATGCGGTCCTCATTCTCCATTCGGTACTCGCGCACCGCTTGTGCCACCTGCGCGGGTGATGGAGGTGAGGCCTTCTGTCCCGCAGCCAGGCAAGGCGAGAGGAGGGCCGCCAGTGTGGCTATGATTCTCTTCAAGGTGTTTCTCCCGTTGCGGTTTTTAGCGACTATCCGGATTCGTGAAGATTTTAAGACGCGCCAGTTTTTTGCTTGCCGCCCCGCAATCAATGGTCGAGCGCGCCACACCGGCGGCATCGCGAAAGTCTCCAGAGACGCCTGTCGCCACCAGAGCCGCGGCCGTGTTGATCACCACAATGTCGCGAGGTGCTCCATCCTCGCCTTCCAAGATTCGTCGAATAAGCCCAGCATTTTCCTCCGCCGTTCCACCGCGAATGGCCTCAAGCGGCGCGCGCTGCACTCCAAACTCTTCCGGCGTCACGCTGAATTTTCGCACCTTTCCGTCGCGCACTTCCGCCACAATCGTCTCTCCGGCCAGCGAAATCTCGTCCAGTCCGCCTGCTCCATGCACCACGAACGCGTGCTCCGTGCCGAGCTCCGCCAGCGTCGCTGCGACCAAGTCAACTACCTCTGCTGAGAAAACCCCGAGCACTTGCGCTTGCGCGCCGGCAGGATTTGTCAACGGACCTAGCAGATTGAACACCGTCCGGACGCCAATCTGTTTTCGTGCCGGAGTGGCATGCCGTGTCGCCTTATGAGCCGCCTGCGCAAACAAAAATCCAATCCCAATCTCGCGGATAGCGTGCCCATACCTCTCGAATGGCAAATCGATCCGCACCCCCAGCGCTTCGAGCACGTCCGCCGACCCACTCTGCGAACTCGCCGCCCGGTTCCCGTGTTTTGCCACGCGCGCTCCGGCGGCCGCAGCAACAATCGCCGCTGCCGTCGAAATGTTAAATGTCCCTGAAGCATCGCCACCCGTTCCGCAGGTGTCCACCATCTTCGTTGGCCGTGTGTCGCCATCCACGAACACGGGCGTAGCGCGCCGCCGCATCACCTGGGCAAAGCCCGCGAGTTCCTGCACTTGAACGGGCCGCCGGTTCAGCGCCTCCAGCAAGCGCACAATGTCTGGCGTACCGATGCTCCCCGAGAGCAGCTCTTCCATTAATGCTTCCGCGTCACCACGCGGGAGCGCGCCTCCTCCTTCCAAGCGTTGGATCAGAAGCAGGCTCATCGCGCACTGCTCCCGCAGCCGCGGTCAGGCACGCTCACTAATTTGCACTTGCCCTTCATTTCCATAGTATTTCGCACCATGGGCCACGTTGCGAAATGACGCACTAGCCCATTCCTGTGTGTTGAGTGTTCTTGCTCCTGTTTCCTGTTCCGAGTAGACTTTTATGTTTCGACTAGCCTCAAATTCTAACACTGGCTGACGGTTTCAAGCCTGAACGGAAGCACAGAACCTTCATGAAAATTCACGAGTACCAGGCCAAAGCGATACTCGCGCGTTATGGCGTCACTACTCCCCGCGGCGAAGTTGCTTTCACTAAGGAAGAAGCGCTCCAAGCTGCCCAACGTCTGAAATCCAACATTTGCGTCGTCAAAGCGCAAATCCACGCCGGTGGCCGCGGCAAGGCTGGCGGCGTCAAGCTGGCTCATTCGCCGGAGCAAGTTGCTGACATTGCCGGTCACATCCTCGGCATGAAGCTCGTCACTCCGCAAACTGGACCGGCTGGCCGCATCGTGAAGCGCTTGCTGATCGAAGAAGGGCTGGACATTACGCGCGAACTCTATCTTGGCCTTCTCGTGGATCGCGCCTCGGGTCGCGTTGTTTTTATGGCCAGCGCCGCGGGCGGCATGGAAATCGAAGAAGTCGCCAAGAAAGATCCCTCCGCAATCTTGCGCGAGACGATTCATCCATCTGTCGGCTTGCAGGCCTACCAGGCCCGCAAGATTGCTTTTGGCCTCGGCTTGCCCCTCGAAGTCGTCAATTACGCTACGCCTTTTCTGCAAGCGCTTTACCGAGCCTTCACCGACACGGATGCCTCGCTCCTCGAAATCAATCCGTGCGTCTTGACGGGAGACGGCAAGCTCGTCGCGCTCGACGCTAAGATGACTTTTGACGACAACGCTTTATTCCGTCACAAGGAACTTCGCGAGTTGCGCGACTTCGACGAAGAAGACCCTCTCGAAGTCGAAGCCTCCAAGTACGGCCTCAACTACATCAAGCTCGACGGCAGCGTCGCCTGTATGGTGAACGGTGCGGGTCTCGCCATGGCCACTATGGACATCATCAAATACGCTGGCGGCTCGCCCGCTAACTTCCTCGACGTAGGCGGCGGCGCCTCCGCCGATCAGGTCAAGAACGCCTTCCGCATTTTGATGAACGATCCCGCCGTGAAGGCGGTTTTCATCAATATTTTTGGCGGTATCTTACGCTGCGACGTCCTCGCCACTGGCGTCGTTTCTGCCGCCAAGGACTTGCATGTAACGGTTCCCGTCGTCGTGCGCATGGAAGGCACGAACGTGGAAGTGGGCCAGCAAATTTTGCGAGATAGCGGCCTGAACTTCACCATCGCCAACGACATGAAGGATGGCGCCCAAAAAGTCGTCAAATTGGCCGGGGGTGCCCGATGAGCGTCCTGGTCAATGAGAAAACCCGCCTAATCGTTCAAGGTTTTACTGGCCGCGAAGGCACTTTTCACGCACAGCAAATGATTGAGTACGGCACCAACGTGGTTGGTGGCGTCACTCCCGGCAAAGGCGGAACAAAACATTTGGAACGCCCTGTCTTTAACACCGTCGCCGAAGCCGCCAAAGCTACCGGTGCAAATGCCTCCGTCATTTTTGTCCCGCCGGCCTACGCCGCCGACGCCGTCTTGGAAGCTGCTGATTCTGGCCTTCCTCTCGTTGTTTGCATCACTGAGGGCATTCCTATCATCGACATGGTGCGCGTGGCCTCGGTCGTGGACTTCAAGAAAACGCGCCTCATTGGCCCCAACTGCCCCGGCATCATCTCTCCCGGCAAATGCAAAATCGGCATCATGCCCGGCCGCATTCACAAGCAGGGAAATGTTGGCGTCGTCAGCCGCAGTGGCACGTTGACCTACGAAGCCGTCCATCAGTTGACGCTTCTCGGCGTCGGCCAGT
The DNA here is from genome assembly GCA_003223255.1 of Acidobacteriota bacterium. Taxonomy (GTDB): domain Bacteria; phylum Acidobacteriota; class Terriglobia; order Acidiferrales; family UBA7541; genus Acidiferrum. The sequence continues at coordinate 5,221 of QHYJ01000105.1, read as the reverse complement.
CCACCTGCATCGGCATCGGTGGAGACCCCATCATGGGCACGCCTTTTCTCGATGCCATCAAGTTTTTCAACGAGGATCCCGACACGCACGCCATCATTCTCATCGGGGAAATCGGTGGTAACGCCGAAGAGCAAGCCGCGGCGTGGATCAAGGCCAATGTGAAGATTCCTGTTGTTGGTTTCATTGCCGGGCAAACCGCGCCGCCGGGCCGTCGCATGGGCCACGCCGGAGCGATCATCAGCGGTGGCCAAGGCACTGCGAAGGACAAGTACGCGGCCATGAGTGCTGCGGGTATTCGTTGCGTCGAAACTCCCGCGGACCTCGGCTCCACCGTCGCCACTGTCTTGAAATAATCTGGGAGTCCAGACATAACGAGAGAACGAAATGATGATAAACGTCTTGCGCGAGTTCGATGCCTATCATTAGTTCATAAGGAGCCTTTTTTGTGTCTCTCCAACGCACCTTCGCCATCATTAAGCCCGATGCCGTCAGTCGTAATCTCCAGGGTGAAATTCTCTTCCGCATTTACAAAGCCGGCTTCAAAATTATCGCCATTAAATCCATGCGCTTGACCAAGGAAGAAGCCTCCGGCTTCTATGCCGTCCATCGCGAGCGTCCCTTCTTCGGCGAACTCACCGATTTCATGAGCTCCGGCAAAATCTTCGCCATGGTTCTCGAAGCCGACGGCGCTATCTCCAAGTGGCGCGAAACCATGGGCGCCACCGACCCTCAAAAAGCCGCTCAGGGCACTATTCGCCGCGATCTCGGCACCAGCATTCAAATGAACTGCACGCACGGCTCCGACGCTCCGGAAACCGCCGCTTTCGAAATCGGCTATTTTTTCTCTTCGCTGGAACTCATCTGACAATTACGGGAAGATCGTCACCCATTCCGGGCGGAAAACTACACAATGAGACATTCACCCTTCCCGGAATCATGGCCGGTCGGGGGCTCTCCATCCCTTAGTGTCCATGATTCTGGTGTTCGTAAAGGATCGCCGCGGTTCCGGCCGCTGCCGCCCCGATGGCGATCCGTACAACGATTTCCAGCGCCGCTGGCCGCGCCGCACTGAAGACCAGCGTTCCTTCGCTGAGCTCCGCTTCCGCGTCTTGTGCGCCGTTTGTGCGACTCCGCACAATCACGGCGCTGTCTTCGGTCAGCCTCAGCATGGCTCCCTCACCACGCAAGAGCAGCATGCCTCCCGGCTCGGTTGCGAAGTGATCGCCCTCATACACCATCGCTCCCGCCGAAACCGTTCCGCCGTTGACGTGCACCCGATTAGCTTCCACCACGACGCCCAGCACTGTCGGCCGTGCCGGGGCGGAACTCCACGCAAGGACGTGGCCATCTCGATGGCCAGGGAATGGAGAGCCATCGGACCATACCTCACGGGATAACACGCTATCCTAAGGGCGCAAGTTCCCGATGGCTTAGGTGAGTTGCTCGTGGATTTCGTGAATTGTATTCTTAAGAGTGATCTATAATGTGAACGATAGTTTAAGCGTCGACCTAAGTGAGTAAAGCCCTTCTCAAGATTAGTCGGCGGCTTCGGGTACAATTCCGCGCTATGGACCCTCCTCGCGAACTAGGCCGCGCGCTTCTGGTCTTCGGCGGTCTCCTGGTCCTCGTTGGGGCTCTTCTCTACTTCGGTGGCGAGCTCCCCTTTCGCCTGGGAAAGCTCCCCGGCGACATCGTTCACCGCGGCGAACGCACCACTTTCTACTTTCCCATCGTTACCTGCCTCGTCCTCAGCGCCGCGCTCTCCTTCCTCCTTTGGCTCGTCTCCCACTTCCGCCGCTAGTTGGTTTCTGTTTGCACGTCGCCGGAAGTGCCTCCTTTTGTGAAGACCTCTCATGAATGCGGTGTTGGGGGGCGGAGCTTTAGCTCCCGGCATGAACGCTTGAGAAAGACGGGCTTCAGCCCCGGAGGAGTTGGTTTTCTTCCCCCACTTGGCATTTATTAGATAACTTGTAGGAAGCTTTCACCACGCTGTTGGTATATAGTCTCGATGCCGCGCGACCGGCAAATCGTATTCCCACAACTCGATGGAGGGCACCTAATGAAACTCGCTCTTCTGGCTTTGCTGGCCATCCTTGTTATTTCTCTTCCTGCCGCTGCCCAATCTCCCTCTACGAAACCGCCTGCTGCTCAGCAGCAAGCTCCTTCGCAAGCTGCCGACACTTCCGCAAAAGCTCCCTCCGCACGCCCTGAGGACGTGAAGTCCATCGACGACATTCTCGCCGCGCTTTACGGCGTGATCTCCGGCCCTGACGGCGAGCGCGACTGGGATCGCTTCCGGTCCCTGTTCTTGCCCCAGGCTCGCCTCACCGCCGCCACGAAAAATGCCGACGGTACTTCCCGCATCCGCCCCATGGGCGTCGAAGACTACGCCAAGGGCGCGGGCAATTACTTCCTGCAGCACGCTTTCTATGAAAGCCCCATCGTGAATCGCGTCCAAACGTTCGGAAACGTCACGCAGGTCTTTAGCAGCTACGAATCCCGCCGCGCTCTGGGGGAAGCGCCCTTCGCCCGCGGCATCAATAGCATTCAATTGCTCAACGATGGCAGCCGGTGGTGGATTGTCAGCATTTTGTGGGACGAAGAACGCCCCGACAATCCTCTTCCCAAGGAATTTGCCGGCAAATCCTCCAGTGGCGCGAAATAATCTCGGGAAACAAAAGTAGATCCGGCCTCCCGGGCATTCGGGAAGCCGGCGTTCAGCGTCCCAGCGAAAACCTCCGCCTCGTCGCTGACCGTTCTCGCTAATCTCGCCGGTTCCCGCGGATCAGGTGCCGCCTCAAGTCCTCATACAAACTTGCGGAAACGAGGCGCGTCTAAGTTGCTGTAAACTGAATCCACCCCGAGCTAGAAACACGCGGATCCACAATGCCTCGTCGTCTCATCCCAATCATTCTCTTCGCCGCGCCGGCTCTTTTCCCCGCGCATTCCTCTTCAGCCCAATCCCTTCCGCCTTCTTCCTCCGGCCCCTGCACCCTGCAAGGTTCCGTTGTGGACGCCGTCTCCGGCCAGCCGGTTCCTCACGCGCTCGTGAAGCTTTCTGCCGCCGCCGCAGCACGCGCCACGCTCACCGACTCCGCCGGCAGATTTCAGTTTGAAGCACTTCCCGCCGGTCCCTTTACCCTCGAAGCCGAGAAGCCCGGCTTCCTAACGAGAGACCGATTCGGCCGGTGGTCGCCGCCCACCGTAGCTCTCCAACTTGCCCCCGACAGTCCGCCGGCTCTTCTCAAACTTGTTTCCGAAGGCGTAATTTTCGGCCAGGTTTCTGACGAAAACGGCGAGCCGCTCGAAGGCTTCACCATCCGCCTCCTTCTCCGCAGACCGGGCCATCGGAGCCTAACCTCGGAGATGCTTCACCGCGCTACGATCACCGACGACCAGGGAAGATTTCGCATCGCCGGATTGCGCCCCGGATTTTATTACCTTGAAGCCCGCCCGGTTCATGAGCCCGCCCTCAGTGCCACAGGAAAATCCTTCGCCCCGTCGGGCTACTCACCCGCCTTTTACCCGGGCGTCAAGGACATTGCATCTGCCGTTCCCCTCAAAATTCTTCCAGGAAGGATGGTTCAAGCGACTCTTTCTCTCAAGCGCGAACCTTTCGTTCAACTCTCCGGCACGGTTTCCGGCTACACGCCTGACGAGCAAATTACAGTTTCGCTGGAAGATCCGTTTGGGGTTTCCGCGAGTTCAGAAATTGTTTTCGACCGTACCACCGGCGCCTTCCACACGCAATGGGTCCCTCCCGGCGTCTACACCATCAGCTCTCAATCGGCCGTCGCAGTCGTTGTTGACGAGGGCAATGCAGTCTCCATCGCGTCGCAATCGTCGGCTACTGGACCAAGCGGCTTCACCCGTGCTCCCACAACTACATTTGCCAGCCTCCGTGTCAATGCCACGACCAGCCAGTCCAACCTTCATTTGGCCCTTCAGCCAACCATCGAGATCCCCGTCGTTGTCCACGGTCTTCCGACATCCAATGACGAATCCCTGCAGCCGGTGCCCCCCGCTCTTGTTCTCCTTCCCAAGGAGCCTTTCCTTCATCCCAACCCTAACGTTGGGGCTCAGCCGATTAGTCTGAATCCGCAGCCGACGGGCGATTTTCATGCAGTGTTCGCAGGTCTTATGCCAGGAACCTATGAACTGGAAATCGCGCCTCAGCAGAACGCCGCTTATTACGCCGAATCCGCTACCTGGGGCTCCACCGATCTTCTTCGCGAAGACCTCATCCTCGACTCTTCCGGCTCCATTCCTCCCATTCAAATGACCGTTCGTGACGATGGCGCGACTCTGAACGGAAAAGTGCACTTCGGCGACATACCGCTGCCTGCCCAAGTGGTCTTGCTCACCGACAAACCCAGGGCGCCAGTCTTCTTACCCGTCAGTTCCGACGGCATATTCTCAATTTCTGGCTTGGCTCCCGGTGCCTATCGCATCTTTGCGGTGGACAGTTCCGCGGACTTTGACTACCAGGATCCCGCCTTCCTCGCAAAAATCTCTTCGAAGATTCAAGAAGTGACCCTTGCCCCCAAACAATCCGCCTCCATCAATCTCGGGTTAGCCGCGGTGGGAGAGTCAGCGCCATGATCAGTCGTCTTACACTTCGCGCTGTCACGCTGCTCGGTTTTTTTCTCGCCGTAAACGCGTTCGCCGTTCCAGCCGTGCCCCCCGCCGCCACCTATCGCATTGCCGGAATTGTCGTCGACTCCGTCACCGGCCAGCCGCTCGACGGTACGGAGGTCACGGTTGCTCCCCTCCAAGACATGAATGATGCCCAAAGCTTAATGACCTCCGATGATGGCCGTTTCCTTTTCGCCGGCCTGGCACCTGGCAAGTACAGCCTGCTGGCTAGTCGGCGCGGCTACGCATCTCAAGCGCTTGATCAGCATGAGAGCTTCTGGACCAGCATCGTTGTCGGCCCCCGCCTCGACTCCGAACACATCCGCTTCCCTCTCGCTCCCAGCTCCGTCATCACTGGCGTCGTTACCGACGACTGGGGCGATCCCGTGCGCGATGCCAAAGTCCTGCTCTTCCAACAAAGTACCTTTGACGGCTCGCGAACTCTCCGCAACGTCAACCAAACCACCACCGACGATCAGGGCCGCTATCGCTTCGCTCATCTTCTGTCCGGCACTTACGCCGTCGCGGTCTTCGCCCGTCCCTGGTACACCAAGAATGCTTCTCCGCTTCTCCTACAAACCCTTAC
>QHYJ01000110.1:5439-51370 GCA_003223255.1 Acidobacteriota bacterium | reverse complement strand
CACCCTCTGGCTTTTCGACGTCTTCACCGGCATGCCTCCCTCCACCGACGTCGACGGCCCCGAAGCTCGCAGTTGGGTCGGCAACCTCAAGTCCAGCGCGGTGCGCGTCGAACGGCTCCTTCGCCGCACCGGCGCCGACCTCTCCCGCGTCCGCATCGTTCCCGGCCTGTTCCAACAAACCCTTCCCACCGTCCGCATCCCGCAGATCGCTCTTCTCAATATCGACGCCGACTGGTACGAATCCGTCAAGCTCTGCCTCGACACGTTCTACGATGCCGTCGCCTCTCGCGGCTTCGTTTCCTTTGACGACTACCACGCCTGGCCCGGCTGCCGTCTCGCCGTCGACGAATTTTTCCAATCTCGCGGACTCACTTTCCCGCTCCATCGTGTCGGGGAAGCCTCCTGGTTCCAAAAATTATGACCACCCTAATCCATAATTCCTTCCCACCTGAGGCTCGTCACTCGTGAACGTCGTGATCCATGGCGAAGGCCTAAGCAAGCAGTACCGGCGCGGCTTGCAGGTCGACACCGGCCTCCGCCACGCCCTCGAAGATTTCCTGCACTCCCCGCTCGCCGCGCTCCGCCGCCCCAAAGCCGAAATGTTCTGGGCCCTCGAAAACGTCTCCCTCTCCGTCCGCGAAGGCGAAGTCCTCGGCCTCATCGGCCGCAATGGCGCCGGCAAGACCACGCTGCTCAAAATCCTCTCCCGCATCACTGGCCCCACCGAAGGCTGGGCCGAAATCCACGGCCGCGTCGGCTCGCTCCTCGAAGTCGGCACCGGCTTCCATCCCGAGCTCACCGGCCGCGAAAACACCTTCCTCTCCGGCGCCATTCTCGGCATGTCCAAAGCCGAAATCTCCCGCAAGTTCGACGAAATCGTGGCCTTCGCCGAACTCGAAAAATTCATTGACACGCCCGTCAAGCACTACTCCTCCGGCATGTACGTCCGCCTGGCGTTCGCCGTCGCCGCGCATCTCGAACCCGAAATCCTCCTCGTCGACGAAGTCTTGGCCGTGGGCGATATAAACTTCCAGAAAAAATGCCTCGGCAAAATGGGCGACGTGGCCCGCGCCGGCCGCACCGTCGTCCTCGTCTCCCATCAACTCAATCAGATTCGCCGCCTCTGCCACCGCGTCGTCTGGATCGACGACGGCCACGTCCGCCAGAACGGCCCCACCCACGAAGTCGTCTCCGCCTACGAATCCGCCGTGGCCCGCGGTGATCGCACCGGTTTCGGGGAAGCCCGCAGTACCGACGCCAAAGGACAGTTCCTGAAGTGGGAACTCGCCGAACCTCGCACGGACCCGCATGTACTCACGACTCTCGGCTCAGTGACGGTCGACTTTACCATCGAAGTCAAGAAGCCTGTTGCGAACGCCGAACAGGGCGTGGCTTTATTCAACTCCGACCGCCAATTGATGTGGGCCCGCGCTGCGCAAAATCTGTCCCTCAGTGCTGGAATTCACGTCCTCTCCCACACCTTCCCGTCTCTCCCGCTCCGCCCGGGTGCTTACCAGTGGCAGGTCACTTTTTGGGTGGACGGAGAAATGCTCGATTTGTGGGATTGCGTCCCTGACATGGTCATAGCCACAGATGTACACCAGCACTACATGGACGAATGGAACGGTATACTGAACCTGCCATCCCGCTTCGCTCACACAACCAGAGAGGAGCTCTCCGTTGAGCGCACCACCGGTCTTTGACCAGTCCTTTGAATCCGCACTTACAAAAACCGAGGGGGCCCTCCAGACCAACCGGTAACCCCCCGCGTCCGTAGCGGACCTGGTTTCTTTGCTTTTCGCGCAACACCTCAAGCTCGCCAGCGGATACGACGGGACAGGGTTATTACACAAGCGCAATGCGGGATGATTCACCTTCGCTTTTGCGTTAATCTAATGTCCCCGGACCGCACTAAGGTGAAGGGTATGAAGTGGGTCCTCTCAAAATCCGGTGTTCACGCTTGTCCTTACTGTGGTAGCTCGCAGATTTGCAGATCGCGGAAGAAAGGCCTGACCGAGCATCTTCTTCACTGGCTTCTCCAAGTCAGTCCGTATCGCTGCCTCAGGTGCGATCTTCGCCATTGGCGCCGCCCCTCGCAAGCCCACAGCGGTCCACTCCCGAGTGCCTCAAACCACTCGCACTCCGGTAGTCCCTAGGGCCATGCCTGGCGTCTAAGGCGTGGAAAGCGAGACGTTGTCGAACGTGGCGGTGGCCAGAGACGCCGTCGTGCGATTGCTTACCGCCAAGCCTACATACACACTCGACGCCATGCTCACCGTCTGGCTCGCCCCTAATTGCACCCAGTTCACTCCATCGCTCGACCCGTACATGCTGAACACGTTCCCGCTTCTCATGAGCTTCAGCCAATAGGGCAGCGTCGCACTTCCCACCCATTGATAAGAGCTGCTTGTTCCCGTGTTCGTACGTTCCGTCGCCAAAATCGACGACGCGTAGTCGAACAGGAACACATGATTGGCTCCCGCATTCAGCGTCTCCCGAATCATGACGCCCGCTTGCGCCGCGCTGCTCCCTTGCACGCTCAAAACGCGGGCTACGATCAACCCGTCCCCGGACAGCGGCTGGTACGCATAATGGAAGCCGTCGGACCAAACGGAAGGAGGCGTAGAAACAAACTGAACGGTAGAGACAGAAGACTGCTGGCGGTGGCGGGATTTGCGCTGAAGGTCGCACTAACGCCGCTGGGCAAGCCCGAGGCCGTCAACTTCACGCTGCCACTGAATCCGTTAAGAGCATTGATCGAGATACTCGTCGAGCCGGATGTGCCCTGGAGGATCGTCAGGTTCGAGGGTGATGCGGAGAGAGTGAAGCTCGGCTGCGTGGAAGACGAGGGCCCGTTGGTGACAAGATTAGCAGCGTTGACCGTCGCATCTGCTCCTTACGCCAGGGCCACGCAAAATAGGGTCGGAGCAAATTTTCTGACAACCTGCCCGTAAAGGTTTTCCCGCTCAACAAAAACCCTTACTTCGATAGCGTGCAAGGAAGAAGAGTATTGAGCGCTCGCGCGCGACACCTTATTCTATCCACGCGCGAAATTCGTGCGCTCCCGCCCAGCAAGTTCCACCCGCTTCAGAACTGCCACGAGACCCGCCCTACCTCAGATCGCCGATCGAACTGTAATCCGCGCGCTTGTTCATCCAACGCTTGTTGATCGGAAAGGAAAGGCTCATGCGAAAGACCACGCGACGCACGTTTTTGAAACTGGGCACCGTTACCGGTGCGGGCCTGCTTGCCGCAGGCGATTTCTTGGTAGGCCGAAAAGGCGAGAAGAGTTTACAGCGACTCGCCTCTACCGGCCATCACCCGCGCTGGCGCGCGACGCCTTCGCATAAGATGAGCGCGCTGCAATCGGGCGCGACTTTGACGCCCTAATGCGGATCCTCTTCCGGTTGTGCCGGTGATGCAACTCAAGAGCGGGGTTGTGACTCGCATGGCCATGTCGCAATTCAAACAGAAGCTGCACCGGGACCTGCCGCCAACCCTCGTTTGGGGCTTCCAGGGAAGCTATCCGGGACCGACGCTCGAAGCACGCCAAGGCTGGCCCGTGCAAGTGCAGTGGGTCAACAATCTTCCTACTTCCCATTTTCTTCCCATCGACAACACTATTCATGGCGCGGAAAGCAGCCAGCCGGAAGTGCGTACCGTGGTTCATCTCCACGGGCACAAAATATTGCCTGGAAACGACGGCTATCCCGAGGCGTGGTTCACTTCCGACGGGAAAACCGGACCGGACTTCAATCCCAATCCATACGTTTATCCAAACGACCAGCCTGCAACCACGCTTTGGTATCACGATCACGGTCTCGGCATCACCCGGCTCAACAACTACGCCGGACTTTCGGGCATTTATCTCATCCGCAGTGCGCAAGAGGACCTGCTCGGTCTGCCGCAACGCCCGTACGAAATTCCGCTGGTGCTCCAGGACCGCATGTTCCACGCCGACGGTTCGCTGCTCTATCCGGTGGCCGTGGGCGGCACGCATCCCTGTTGGATCCCGGAATTTTTTGGCGACACGGTACTGGTCAACGGAAAGGTGTGGCCGTATCTGGACGTAGAGCCGCGCAAATATCGCTTTCGTATGCTGAACGCGTCGAACGCGCGCTTCTATCATTTGACGCTGCAGGAATGCAACGACACTGGCACTCCCAACGGCAATTCGGGACCGCCCATTTTTCAGATTGGCACCGACGGCGGACTGCTTCCGGCTCCCGTAAAACTGGATAATTTTCTGATTGCCGTGGCGGAGCGATTTGATTTCGTCATTGATTTTTCCGGGGCCCAAGGAAAGTTCTTTGTCCTGCAAAACGACGCGCCGGCGCCCTATCCCAGCGGCGGCGAAGTGGTCCCGAGCGATGTAATGATGTTTCGCGTGATCCCGCCGCTCACTGGCCGCGACACGAGTTCGCTGCCGGCGAAGTTAGCCGACATTCCGTTATACGATCCGGCTCAAGCCAGCCGGGAGCGCAACCTGGCCATCACCGAAATTGATCGGCCGTCGGACGAGTTCCCGGAAATCGGCATGCTCGACCAAGCGCATTGGTCGGACGCCGTTACGGAGAATCCTGAAGTGGGCGCGCTGGAAATGTGGAACCTGGTCAATGCCACCGACGATGCGCATCCGATCCACGTGCACCTGGTGCTGTTTCAAGCGCTCGAGCGCAGACCGTTCGACAAGCTAACCTTTCTGAGTTCCCGCGATTTGGTGTTCACCGGCCCGCCCGTTCCGCCTGACGCCAACGAACGTCCGGCGTGGAAGGACACCATCAAGGCATACCCGGGCATGATCACGCGCATCCTGGCCAAGTTCGACTTGCCTACGGGTACTTCGGTTACGCCGGGACAGAGATTTCGCTATGTTTGGCACTGCCACATGCTCGAGCACGAAGACAACGAAATGATGCGCCCGTTAGACGTCGTGGCCGCGGCAAGTTAGGCGGGCGCCCGACCTTTCTTGACCCTGCGCGCAAGGGTCGCATACACTAAGAAATTCGGAATCGGCCGCAAAAGTGGCTGTAGGACTGTCGCACCGCGCGTGATACGGAGCACCGCGCGTTTACGTACTACAAAGGGGGATTGCTTTGCCAAAGCGCACCTATCAACCGCGGCGACGTCGCCGCGCCAAGACCCACGGTTTCCGCGCCCGCATGAAGACGAGCGGCGGCCGCAAAGTGCTGGCCGCGCGCCGCAAGAAGGGACGCCATCGGCTCACCCCCGAATAGCTCCGGGAGCCCGGCGATGCCCGGTGCCGCGGGCAACGAGAGGATGACGTTTCCGCGCGAAGCGCGGCTGGTAAGGCGCGGTGATTTTGATGCGGTGTACCGCGCCGGAAAGCGCCGTTCGAGTTCCCACTTCACCGTTTTCTTTCGCGCCAACGAACTGCCGCAGAGCCGCTTTGGCGTCAGCATCAAAAAAGCGCTGGGCGGCGCGGTGGTGCGCAATCGTATCCGGCGGCGCTTGCGAGAAATCGTGCGCTGCCACCGGAGGGAGATACCCGCGGGATGGGACATGGTCATTCACCCGAAGAGCACCGCGGCCAAAATGCCGTTTGCGGCGCTGGCCGGGGATTTGCTGCGGCTGTTGCAGAACGCCGAAAAATGAAAATTGAAGAGATGACGCGGTTTCAGAGAGAAGACCACGGACTAAAGTCTGTCCCACTGAGTCTCCCCGTACGCGCTGCGCTCCTCGCGCTGCGCTTTTACAAAACTTATTTGTCCATTCTGTTTGCGGGGAACTGCCGCTTCGAACCAACCTGCTCGCAGTATACCTACGAAGCGATCGAACGCTTCGGCGTAGCGCGCGGAATTTGGCTGGGACTGAAGCGGCTGCTGCGCTGCCATCCGCTTTCGCACAAGTTTGGCTACGACCCGGTTCCCGAGAACTGCAACCAGAGCGAACCGCAGACAACGCTAGAACGAGCCGCGACCTCGACGGCCACAAGCCACGCGGTCGAATTTCCTCATGAGGTGCATTCTTGAGCGTGCCCGGACAAAAAGACAAGTACACGCCGGAGCTGCGGATTCTGGTCGCCTCTCTGCTGTGCATGTTGGTGATCCTGCTTTGGGCAAAATATTTCGGGCCGAAGCCGCCGGTTCAAACGCCCCAAGCCAACCACCCAGGGCAAACTGCTCCCGCCACTCCCGGGTCGTCCGCTGCCACCGCGTCCACAACGGCGGGGTCAAAAGCTGCCGCTGCTCCAACTACAACCGCCGCCGCCGCGACTGCGAGCGTTCCTGTGCGGAGCGATTCGCAGGAACGCACCATTACCATCGAAAACAATCTCTACCAAGTGGAGATTTCGAATCAAGGCGCAGTGGTCAAGAGCTGGAAGCTCAAGAAATATCTCGACGATGCCAAACCGCCCCGCGTGCTGGATGTGGTGCACGCCGAAGCTTCGCAGCAAAACGGCGGCTGGCCGTTCGCCGTGATCCTGGACGATGAACAACTGCAAAACGCGGCGAACGGCGGACTCTATCAAGTTTCTAGCTCGGCAAGCACGCCGAATGCGCCGGCGGACCTGGAATTTGCCTGGAGCGACGGCCACCTTGAGGTGAGCAAGCAATTTAAATTGGATCACAGTTACGTCGTGCGCGTGGAAACTTCCGTCAAGCTCAACGGCAGCCCCATCAAGGCAGGACTGGCTTGGCTGGGCGGATTCGGCGACCTTACCGTTTCAAATCCTGTTCCGGTTCAGACGGTGTCCACTTACTACAGCGAAGGCGGAAGAATCACGAATTATCCCCACAAAAAGCTAGAGAACATCGACAAGTGGCCCCCCCGCTTGTGGCAAGGCGGGAAAGATTTTGTGGGCATTGAGGACCAATACTTTACGGCGGCGTTTCTTCCGCCGAACGGCGCCGCTCCAGGAACGCTCGAGACGCGCTACTGGAAGGCCTGGCACAACGTTAAGGTAGACGAGAAAGATACTCCCGAACCTGTGCCGGACGTGGCCGTAGCTTCCTTCGCGAATCCACTCGCGTTGCGCGTGTACGTCGGCCCCAAAGATTACGACGACTTAAAAAAGATGAACCCGCCGCTGCACGGGTTGGTGAATTTTGGCTGGCTCGAGTTTGTCGCAGATCCTCTGTTCCACGCCTTGAAGTGGCTGCACGGCTACATTGCGAATTGGGGATGGGCCATCGTCGTCCTCACGCTGCTTTTGAACATGCTGCTGTTTCCGCTGCGCATTTCCGGCTACAAGACCACGTTGAAAATGCAGCGCGTGGCACCGGAAATCAAGGTTATCCAGGACAAGTATAAAAAATATTCCATGCGCGATCCGCGCAAAGCGGAGATGAACAAGGAAATCATGGCCATCTACAGCCGCGAAGGGATTAATCCCGTGGGCGGCTGCATCCCGCAGCTTCTGCAGTTTCCGATTTGGTTTGGGCTTTACCGCGCGCTGCAGGGCACGATTGAACTGCGCCACGCGCCGTGGTTCGGCTGGATTCGCGATTTGTCGGCAAAAGATCCGTATTACATTTTGCCCTTGCTGATGGGCTTGTCGATGTACCTGGTCTCAAAGATGACGCCCATGACCGCCACCGACCCACAACAGCAAGCCATGATGAAAATCATGCCCATCGGCATGGCTGGAATGTTTATGGTTATTCCTTATCCCAGCGGCCTGGCGGTGTATATTCTCACAAGCAGCGTGGTGGGGATTGTCCAGCAGTGGTATTTGAACCGGACGCATCCGCTGCCCACTCCGGGCAAATCCGCGCGCGCCAAGAGCGGGAAGAAATCGTAGCGCCCGGCGGGAAAAAGTTTCTCGAAGTGTCATTCGAGCGCCGTACTTCAGGCCCTGCTTGCGCAGGCAGGCTTTAGGCCTGAAGATTCCGCTTTTCAAGGATTTGGTTCATCTCTCCCATGTCCCCTGAACTCATTCGCGACGGAAAGCTCGACCGGCAAGCGACCGTCGAAGCGCTGGGCCAGTTTCTCGAAAATATCGTGCGCGCCTCCGGCTTCGAATTGAAGGTGAACGTGCGCGCGGTTTCTGAGGACGCCCCTGGCGCCGAAGGCGAAGCGGAAGTGCTCGCCGACGTCGATGGCCGCGACAAAGAAATTTTGCTGGAACGCGGCGCCGACGTTTTGAAGGCGTTCGAACACCTGGCTTTCAAGGCCCTGCGCCTGGAACCGGCTTACCACGAAAAAATTCGCATCGATTGCGGTGGCTACCGCGCGCTGCGTTTCGAAGAATTGAAAATGACCGCTCGTGTGGCTGCCGAACGCGTACAGCAAACCAAGCAGCCCTTTCGCTTGAATCCCATGTCTTCACGCGAGCGCCGCATCGTGCATCTGGCACTCAAAGACATGCCCGGCGTGCGCACGCAAAGCGTCGGCATGGGCGAGCACCGCCAAGTGGTCATTCATCCCGCCGAATCTGTACTCAAGAAATAACATGGTCATTTCGAGGGAAGCGAGAAATCTCGCCTCGCTTCTTCTTATGCGAGATCTGAGTGAGCTGCTTTAGGTTTCCTCTCTGCGAACTCCGTGTCCTCTGTCTTAATTGTTTTTTTTTCTTGTTGCTGTCGTGTCGCGGCGTGCAACCTACCTCGTCACCCACCCTTGCGAGACCACATTCCCGTCCGCGCCAAAACGCACGCGATACGTAAACGCCGGCGGGCGCCCGGTGCTCGAACGCGAGAATCGCACATCCGAGATTTCCACGATGGCCTCGTCGCCCTCTTTGTGGAATCGCGTCACGGGAAACCGCGCAAACCACAACACTTTCTGCACTTCCGGCAAACGCCCGGCCGCTTCGATGTACGAATTCGGCGGCGCATCCGGATAGTAGCGATGCTCCCGCGCCAACAAGTCCGCATCGCTTGCGCTCCGATCGCTCAAATCCATGCGTAGTTCGTAGACGCCCCGCTGCGAGCGCACCAATCCATCCCAATGCCAAAGCGACGGCGGAAGCGGCAACGCACCAATCGATTTCACCTGCAGATGATCAAGTTCCGCAAACTTGTGAATGCGCTCAAGCGCCGCGCGATGCGCAAAGAAGGTTAGCGCCACGTACACCAGCGCCGCGGCAAACCCCGCGCGGTTCCACTGGTCGTGCCGAATCTTCAAGCCCCAGCCGCGCAACGCCGGCAAGAGAAAAATGGCGGTGAAAATAATCATCGCGCCCATCACCGTCTGTCCCGAAATCGGCGCGCCAGCCGCTTCGCCAATGCGCGCGATAAGAAATGGCGCAGGCATGAACGCGAGCCAAACGCCCGCGGCGCGGCTCCTCACTTTTTCCGGGTGTGCATAAGCCCACGCGAGCAGTTGCGGCACGAGCAGAATTGCGGTCAGGGTGAAGTCCACAATGAAAATCATGTCCCACGCCGGACGTGACCACGCCACGGGCGACCAGATCATGGTTCCAAACGTGGTCACCAGGTCGAGCAAGATGTGGCTCAGGATGCCCACGCCATAGATCGCGCTCAGCGCCGCAAACGACGGCGCTTCCCACCTGCGCCAGTTGCAAAATGCGCGCGTGCTTCCTGCGAGCAGCAGTGCCCACAGCGGAAGCATCACCAACGAATGCGTGATGCTGCGATGCCAGGTGACGATGAGCAGCCCGTCGTGCGAGAAAATATCGCGGAGCACGTCCGAGTCCGGAAAAATCGCGCCCAGCATGAGCGACCACGTCAGGATTCGCCCGCGATTTAGCGGCTGCCCGCCGAACATATCCCCACCGCGAAAAACCGCCTTCCCGATCAGTGCTCCCGCGATCCCATGCGTGATCGTGTCCATTTCTTGGAATGCGGCAGCTTTTCTTCCCTGCCTGCCTGCTTAAGCTCTGCCGAAGTTCGATGTTGCCAGAACTCATTGCACGGAGAGCAGCGGCTTGCCTTTCGGAATGGCCACGCCAATGCGGCGGGCAGCGACGTCGTGCTTGTCGAGGACCGCCAGCGCCTCATTGCCGAATTCCGGGGCGACGGCGATCAACAAGCCGCCCGATGTCTGTGGATCATGGAGCAGGTCGCGAAACTCATGCGGAACCGTCTCCCTGAATCCCACGCAAGGGCCCAGAAATTCGCGGTTATTTTTCAGCCCGCCGGGCAGAAACCCCTCGCGCGCGGCCTTCTCCGCGCCCGGCAAATAACGGATCGCCGTGTGGTCGAGTTGCAGCGACACCGCCTCGATTCCTCGCTCACGATCTCCGAGCGCCATTTCGCGCGCGTGCCCTAGCAAACCGAATCCCGTGACATCGGTGACCGCATGGATCGCGTGCGCCGCTCCCGCTTCTTCCTGCAATTCGAGCAGCGCTTCGGACGCCGCGCGGTTCAGTTCCGACATCGAAGCAATGGCCGCCCCCAGATCCGCCGGCGCGGCTGCATCTTTCTTCAGCGCCGTCGAGAGCACGCCCGTCCCGAGCGCCTTGGTCAGCAGCAGGACATCGCCGGTGTGCGCGCCAACATTTCTCCAAACGCGCTGCGGATGGATCAGTCCGGTGACCGCATAGCCAAATTGAATGTCGTCGTTGCGAATCGAGTGCCCTCCAATGACGCTGCACTTCGCTTCCGCCATTTTCGAATGCCCGCCGCGCAGTATCCGCTTGAGAATCTCCGCATCCCCTTTTTCCGGAAAACCCACGATGGACAGCGCCGAAATCGGCTTGCCGCCCATAGCGTAAATGTCGCTCAGCGAATTGGCTGCGGCAATTTGCCCGAATGTTTGCGGATCATCCACGATGGGCGTGAAGAAATCGACCGTCTGCACCAAGGCCATTTCCGGCCCGAGTTGGTACACCCCGGCGTCGTCGTTGGTTTCGAAGCCTACGAGCACGTTGGGATCAGAGGCTCGCGGCAAGCCGCGCAAGACGGAGTCCAGCAAACTGGGACTCAGCTTCGCCGCTCAACCCGCTGCCTTGACCATGGCCGTCAGTTTCACGGTCTGGCTCAAGCCGCACCTCGCTGTATCGCGCCTCAATTATAGCGAGGTCGAGACGTTCTTGCTTGCACTCGATTCACATTTGAGCCATTCGGCGGAATGCGTCGGTGAGATAATGCAAGACTTCGGCGCAGAACACAATTGCGTTGGGCTTACGTCGTGGGCCACAGAACTTGTGTCGCCATACGTGGCTTCCCCGGACCGTCCTTACAGGATCAACTAAGCGATGGTCACGATCCGCTTGACGTTTGCCGACTTGCGCCGACCAGCGTGAAAATGTTCTTATCTGCGGATGCCTTGGGACTTCTGGCTGATTCTCATTGCGCTGGGGGTGCTCCTGCCGTGGCGCGGGCGCGCGCGCATGAAAAAGTTGCTGGCCATGCCGCACGTCAGCTCGATGGAGCGGCTGGTGCTTTACGCCTCGACCATCGTTTTCCAATGGCTGGCAGTTGCCGTCGTAGGCTGGCGCGTTTGGGTGCACGGCTATTCGGCTCTGCAATTGGGCTTAGTCTTCCGCAATCAAACCAGGCTCATTCTTGCCGGGCTCGTTGGGGCGGTGGTCATCGGCGGCCTCGAGTGGCTCAACCTGCGGCGCCTCGGGCACATCCCCGTCGAGTCGCGCGGGCCGCTGCAAGCCATCGCCGAACGCATCCTCCCGCAGTCCGTATTCGAACTGCTCCCCTATTCCGCCCTCGCCATTACCGCCGGCCTTTGCGAAGAATTTCTTTACCGCGGCTTTGCCATGGCCGCCCTTGCCCAGGCGGGACTATCCGCCTGGCTGGTGGTCCTTGTTTCTTCGCTGCTGTTTGGCCTGGCCCACAGCTACCAGGGCAGGGGTGGCATTATGATGACCTTCGTCGTGGGGTTGCTGCTGGGGGTGAGCCGGTTGACGTACAATAGTCTGGTTCCTGCAATTTTCTGGCATAGCGCCGTCGATGTGGTGGCCGGGGTGGCCGGGAAGCGCTATCTGCAGCGCAATACAGGGCTCCTGGTCAAGTTTCCCTAGTCCTAGTTCGCGGGCGGGTCTCCAAGCTTTCCCAAGTTATTGTGCGGGCGCGCCTTGGCGCTCCCCGCCGACGTTACAGGCCATTGGCATCGGGACAGGATGTAGTTCTAAAGGCGATTAACAGTAACTACTATGACAACAGGCAGTCCAGCGATCCTTTCCCTTGCGGTCATCCGTCGCGCTCTTGAGGAATTCAAACTTCCTGCGTATGACGACCAAGCCCTTCAGATTCAACGATATATCAAGATTTTGCTGGCTTGGAACGACAAGGTCAACCTGACCGCGATTCGCGATCCCCTGGAAATCCTCTATCGGCACTTCTGCGAGAGCATGTTTGCAGGCATTTCCGTGCCCATCGAGAGTGGTCGGCTCGCCGACGCGGGTACTGGTGCCGGATTTCCGGGCTTGCCGCTGAAAATTCTCCGCCCGGGGCTACAAGTTTTCCTGATCGAATCCAATCTGAAGAAGGCGACTTTCCTGGCGGAAGTCATTCGCGACCTGGGGCTTAGAGACGCCAAAGTGGTTGTCCGGCGCTATGAAGAGCTTGGCGAGGAGCTAGCCCCCCAGGACTTCGTGTGCGCCCGCGCCGTGGGCGAATACGCCAAGCTCCTCGACTGGGCGCGCTCCGACCGCCTCGCGGCCAAAGAAGTGGTGCTATGGATTGGCGCCAACGCTCTCCCGGAAATCCAGAGCAATCTCGACTGGGATTGGCGTGAGCCCATCCCCGTGCCCAACTCCCTCCGTCGGCTTCTCCTCGTTGGCTCCAAGAAGCCTTAGCCCTGTCACCTCGTCCCCTTTCGCACTCCTTCAAAGAGCCGCCCCGAGATTCCTCAATCGCGCTCTAGAATGTTCCACGTGGAACATCCACACCGCGTCCAGATGGAACAGCCTATCTTACCGTGAGGGCCCTAAGGGCCTTCTGTAGGAGGACTCTGGCTTTCGTTAGGGCACGGCTTCCGTGCCGAAAGTTCAAAGAATCCGCGCGGCTCAGGCCGGTGAGGTCTTTGACATCTAGTGCTCCACGCGAAACAAGTCCGGTGCGAAGAACGAGCGGTCCTTCCGAGGCGACCGAGGAATCCTGGCGTGCTCGCCGCATAACTTCGATCCATGGCATACCTACTCCCGGCTAATCCCTCGCAGAATCTTCCCTGTGGAATATAGGCCATCCGATGGCCCCCCCCTCAGGTGTGCTTGGTCCGAGGTGCGCATCCAGTAGAATCCACTTCGAGGAAGAACGCTGCATGAAATGCGAACCTCAAAATCGAACCAGAGTGTTCCACGTGGAACACTCTGGTCTAGCCGTCCCACTCACATTCGTCCTCACAGGACTAAACATTTCGATAATTGGAACTGAGCTGACGCAGGACCATGTTCCCCATCGAGCACTTCGATCGATCCCACGACGGAAGACTCGCGCCTCCGGGCGCGTCCTGCGTCCTGTCGTAATTCTCGCGCCGGCTTGCCTACAAGTGTTCCACGTGGAACAAAACCGAATCTTAATGGCCTCGAGCCGGTGTTTGCCCTCCCGATTCCCACCGCCGCCCGATTGTTCCACGTGAAACAACTTGCATCGAAAACCATCCTCTGCTAGATTTTCGCTGTCTGGGGGATTTGCGTGGCGCGCATCATCGCGATTGCTAACCAAAAAGGGGGCGTGGGGAAAACAACCACAGCAGTAAATCTCTCCGCGTGCCTCGCCACTGCCAAACAGCCTACGCTGCTTGTCGACTGCGATTCCCAGGCGAACACTACGGCAGCCATTGGGTTCGCCAAGGACCCTTCGCGCCGCACGCTTTTCCACGCGCTGATTCTCAACGAGCCCTTCGACCGCGTCATTCAGAAGTCGCAGGTTGAAGGCCTAGATGTTATCCCTGCGGATAAGAACCTGGCCGGTGCCGCGGTGGAGCTGGTTTCTGCCGAGGACCGGGAGTACCGGTTGCGCGCAGCGCTCAAGGTCTTGGAAGGCAGATACAATTTCATTATCTTGGATTGCCCTCCTGCTTTGGACCTGCTGACGTTGAATGCTCTGGTTGCCGCCGGCTCGGTGCTTGTCCCCATCCAATGCGAATACCTGGCGCTCGAAGGCGTATCGGAACTGCTAGATACGCTCATGCGCATCCGGCGCACGTTGAATCCTAACTTGGAGATCGAAGGGATTCTCCTCACCATGTACGACGAAAGGACAACGCTTTCTCGCCAGGTTGCCAACGATCTGCGCACGTTCTTTGGCAATCAGATTTTCAAGAGCATGATTCCGCGCAACGTTCGTCTGGCAGAGGCGCCCAGTTTCGGCAAACCGATTATTCTTTATGACATGAACAGTAAAGGGGCAGAGGGCTACACGCATCTTGCCAAGGAGGTGATCGCCAATGGCGACAAACGCACTGGGACGGGGGCTCGGAGCGCTCATTCGGGAGCTTGAAGGCAAGAAGTCCGAGTCAGCGCCCGCTCCGCCGCAGCCGCAAACAACGGCCCCCGGAAGCGCTGCCGCAGCGATGCCTGCGCGGCAGCCTGTGCAGGGCGGTCCACAGGAAATCGACATTGACCTGATTGAGCCCAGCCCGTATCAGCCGCGCACGAAATTCCACGAACAAGCTCTCGACGAATTGGCCCGCTCCATCAAGACAAGCGGCATCATTCAGCCCTTGGTCGTTCGCCCCATTGGCAACAAGTTTCAACTCATTGCTGGCGAGCGCCGCTGGCGTGCGGCACAGCGCGCTGGCCTAACGAAAGTGTCCTCCATCGTCAAGCAAGTGCCGGACGAGCTCGCACTGGAAATGACGCTGGTCGAAAACATACAACGCGAAGATTTGAATCCCATGGAAGCCGCCCGCGCCTTCGAGCGGCTGATGGACGAATTTCACTTGACCCAGGATGCCGTTGCCGAGCGCACCGGCAAAGACCGGGCAACGGTGGCCAACGCCATCCGGCTGCTGAAGTTGGATCCCAAGGTTCAAGAGTGGATTGAAGAAGGGAAGCTCTCCGCTGGGCATGGGCGCGCGCTACTGGCGGTGCCCGAGCAGTTGTTGCGCCTGCGCTATGCGCATCGCGCTGCCCGCGGCGCCTTGACCGTTCGCCAAATTGAAAAGCTGGCCGCGCGACGCGCGCAAGGGAAACAACTTCAGCCTCCCTCGCCGCCGCAACTGGATCCCAACATGCGCTCGGCGCTCGAAGAGTTGCAGCGGCATCTCGGAACGCGAATCATTTTGCGCTTGAAGACGAAAGTGCGCCCCGGGCAGTTGGTGCTCGAGTTTTACGATGACGCCCAGTTGATGGGGCTGTACGATCGCTTGATGAAGTAAAGCAATCTGCTAAGGTTGGTTCTGCTGTAGTATAAGGAAATCGCTCGAAAGATTGCCTGCGCAACACTGTCCGTTCGTGCAGTCTTAATCGTTCGACAACACCCGTTCTTTTGCCGCGTTGACTTGTTTTCGGGCCCCATTGAAAGTAGAAGTGTCGGAAAATTTTAGGGGAGCTCACTATGGCCTGGAAGTGGCCCGCACCGTCACAAAATGGCGCATCGAACGAAGAGTGGACAGGATTCATCGATCAGGGCGTAACCCTCGAAGGAACGCTTACGGTCAGCGGAACGTTCCGTATCGATGGAAATGTGAAAGGCAACATCATTTCGGAACAGACCGTGATTCTGGGGGACGGCGCGAAAGTCGAGGGGCAAATTGAAGGCAATCGTGTGGTGATTTCCGGGCGCTTCGACGGTGTAATTTTTGCCAAGGGCCGCGTGGAGATTGAAGCCAAGGGCGTGGTCACCGGAGAAGTTCACTCTCCGTGCATGGTAATCGATCCCGGCGGGATTTTTGATGGGCGTTGCCACATGCTGGCGTCCTCGGACGCCGCTTCCGCTTCGGTCACCATACCCATTCGCGCCGCCGGCGGCGCCAAATAAGTATTTAATGGTATTATATATTAATAGTAATATTAACGGCCTGGCCGCGCAAGTCCCTTTTGCAATTCCGAACTGGTTTACTCAAACCTGCCTAATGGGGAATCGCGCCTTACGGCTTGCCCGCAGGCGCACTAGCCCGTTCCGAGAGTCTTCTCGGCCTCCCGAATCCCCGCTTCAATGTTGGACTGCCAGTCGAGGTGCGGCACCGGGGAGGCTGCAGCCGCTTTGTAATAGCGATGCGCATTCGGAAGACCTGTTGAGTTTCTTCAGGGAGAGCCAGCCCGCCGATAGAAGCTGCAAGATCGACTGGCGCTCGTTCGGATAGACTTCCGCAAGGTTCGCATATTCCGCCACGGCGCGTTCAAAATTCTGTTGCCCTTCGGCGATCCTGCAAAGTTCCAGCCAGGTGGCAACCGGCATGCGATTCCCGCCCGTGTTCAGGTACTCCTGATAATCCTGCCAGGCCGCTTCGGTGTCCTGCGCTTTCAAATGGATCTGGCAAAGCCTGATCGACATTTCATGGTGTTTGGCCACTTCGTTCTTGCGTAAATGACGCAGCCCCAGTTCTCCTCCAGGATGAAACCCGCCAGCCACAGAAACCACATGTTCCCAATCAGGTGGATCCAGCCCGTGTGCATGAACATGGAGGTCAAATAGGCGGTGGCTCTCTTGTGCGCCGGAACGAACCCGTAGTTGTACAACAAGGACACAGGGACTGTTCGCGAAGATCGTGAAAGCTCTGGGCGAGCTCATCCATCTCCGCTTGCAGTTTCTCGGTGCCATCCGTCATGCGGTAACGCGCATCGGCAGCGTCAACAAGTTGACGGTACGGAGAAGCCGCCTGCTTCCAAGCTTCCGGATGGGGCTTTTTGAAAGTCCGCCACGAATTGTTGCGCCTCGTCGGGCATTTTCAATTCGGGATGCTCGGCGGCAAGCAGGAGCAAATGGAGGCGGACCTCGGCGAATTCTGGCGCCTGTCTCTCGATAGTCCAATGCGTGGCAAGAAATAGCAGGATGTTCAGGCCAATCAAAGTGAATGTAACCATCGGCCAGCGGCGGCCTACCATGTTTTCATGTTTCAAGGGAATGAGGAGCAACTCGGCCCCTTTCGGGTTCTAACGTTTGGCCTAAAGCAAGCTCTCCAATTTCTTAGCGTAGCGGTCAGATAGCACAACGGAAAACTGGCCTGCGGGGCAGGTTTCCCAATCGGTTAGTCACGCGGAGTTCGCTCGGAAACCTCGCGGGAGCGAGGTTCGTACGATGCTCGATTTCTGCATTTCGCCCCATGGGCGCCAGGAGGGTCGAAGGTTGACAGGCCGCGGGGCCGCGTCTATCGTTCGAAAGAGTTGTCGAGCGAGGAAATCGAGAAATGAAAGTTCTGGTGATTGGCGGCGGCGGGCGCGAGCACGCGCTGGTGTGGAAGTTGAAGCAGAGCCCGCGCGTGGAGAAAATCTGGTGCACACCGGGAAACGGCGGTATCGCTGCCGACGCAGAATGCGTGGCCATTGATGCAGGCGACGTGGCCGCACTGGTGGCCTTCGCGGAAAAGATGCGGCCCGACCTGGCCATCGTGGGACCGGAACTGCCGTTAGTAAACGGCATTGGAGATGCCTTCCGCGAGCGTCATTGGGCGATTGTGGGACCGTCGAAACAAGCGGCGCAGCTCGAAGGCAGCAAGATTTTTTCGAAGGAGTTTTTGCAGCGGCACAGCATCCCAACTGCGAGAACGTACGGCGCTTTCGAATCCGCAAGCAAGGCATACACCGCCCTGCACAACGTTCCTTTTCCCGTAGCGGTTAAGGCGGACGGCTTGTGCGCGGGCAAAGGCGTTCTCGTCGCCCAGAATTTCGAAAAGGCACGCGATTTCATCGAGCGCGTGATGGAGAAAAGCGAACTCGGCGCCGGGGGAAAGCGCATCCTTTTGGAAGAGGGACTCGAAGGCGACGAGCTTTCTTTCATCGTGGTGTCGGATGGAAACAGCTATGCGCCACTGGTTCCGACGCGCGACCATAAACGCGTCTACGACGGGAACCAGGGATCCAATACCGGAGGGATGGGAGCGTATTCGACCGATGACTTGCTGCCGGAGGCGCTGCGCAAAACCATTGTCTCGACCATCGTTCAACCGACGTTGGCGGGCTTAGCGGCTGATCGCATTCCTTATCAAGGCTTCCTCTACATCGGGTTGATGCTGACGAACTCCGGTCCTAAGGTTCTGGAGTTTAATTGCAGACTGGGCGATCCCGAGACGCAGGCCATCGTGGCTCGAATGGACTTTGATCTGGCGGACGTGCTCCAAAACGTAGCCTCCGGGAACCTGCAAACATCCAAGTTGCGTTGGAAGCCTGGTGCGAGTGCATGCGTGGTGCTTGCGTCGGGCGGGTATCCGGGGCGATTCGAATCGGGAAAGCGCATCGAGGGACTAGCCGGCGCGGAGCAGATTACCGGTGTGAAGGTTTTGCATGCGGGCACCCAGGGCGTTAGCGACGAGGTGGTCACCAGCGGCGGGAGAGTGCTTGGGGTGACGGCGGCCGGTCCAACTCTGGGGGCGGCTCTAGGGGCAGCCTATGCGGCTGCGGAGAAAATTCACTTCGAGGGCATGCATTACCGCAAGGACATCGGGCGGCATTTCAATTCGCTGAAGGCGAGTGGGAACTGAAGAATATGGCCAGGGTACAGAACCTGTTCCGAGCGCCGAAGAAACATGTGCCGATGGAGGAGCTTCGGGAGGCAAGAATCCTGGCGGACTTTGGCCTGGAGGGCTGCGCGCACGCAAAGCCAGGCAGCGGTCGGCAGATCTTGCTGGTGGACCGCGAAACGCTGGAAGCCATGGAGTTGCAGCCCGGCCTCCTACGCGAGAATATCACCACCGATGGCTTGAACGTGAACAGCCTGTCGATTGGCCAGCAGCTCCGCATTGGCGAAGCGCGCCTGGAAGTCACCCTGGTGTGCACGCCGTGCAATCAGATGGAGCGGATCCGGCAGGGGCTGCGCAAAGAACTCTGGGGCCGGCGCGGGATGCTTTGCCGCGTGTTGGAAGGCGGCATCGTCCGCCCGGGCGATCCCATCGAAAGGCTTCTGTGATGCTCGAAGTTCCATTGGGGTGTGGACGTTGAGATCACCGTGAAGCCCGCGCCCCGGTCACGCCGTCAAGGTTACCACCGGGGGCTACCGGAACGAAAGAAGCTCGCGCTAAGTCCGTTGGCAGGGCCATCGACCGAATTCGGGATTTGCGCAAAGGGAACAAGCCCACAGGTCTCCGAATTAAGGACCTCATCGGAGAAAGCCGCAATTACGGATCGCTGTTTCTTGCTGGGTTTAATGGTCACGGTTTGATGGGGCGGCGGAGGGTGGGGGCGTCGGGCGGGCGGTTCCTGTCTTCTTCGGCCTTTTCGATGGGCTCGGAAGGGGGAACGACCCAATTCATGCCGTGCTGCTCATCCATCGTGCCAATGACATAAGAAGAATTTCCCGCAAGCAGCGGCATGACGGCGCGCATGAAATCGATGGAATCGGCGGGGGCGGCTTTCTGGGCTGTGCCACCGCGCAGGTTCTCCAGCACCTTCTCGAAACGCGGCTCGTGGAGCACGGCACCGAGGCGCGGGTCATTGCTCTTGATCATTTCTTCCAGCGTCGGCCCTTTCAGGTTCGCGGGATAGCGGCTTTCGACTAACGTGTGCGGCGCATGCTTCTCCGGCGGGTAGAGCTGCGTGAAGTGCGGCCGCAGGACGCGCGTCTGCCAGTATTCCTCACCTCGCGTGGCGATCTGCTCTTGCTCCATGTGATATTCGACGACCCAAACCTCGGGGCCGTAGCCGCCCGGCGCATAGCCGATGATGACCATTTGGAAGACAGGGTCATCGGGAGAGAAATCGACCTTGTGGTGCAACCGGCCAACGAGCGGACGAAGCTTCTCGAGGAACACGGTGCCGATGAGCTCGAGATCCGGCTCGGCTTCCCCAGGCACAGTATCTTCGCGCGCTTGAGGGCCCACACGCTGATAATTGCGGTCCAAGCGGATGGGCTTGGGATCGGCAGGAATGCGCCATTCGGAAGCGCCGAAGAGCACGCCAATGTGCGTGGAGTCGACGCCAGCGACGCGGGGAGGAATGGAGTTCGATTCGACGGCGTGATCGATGGCGGCGAAAACGATGGTGTCGCGCGCGACGTGCACAATGACGCATCCGCCGGCCAGGTTGGCGATGATCTCCTCTTCGCGGTCTTGCGCTTGCGCCGCAATGACCGCCGCAAAGAAGAACAGAAGAATCCCGAGATACACGAGCCGCAACGAAACGTTCCGCATGCTTGGCCGCGTTGGAAAGGCCCTGAACATCCCCAATGAAATTTTACGAGCCTTCCGCAAGTTTTTCACGGGGAAATCCGGGATCCGGTAGTGCTACCATCTCAGGTCGCAAACAGACACAGTGGCGGCTTACGCAGTTATGGCGAAAGTGCCCGACCAGATCGCGCAATTTCTTCGCGCCCCCATCGCTGCATGAAGTGGTTGCTTCGCCTGCAACGTCGTATGCCTCACTAGGCCGTCCGGGCCCTGCTCCTCAGACGAGTGCCGAAAAGCCTTCGGAATTTGCGGTGCGAAGAACGGGACTTATCGACGGTCACCGGACCTGTGTGGGCGGACGTGAACTGGGCTTGCGCAAAGAAACGCTGGACCTGTTGGCCGCTCCGGCGATTCCGCCGGCGCGCGGGTTTTATGACCAATGCCTGAAGGCGGAGGTGCAGTTCTCCCTGGGTTTCATGAAGCCGAGCGCGGTGTGGTCGTTCGGCAGCGCTAGCGCGAGCTCCTTCGGGTCACCCGGCTCTGGCGGCTCTCTTGGCTTTGCGGATCCGGTAGCGGCCGTCGGTTACGCCTACGTGACGAGCCAGATGCGGGGCGTGTTGACCGGAGATCCGCGCGAGGTGGCGCTCCGAGACGCACTTTACTCCGCCATCGGGACTTCGTCCGCCGCGACACCCGTTGCGGCCTAGGACTGTAAGCAAGAATCGGCGGGAAGCGGCTGCTGCATCGAAGCCATGAATACCGTTTTGCGACGCTCGCCGCGGCCTCGCTTGTGCTGACATCAAGCCGCGCTTCACTCCTCGGAATGAAGAGCCGTCACGCCTTTCAAGATTTTCCTAGCGAGTTCCACGCGCCCAGCCACTTCCGGTAAAATTGGCAGAATCAAAGACAACACGATCATCTTGGACAGGACTGGTTATTTTATGGGACTGGGGGAAAAACTTACGGACGTTTTACAAGCGCATGAACTGTTTTTCCGCGGGAAAGACGGCGGCGCGCGCGCGGACCTGACTGGCGCGGACCTTTCTCACGCGGATTTGTCTGGCGTGAATTTGAGCGGCGCGATTTTGCGCAACGCGAATTTGGAAGGAAGTGATCTCCGAACAGCCCGCCTTCCGGGAGCGGACCTTTCCGGCGCCCGCCTCCGAAACACCGATTTGCGCAACGCGGACATGACGGAAGCAATTCTTCCGGGGGCGGACTTAACCGGTGCCCAGGCGAGCGGCGTGGAATTTTTCCGGTGCGACCTTTCGAACGTGCGATTCGAACGGGCGCACTTGCGCAACGTAAACTTGCGCGGAGCCCGTGTGAATGGCGCACGATTTTCGGGCGCGGACATGGGCGTGGCGATTTTGCGCGAAACGGATTTGACCGGCGCGGATTTGACGGGCGTGGATTTGTCCACGGCGCTGCTGCCGAAGGGTTTTTCCTTGCCGACAGCAGCAAAGAAAAGCGCGTAGGCCCGTTGCCTAACGAGCCTACTCCGAGTGGCATTCCGCGCTGTTGCGTGTTAGCCTCACGCCAGTGGAAGCTGCAGGGCTCGTACCTGTTTGCCCACAGGCAGAAACTCGCCCTGCGCTAGATGCAAATCGTGGCCACCCCAGCGACACAACTCGACACTTCCGCCGTGCGCGAGCGCGTGCTGGAGGTCATCCGCACCTTGCTCAGCGAGCTCGGCAGCCAAGGTGCCCTGCCGATGCTGAGCCTCTCCTCACAATTGGACCGCGAACTGGGGTTGGGCAGCCTGGAACGCGTGGAACTGCTGACGCGGCTGGAGAGTGCGTTTGGCGTACGCTTGCTGGACCGCGTGGCCTCGGAGGCTGACACGCCGGAAGACCTGGCGCACGCGATTCTCGCGATTCCCGGAACGGCGGAAGAATTGGCAGAGCCGGAGTCCGCGCTGCGAGCGGCGGCGACGGCGCAGAAGCGGCATCGCGACGCCGTGGACGCGGGCGTGTTTTCGGCCGAGACACTTGTCGACATACTACGGTACCGCGCCAAGCGCAACGCGGAGCAAACGCATCTGCTGATCACCGAGGATGGGCCAGCCGGAGAAGTTAGCTCCACCATGACGTTCGGCGAGTTGCATGCCGCGGCGCAGCGTTTCGCCGAAGAGTTGGCGCGGCGCGGTGTGCCAGCGGGCGGGCGGGTGGCGCTGATGCTGCCGACTTCGCGGGCGTTTTTCATTTCCTATGCGGGAATCCTTCTCGCTGGAGCAGTTCCCGTGCCGATTTATCCGCCGTTTCGCGCGGACCGCATTGAAGAATACGCAGCGCGGCAATCAGCGATTCTGAACAACGCGGAAGTATGCATGCTGCTAACGTTCCGGCGCGGAGAGGCGGTGGCGAAGCTGTTACGGCCGCACGTGGCTTCACTACAGGAAGTGGCGGATGCGGAGAAAGTGATCGAAGCGGCGGATAAGGCGCCTCCGCCGGCGCCTGGCGCGCTTTCGCCACACCTCGGCGGGAGCCGCGTGCGCAAGGCGAGCGACTTGGCGATGCTGCAATACACGTCCGGTTCGACGGGCGATCCCAAAGGGGTGATGCTAACGCACGCGAACATGCTGGCGAACATACGCGCCGTTGGGCTAGCTGCAAGGCTTGGGCCCGGCGATGTGATCGTGACGTGGCTTCCGCTGTATCACGACATGGGCTTGATCGGCGCGTGGCTCACGCCGCTGCATTTTGGGCTTCCTGTCGCGGTGCTGTCGCCGCTGGCGTTTTTGACGCGGCCGGAGAAATGGCTGCATGCGTTTCACAAGCATCGCGGAACCGTGGCGGCGGCGCCCAACTTCGCCTACGAGCTCTGCGTGCGGAAGATCGCGGACAAAGACATTGACGGCGTGGACCTCAGCTTGTGGCGGGCGGCGCTGAATGGGGCCGAGCCGGTGAACCCGGAAACGCTGGAGCGTTTCGGGGAGCGCTTTGCGAAATATGGCTTTCGTCCCGAAGCGCAACTGCCGGTCTATGGATTGGCGGAGGCCACGCTGGGCGTGACCGTGCCGCCGCTCGGTCGCGGGCCGCGGATTGATCGCGTAGAGCGCGAGACGTTCACGTTGAAGGGGCGCGCGCTGCCTGCCGTCGCGGATGACCAGACCGCGATTTCCTTTGTGTCATCCGGAAAGGCGCTGCCTGGGCACGAAGTGCGGATCGTGGACCGAGAGGGCAACGAAGTGCCGGATCGCACCGAAGGATTTTTGTGGTTCCGAGGCCCATCCGCGACGAGCGGTTACTATCGCAATCCGAAAGCGACGGAAGCCCTTCTGCCGGAGGGGCCGACGGCGAGTGACGGCGGATTTCCCTGGGTAAATTCGGGCGACCGCGCGTATCGCGCCGAAGGCGAAATTTACGTAACCGGGCGCGTGAAGGACATCATTATCAAGGGCGGACGCAATTTGTATCCGCACGAAGTTGAGGAGTTGGCGACGCGGGCTGAAGGGATTCGCAAGGGTTGCGTGGTCGCGTTTGGATTGAGCGATGAAGAAAGCGGCACGGAAAAGCTGGTGGTGGTGGCGGAAACGCGAGAACGTGACGGGGCGCGCCGCGCGGCGATTGCGGCGAAGGTTACGGAAATCGCCTCGCAAGGGCTGGGATTGCCGCCGGATCGTGTGGAATTGATTCCGCCGGGAAGCATTCCCAAAACATCGAGTGGAAAATTGCGCCGCGAAGAGACGAAGCAGCTTTACCTTGCGGGCACGCTTTCCGCAGGGCGCGCTCCGGCGTGGGTACAGATCGTGCGGCTGTGCACGACCAGCACGGTGCACAATGTCCGGCGGGAAATTCTTGGCGGACTGAAGCGCGGTTTCGAAATGCTGTATGGCGTGTACTTCTGGGCGGTGTTTGCCCTCTGGATTGCGCCGACTTGGGCGATTCTTCATTTCATCCGGGATCATCGCGCTGCGGGCCGCTATACTTCCTCGGCGGTGAAGATTTTGTTCGCGCTGGTCGGATGCAAAGTGCGCGTCATTGGCAAGGAATATATGGATATTCCTGGCGGGAGAGTTCTTGCGTCCAATCACGCCAGTTATTTGGACGTGCTGCCGCTGATGCTCGGCCTGGGCGTGCCGTACCACTTCGTCGCGAAAATGGAGGTACGCGGGATGCCGTTCGTGGGGGCTTTTCTCGATCGGATGGGGCACCTGCGATTTGACCGCAGCGATCCGGAGTCGCGTTTGCGGCAGGTGGGGGAAGTGGAAGAACTTCTACGCAATGGCGAGTCCATTTTCTTTTTTCCGGAAGGGACGTTCACCAGAGGAGACGGCGTGCGGCCGTTCCAGCTCGGCGCGTTCAAGGCAGCCGTGGCCACGGGCGCGCCCATCCTGCCGATTTCGCTGGCCGGCACGCGGAAAATCTTGCCAGACGGAGCTTATTTGCCACGGCCTGGCAGGGTGACGATTACGGTGCATCCGCCGATTTATCCCGAGGCGGTTGATAACGACAGAAAGGCGCCAGATTCTGCGGGGTGGCGGGAATTGGTTCGTCTACGCGACGCGACGCGCGAAGCGGTTGCGAAAGACTGCGGGGAGCCGCTGCTCTAGCCGTTCCTACTGTTCTCGGCAGTCACAGTTCAGCTGACAACAAACGCATTGAACTCCCCTGACGCAGTTCTCAAGCACGCTCATAGTGTGTCATTTTTTGTGGCGTTTGGCAGGCGTGTAGCGCAATCTTCTCACCGTATTTACGCACGGCCACCGCTACGAGCCCGCTTCTGCTTTTTGATGGTATGAGGCTTGGTAATTTCCGGGCAAATCATGGATAGCTTTCAGCATGCGTTGAAGTTCTGAAAGCGGGAACCATCTGCCCCTTAGCATTACGCCTGATTGTTTGCGGACATTTGCAACGTCTTCTACGGGGTTGCCGTCGAGTAGAATCAAATCGGCTTGCGCGCCAACGGTCACCGTTCCCACATTTTTGTGTAAGTACTGTCCTACCTTTCGTGTGGCCGAAAGCAGGACGTCATAGGGCGAGAGTCCTGCGTGCCGCATGGCTATGAGCTCCTCATAGACCGAAAAACCCGGAACCTCAAAGAGATTAGGTGAGTCAGTCCCAAAAAGAATTTCCGCTCCCGCATCGTTCAATTCCTTTAGGAACCGCTCCCGGTTCTGTTGCACGATCCGGGATACGTTCGGGTCGGAATGCCCCTTGCATACAACTTCTTCCGAGAGCTTGACCCAACGGTCCACCTGGAACTTTGGTAGGTACTCCATTTCCTTTTTCGCAAGCGCACTTTGTATAGGCTCCATGCATAGCGTGAATCGGACGATTGTCATCGTTGGCGTGTTCCATACTCCGGCCTCACGCGTCTTTACGGCCATCTCTCTCAAACCGGCTTCCGGCACCGGCTTTTCGAAGTGCAGGGCCTCCCAATACCCATCCAGATGCTCGATCGTTTCTTGGCCGGTCTGCAAAGCGTGTTCGAGTCCCACCTCGGTCGGCACGTGGCCGCCCGTCCTCATTCCGATGCGTCGCGCCGTAGTCATGATCGCATCGTATTCAGCGCGTTTAAGACCTGGAAATATCTTGATCATGTCCCAGCCTTCCGACTTTTGCTGCAGTACCTGCTTAACTCCATCCTCCGGCGACTTAACGCTGTCGCCTCCCAGACCGGGACCTGCGAGAAAAAGAAAGGGACCCAATAACTTTCCCGAGATCACATCCCGCTTTGTGGCTAGGTGATTTGGAAATCCACGCATGCAACGGACAGTGGTGACTCCGTTCGCCACGTAGAGAGCCAAGGTCGCTCGCATGTACTCTTGCGGATCAGAAGGCTCCGGAAGGTGAGCGTGCATCTCACCCAGGCCAGGCATAAGAAACCTGCCGGTCGCCTCTATGACTTGCGCGTCTTTAGGAACGATGGGACTGGCCGCTGGTTCAATGGATGAGATCCTGTCGTCGACGACAGTTACGTCCTGATCGGTCAAGATGCGGTCGCCATCCATGGGCACGACGTTAACGTGCGCGAAAACAACCGTTTTGGAGCCTGCTTCCGCATGCTGGTGGGCAAACTCGAGAATGCACAACATGAGAGCAACAGGAAGAACACGTTTGGCGCTCAAGACTCAACTCCCATCCCCTAAGGGGAACTCTGACCAACGACCTGCGTGAGCAAATCTCATTATGAGCCATAAGAGACCAATGGGGTCGGATCCCCAAGGGCAAACACTTCCATCTGTACCTGCCTTTGCCTCGGCCCCGGAATTCACGGGGAGTGTCGTTGTTCTCCAAGGCGAACAGACCCAGAGTGAATGTAAAAAGCTCGCAGCGAATGCTCGAGCCGTGTTTCATAGCTGACCTTCAGAGCAGGGTTTGCCCACAGGAAAAGCGGCAGCAAGCTGCCGCACTCCAAATAGCTTCGTTGGCGACTGCTATGCGATTCCTTCAAACCGCAGGGGGAACGCGCCCTTGCAACGGCTACTCTCAGACCTTCCATTTCCTGCAGAAATCTCTTGAGAATCGTAGTCACAAAATTGCACGCAGAAAATTCAAAGAACTTGCAACGAAGCGGCGATTTCCCGCATCTCTATGGACAAAACAAATCAAGGGATGCGGAGTGCTGCCTCCCTGCCTGAGGCAACCCGCGAAGAGCGCGGCCGCGCTTTAAGCGTGTGAGTCTGCGCAAAAAACTAAATCCATTTGGAGGGTTTATGAAATTGAAGCTATGGGTGTCTTTACTCGGGGTACTCTCGCTTTCCGCCGTTTCGGCTTTCGCGCAGGAAAATGCGCCGAGGGTGGATGTTTTTGCGGGCTATTCTTATGTGCAAGCCAATCCCGGCGTGACGGGAGTGGACAGCTTCCACCTGCATGGCGGGAACGCCAACGTGGCCTACAACATCACGAACTGGCTCGGGGGCGTGGCCGACTTTGGCGGATACAACAACGGCAACATTCTGAACTCGGGCGCTAGCGGGACATACTCGACGTACCTCTTTGGTCCGCGAGTGTCCTACCGCCATTATTCGCGGATCACGCCGTTCGGACAGGTGCTCTTTGGTGCGGCGCACGCGAACGCTGCGGCGTTCGGGACCACCGGCACGCAGAACGCGTTTGCCATGACCGCAGGCGGAGGCTTGGATTACAAGGTGTTCGATCACTTTTCGATCCGTCCGTTTCAGACCGAATACTTGCTGACGCGATTCCGGGAAGGACCGTTGGCCGCGCGGAACCAGAACAATTTCCGCGTGTCGACCGGATTTGTGTTCCGGTTCTAACGAGAGTGCGATAGGCACAACAGAATCGGTTGCCCAGTGTTAGGCAGAGGGGCCGCGTGGTCAGGCAGAAGCGGCCCCTGCACCTTTTTTGGAGTTTTCAGTTGTAAGTTTAAGTTCTCCGTAAAGGCCGGTTGCAGCCGCAGGGATTTCCAGGTGCCGCTCGTTTCACTCTTGGGCGACAGGACGCCAGTCCGACATCGTGTAGATGATGGTGATGTGCGTGTCGATTTCCACGGGTTGGCCGTTGAGAATGGTCGGCCGGTAGCGCCATTGACTTACGGCGTTCCTGGCCGATTGGTAGAATATCGGGTCGCCTCCGACGATTTCGAGTGATTGGATCGTTCCGTCGGTGGCGATCATAGCGCGTAGCTCTACGCGACCTTCCTTGTGAATTTGTTTTGCCAGCGGCGGATAGACGGGCTCAACGCGGTAAATCAGCATGGCGGGGTCAATTTGCGTCATGCGCATGACCGTTTGCCGCGCGACGCGATGGTCATCGGGTGGCGGCGGCACATTACTCCGAACCCCGGGAATGGGAATCAAACCTCCGGGAATGCCTGGCACCGTGCCATCAGGCGCGTCATTCGTCCCGTCGCCGGAGGGCTGCGGGTTGTGCGTAACGATGATAGGGGAAATGTTGGGCGGCACGCAAAAGTGGCAGACATTGTGTCGCTGACCGTGAGGGTGCTGCGCGCCGGCATCGTGCGATGCGCCTTTGTAAGGAGAATAGGGCGGGATGTGCGTGGGGATGGTGAGGGCGATGTGCTGTGTTTTCCCAAACAACGGGAGCAGCACCAGCACACCAAGCACGGCCGTCTGGATCAGGATGGAAAGAACGAGC
Organism: Acidobacteriota bacterium; assembly: GCA_003223255.1. Taxonomy (GTDB): domain Bacteria; phylum Acidobacteriota; class Terriglobia; order Acidiferrales; family UBA7541; genus Acidiferrum. The sequence continues at coordinate 23,216 of QHYJ01000110.1, read as the reverse complement.
GCGCGGCGACGAACGCGGCGTGCGCGACGGCGCTGCTCGGGGTCGCCTTCGACGAGACATCCTCCTAACGAACCCAGACTTTCTTTCGGAATTCCTTCTGAAACTTTGTGAGAATCGAACGGCATCACGCACCTCCACAGTTTTTCTGCGAGGGTCCGCCGGTCCATCAACACGCGGGGAAGCCGACGGCAGAAATTTTGCGACGCCAGCCTCCTGGGGGTTGCTCTAGTCCTCCAAGGAGACCGGCGCCGCGCTCGCAGGGATGTGAGGTTGCGCGCGTCCTCCAAAGCGTTGGACACCGGGAAGCAACGCAAGTTCCCTGCAGTGTGCCCACTCGACCGCTTGGGCGTTCCGAATGGCAACGCGGCCCTTGCGGCTTCCGCTAAAGGCTGTAGATTTATAGAGATACGAAAAAACTGTACCCACCTTACGCTTTTGCGCATCTTACTGCTTAAGGACGTGGATCTGAGGAGGCTGACTCCCATGGACCGGCGTAATGCGGAGACGATTGGAGTTCGCCGCACCGGGTGGGCTGCCATGGACCGCGATCCGCAGCAAGACAAGGTGGAATTCATCTGTCCGCACTGCGGAGCGCGGGACCAAAAGAATGCCCGGCGCGAGCGCACGTTGTACCATTTCACGGACGGCTTTCTGCAGGATTTGCAGGGCGAAGTGACCGTCTGCCATGCCTGCAAGAAGTCGTTGCGCGTGGTTCCTATTGTGATGGTGCACGATCAAGAAGAGGCGCGAAGGTTCTCAGCGGTTTTTTCCGACGAGCACTTGGTCACGGTGAACTGAACATTTTGCTAAAGGGATGCGGGGCGCAACCAGCAGCGCCCCGCTTTTTTATTTCCTGCCATGTCATTCCTCTCCGTCGAGCTGGGTGCGATTGTGGAGCTAGCCAGGATTCCTCGCTGCGTCTGCCTGCCGCAGGCTGGCTCGACATGACCGACGTTGCAACACGGAAAAGGCGCTCCAAAGGACTGGAACGCCCGGGATGTGGTTCTGAGCCTTCCTGGTTTTAGTGGCGATCGTGATCATGGTCGTCCCAGTCACGATCGTTGCGCCAGCGGTGTCCGTCCTCGTCCCACCACCGGTGGTGTTCGTTCCAGCAGCGTTCGCGTGCTTCCCGCAACTCATGGCGAGCATGGTTGGCTTGCCTACTGTACTGGCCATGATGCTCGATCGCTTCGTGCAATTTATGGTCCGCCTTGGCAACGCGGCGTTGACAACGATCGTAATCGTCGGCAGAAGCGCGCGGCGTGGCCGCGAATGCCAACAAGCCAAGCAAGGCGGCCCCTGCGAGCACCGAGCGACCCAGAAACCTCTTGGCCCCTGTGTAGGTGGTCATGGATTCTCCATCCTCCCGTAATTTCCCCGACTGGGATGGGGCGTTGGTCCCTGCGTGGTTAAACACGCTTGCCGGGAGAATGTCGCGTGGTTGATTTTGCACCGCAAGACTCCCGATGCCGGCGCGCGGCGTTCCTCCGAGCGACCCGCGCTAGTGATAGATCAAGCCAGGATTCCTCGCTGCGCTCGGAATGACAAACGGACAGGCCCGAAGCGTGAAGGTCCGATGGTTGAAAGAGCGCAACGCTTAGTAAGCTTGCAGGAAGGGCTCAGCCTGCATGTGGTATTTCTCCAGGCCGGCGCGAATGCGGTCAAAGGCATCGTCCACCGTATCGGCGAACTGCAGCATCTCGTACTCTTCTTCGTTGATGGTTCCCCAGCGCACCATGGCCTTCCAATTCAGGACTTCGTCCCAATACTTGCGGCCATAAATCAGGATCAGATTGCGCTTGGCCAGCTTCCCGGTTTGCAGCAGGGTGAGCATTTCCCAGAGCTCGTCCATGGTGCCGAAGCCGCCGGGAAAAACAATTAGCGCCTTGGCGATTTGCGCGAACCAGAGTTTGCGCATGAAAAAGTATTTGAAGTTGAAGCTCAGCTCCGGGCTGATGTAGGAATTTGCAAATTGCTCGTGCGGGAGCTCGATGGAGAGTCCGATGGACTTGCCGCCCGCTTCGTAAGCGCCGCGATTGGCCGCTTCCATAATGCCCGGGCCGCCTCCGGAACAAACTACGAAGCGCCGCGGCTTGGGCCCCAGCGTCAAGGCCCAGTTGGTGATTTTGTAGGAAAGCTGGCGCGCCTCTTCGTAATAGCGGGACATTTCCAGCGAGCTTTTGGCGCTGCGCAAGGCGGCGTGGTGGCGGTGCAATGCTTCGGAGGACATTTTGCCGGTTTTCCTGCGTTTGAGCCGCGTGTAGCGTGCTTGCGCGGTTTCGTGCGACTCAATGCGCGCCGAGCCGAACATCACGATGGTGTCGCCAATGCCCTCGTTCTTGAGCTGTACGAGAGGATGAATGTATTCGGCGAGGATGCGAATCGGCCGCGCCGGCACGCTGCCCAGAAACTTGGGGTCTTCATGGGCGACCTTGGGCGCGTGCTGCGGCTTCAGTTTTTTGCCGTCGGGCATGTGTCTACTCTCCCGTAAGGACGAACTTTGATTGTAGGAATTCCGGGCGGCTTGCGGCAACGTCTTCCGGCAAAGGTGCGTCGAAATGAGTACACTGCTTAAGGGATTGGCATTACGGAACCTCGGCGCGGGACGGACGGTATGCATTGGATGAAACGACAGGGATGCCGGTTGAGTTGGCTTCTTCTTGCTATGCTGGCCGCGGCAGGACCACTGCTGGGGCAAGCGCCGACGGGGCCGCTTCCGCCTAGGCCGGGCGTGCCGGTGCAGCAAGCTCCCAAAAACGAGATCAAAGTGCAAGTGGCGCTGGTGACGACTCCGGTGACGGTGCGCGATTCTCGAGATGACATGATCCACGACCTCGAAGCGAGAGATTTTCAAGTAACAGACAACGGGATCCCACAGATAATTTCGCACTTCGATTTGGGAGGCGATCCGCTTTCACTGGTGTTTCTGATGGAAACGAGCTCGCGCATCGAGCCGCTCATGCCCGAGATACGCAAGACCGGCATTCTCTTCACGCAAACGGTCATGGGGCAAACCGGGGAAGCCGCGGTGCTGGGCTTCAATGATGCGGTGGACAAGCTGCAGGATTTCACCAGCAACGCGGACACAATCGAAAACACAATCGCGAATCTGCGGCTCGGAACTTCCGGTTCGAAGCTGTTCGATGCGATGGCGGCAGGCATGGAAATGCTTTCGAGTCGACCACAAGTGACCGCGGAAAAACCGGGGCGGCGCCGCGTGCTGCTGATTCTTTCTGAAGCGGTCGATGAGGGCAGCGAGAAGAACTTAGGCGAAGTGCTGCGGCAGGCGCAACTGGCGAACGTAACGATTTACAGCGTGGGGCTTTCCACGACGCGGGCGGAGCTGCAGGCCAAGCCCAAGGCTCCGCAGCGGCCAAATCTACCGGTGGGTTCGGTCCCACCACCGCCAGGAGTTCCGGCAACGCCGACTTACGAGGATAACTACCGCTACGGCGGCGCTGATTTGATGGCCGCCGTGGTCTGGCTGGTGCAGCACATTCATGATCAGGTCAAGGGCAATCCCCTGGAAGTAGCGGCAGCGGGCACCGGTGGCGCACACCTTTCCACATTCAAGGACCGCTCCATTGAGAAGGCCGTCGACGAAATTGGCGGCGAACTGCACTCGCAGTACACGCTGAGCTACACGCCAACCGACGCCGATGCCACCGGATATCACGAAATCAAAGTGTCGGTACTTCGAAGCGATGCGAAGAACTTGAAGGTTCGCGCGCGGCCGGGATACTACCTCGCACCGCCGGAAAGTTAACCTTCCGCTTCCACTTGACTGATTTCGAGAAAGCAGATCCCTCGGTTCGCCTGCCTGCCGCAGGCCGGCTGGGGATGACAAGCGCGAGGGTTTTCAATAGGCTGTCAGGCGATTTGCTTCCAGAAGGAGCCGTCGCGGGAAGTGAGAAGCGCATCTTTGCGGGCGTCCCAGCGGAGAAAATGTGGCGTATGCATGTGTTCGGTGTGCGCCTCGCGGCTGGCCCAGACTTCATGGAGCAGATAGCTGCCGGGCTGCTCCACCGAGGCGTGCAGGTCAAACGTGAGGCAGCCCTCTTCCTTTCGGGATGGGCCGATCAGCGCGCGCAACTCCGCTTCGAGCAGGATTTCCTGGCCCTCGCGGGCGCGCAAAATGACCATGCGGGTGACGGCGTCTTTTGGCAGTTTTCCGCCGGATGCCGGCTTCCTGCGCGCTTTGGGTGCCGGCCGGCGGCGGACCTTTGTTTTGTGCTTCGGCATAGTGGCGGGGATTGTAGCGCAAATTGCCGCTGGCGCAAGAAATAGGTGGAGCGGGCCGGCCGGCAACGAGTTGGTGCCAAGCTGAGGTCTGGCCAGATTCATCTTTCTTTTTTCTTTCCTAGAGTCGGCTCTGGGCCTGATCAAACCAGGATTCCTCGGGCCGACACCGCCCTCGCAATGACAGAGACATCGGCAATTGCGCCGCGGTTTAATGATTTTGCTCCCCCCACGGCAGCCTGTCATTCCGAGCGAAGCGAGGAATCCTGGCTTAGTCGCGGCAACACTGGAATCCATGAGACGTGGGCTGCCGGTTCCTCATTTGGCTTCCGCAGCGTCTTTGCGGCCAGCGTTTAAGTTGTCGAAGTTCAGGATGGCGTTCAGCACCATCGAGTAAGTTCCCCAGGTTTCTCCGCGATAGACCGGATTGATGGAGAACAACACGAGGTGGCCTTTGCCGGAGCGCGCGTCCACGACCGCAGGGTGCTGCGCAATTTCATCGCCGCCCTCGACCAAACCCGAAATGAGCAAATCTTTGCTGTCGGCGTAGCGGAAAATCACGCGCGGGCGGAGAGCCGGAGGAATCACGCGGAAGCCGTTTCGTTTCTGCTCGTCCAACACCGGCGGCGATTCCCAGATTTCGGACTTGGCCTCTTCGGGCGCTTCTACGCCGACGCGGCCGACAGTAAAGTCGGGATCGTCGGAGCGGCCGCGGCCGGTGGGGCGCGCGTGCATTTCCGGGCCAAGGCGTCGCCGGCCGCGTTGTCCGGCAATGCTGCTGAGCGAAAAAATCGGGCCGTTGTCGCAGTAGGCCGCGCCTTTTTCGTCGTAGCCGTAGGCGATGGGACTGGCGGCGTCGACGAGGCGTGTTCCCACCACCGAGCCAATGATTTTCATTTTGTTTGCGCTTTGCGTGCTGATGCCGTCCACGAAGCCCAAGGCAAGTGCGAGCGACGAAGTGTCCGTGGCGGTCAATAGCACTCCGCCACGCTGCACGAATTCCTGCAACCGCGCCACGCCGTCCCAGCCTAGGCCGGGGCGAAGATCGTCGGTCGAATCGTTCTTGCCGGCGAGGTTCGGCGTTTCCGGCGTGTTCTTCCACGGGAGCGCATTGCCCCAAGCCGTCGGAACGCCGTTGACGATGGCGTTTACGGAGCCTCCCCAACCTCCTGCCGGTGGAAACAGAATCACGTCGTACTTGACATTCAGGTCCGGAATTTTTGCCACCGTTTGCGTGCTCAGGTAGTCGTAAGGAATCCCGAGCTTGTCGAGGGCTAAGCGCCACCACCCTTCGGTTTGCGTGCTCAGCCATGTATGCACAAAGGCGATGCGTGCGGCGCGAAGGGGATGGGTTTTCACGCCGGGCGCGGCATTGAGCGTGCTTACTTGCACACCGAGTTCGGACGCGGTGCGGTCGAGGTCCGCACGGTTGACGTTTCGAATAACGAAGGAGCCGCGCCTGAATTTTTGCCCCGAACTTTCGAAGGACTCTTCCACCGCTTCGATAGCAGCATCAGGAAGCTTATAGCGCAGTGTCGCTAGCGCCGGCTCGGCGTTGTTGTTGACGGCGAACACGGCCCCGTCGCCCTTCACGCCACCCGGGGCGTGGATCTCCGTGACGCGGTCCATGGGCACATCCAGAACTTTTGTGTCCGTAACGCGCGTCACCTGCGCGTGAAAGAGTTCGCCAAAGGTCCAGCCCGTATCGTCGTAGGGAGTTTTCTGCGGATCGTCCGGGCTCCAGTATTGATAGTCAAGCAAGGCGTCGGCGATGCGGGAATACGGCTGGTCCATTCGAATGATGTAGCTGCCCGCCGGGAACTCCTTTGTGGTCGGCGCAGCCGGCTCCGTTTTTTCTTCTTGTTCCTTTTTGTCTTTGCTTTTGGCGGATTCTTTGGACTTTTTCGCGGGCAGCGTCACGGTGAAAGCGGATCTGGCGCGCGAAATTTCTACCGCTTGCCTTCGCAAAACTTGCAGAAGTTCGGCCTGCAGGCCGGGACGCGGATCGTCGGCCGAGAGAACATAAGCGGCGGGGCCTTCTTCGGTGGGCTTCAGCGTGGAGCGCTTGGCTTTCAAATAGAAATTTTTCAGGAACAGCCGCTTGTTGTCGTTGAAGAAATGCAGCGAAGTGAGCAGCCCGGTCTCTTCGTAATTATTATTGTCGCGCTGCGACCAGAGCGCTTTGGGAAGTGGAGGATTCTGGCGGTACCAGGTGCGTGCATAGTCTTCGGGCTGCAGCGTGCGCTCTTCGGTGTCGGCACCGCCGTTCCCAAACGTTTCGTAGAGGCGGCTGATGCCATTGTGCAGGGCGGCGATAAACATCAAATAGCCGGGCGACCAGGTGTCGAAATCGCCATGCGCAAAAACGCCGGGCATTCCAAATTTCGTCATGGCGGAGACATTGTTCCAGCCGATGATTTGCCATTCATCGGCCAGGATCGGGTCGATCCAGGCGTTGTAGGGCTCGTCGCCGATGGTGTTGTCGTAGAGATACGGCACGGATTCGTGCAGGTCGTGCAGCACCTGCGCTTTCCAGCCGACGTAGGTCTTCAAAACATTTTCTGTGAGCTTCAGCGTGACGCCCATGGCGTCGCGGTTGTTGTCATGCGCGACGTACTTGCCCCAGTACACCAGCCAAGGGAAAAACTGCTTCGGATGCGCGAGGTGCCATTTGTAGATGTCCACCATGCGGTCGCGGCCGTCGACTTCGACCACGGGCGTAATCAGCGTGATGGTGCCGTCGCGAATCTCCTTGATGTACGGGCTTTCATCCACCGCGAGCCGGTAAGCCAGCTCCATCAGGGCGGTGGGCGCGCCGGTTTCGGGAGAATGGATGGTGCCGGTAATGTAGTAGATGGGCACGGCTTGCGCGACGAGCTTGTCGGCTTCCGCATCATCGAGCTTGATGGTGCGGGGATCAGCGAGTTTCGCCAAGCGCGCGCGATGCTCCTCGAGATTTCTTATGTTTTCTTCGGAGGACACGGCCACGGCGATCATCTCGCGGCCTTCCTCGGTTATTCCGATAGAGAAGACCTTCACTCGTGGCGTGGCTTTCTCGAGCAGGCGCATGTATTTGTACACATCTTCGGCGTAAGGCAGGATCCCGGGGGCGCCAGAGATGTCGCCCAGTACGGCTCGCGGTGTCGGCACGGTTTTCGAGGCTGGTAGATAGTCCACCAGCGGCGACGTGAAATACGGTTGCGTGGTGTACTTGTGGATTTTCTCCGTGTAGGCGTCGTCCACGGGCTGCTTGGGATCACGCCCGGGAGCGGTTGCGCCATCCGCCCAGGCGTGCGGCGCGAACGTGCTCCCCAAAATGACAAACAGCGCAAGCTTAGACCAGAACACACGATTCATGACGCGTCTCCTGCGTTTCATTGGAAAGAATGCAGATTCTAACTCACTTGGACGTCCCGAGGCATTTTCTGATACCGCGAGTTAATCGAGCGGAAGAAAAGCAAGACAAACGGGCGAAGGAACTTCCACGGAATCGCCGGTCGGCGTCAGCGCGCCGGTTTTCTGGTCGATACGAAAGGTCACGATTTTGTCGGAGAGCTGGTCCTCCGCGAGCAGATAGTTGCCGAAGGGATCGATGGCAAAATGGCGCGGTTCTTTGCCCTCCACGGAGAAATCGCCGGTTGCGGCGAGTTTGCCGGTGGACGGATCGATATGAAACACTGCGATGGAGTCGTGGCCACGATTCGACGCATACAGGAATTTGCTATTCGGATGAATCGCAATTTCCGCCGCGTCGTTTCTTCCCGAGAAGCCGGGGGGCAATGAAGAGATGGTTTGCGCCAGGTGAAACTTACCGCGTGCGTCGCTCGCGAATACCGTTACAGTGGACTGCAATTCGCCGAGAACGTACATGAACTTACCATCGTGTGACCATGTGAGATGCCGGGGACCTGAGCCGGGTGGAAGAGCCAGAGACCATGAATCTTGCCCCTTTCGATCGGGAACAGCAAGTGTGCCTTTCGCCGGATCGAATTTGTAAATCAGGACTTTGTCGCGGCCCAGATCGGAGACGTAAGCGTAGTGATTGTCGGTGGACGGTTCGATCCAGTGGGCGTGAGGACCCTCCTGACGCTCCTGGTTGGGGCCGAGGGTACCCTCGTCGCGCACCTTCGAGGTGGCGGCGCCGAGCTTGCCATCTGCGCCCAGGGGAAAGACCACGACATTGCCGGAGGTATAGTTCGCCACCAGGACATACTTACCCGTTTTGTCGAAGGAGAGGTAACAGGGATCTTCACCGAGCGCGAGCACCTGGTTCAGCAGTGTGAGCTTTCCTGATTTCGCATCCAAAGCAAACGCGCTGACCATACTTTTCTTTCCGGCTTCATTCGCGGAGTACAAGAACTTTCCGTTGGGATGAATCGCAACCCAGGAAGGGTCTTGCGTTTCCGCACCCATACCCATCGATGTGAGTTTTCCGGAGTTGGCATCGTAACGAAAAACGTAGATGCCTTTGCTGGCCGTCTTCGTCGTGTAGGTACCCACGTACACCCAGTAGTTTTTCTGTGCGCCGGGTTTGCCAGCAGCGTGGGTTAAAAGCGATAAGGCAATCGTCGCCGACAAAACAAAGAAGAACGAAGATACTCGTCGCGTAGTTTTCATTGGAAGAAGGATTTTATCATTCGTTGCGCTAGTCTTTGGAAGCAAAACCTTTGAAAGGGCACGATATATCGTGCCCCTACACTCAAGCATCTGGCGTGTGGCGGGTCGATTACTTTTTTTCTTCTTCGTTCTCTTCCTGGAGGATGGCGGCGGCGGCGACCGAATCATCTGCGTCAAGCCGCAGCAGGTGCACGCCTTGCGTCGAGCGGCCCGCTTCGCGAATCTCCTTCGCGTGCACTCGGATCACCTTGCCGTGCTGCGTGATGATCATCACATCGGACTCTTCGGTCACCTGCAACGCGGCCACTACCGAGCCGTTGCGGTCAGTGGTTTTCATGTTGACCACGCCCTTGCCGCCGCGCGAAGTAATGCGGTACTCGGCCAGCGGCGTGCGCTTGCCGTAGCCCTTTTCCGATACGGTGAGCATCAGCGACGTAAGTGAATCCTTAATCTGTTCGTTCTCGAGCTCCTCGAGATCCTGCGTAGTTTTCTTGTGTTCCTTGGCAATGACTGCGAAATCCGGCTGCACGGCGTCCATGCTGACGACATAATCGTCCTTAGCCAGGTCCATGCCGATCACGCCGCCGGCGTTGCGGCCCATCGGCCGCACTTCGGTTTCGCGGAATAGAATCGCCTGGCCTTCATGGCTCGCCAGGAAAATCATCTGCTTGGCGTCGGTGAGTCTGGCGCCGATTAGTTCGTCTTTGGCCTCCAGGTTGATCGCGATGATGCCGCTGGGCCGCGGATTCGAGAATTCTGTCAACGCGGATTTTTTCACTGTGCCGCTGCGCGTGGCGAAAAAGACGCACTTGCCTTCTTCTTCGAGGTTGCGAGCCTGCACGATCGCGCTGAGTTTTTCGTCTTCCTGGAAGCGCACCAGGCTGGAGATGGCTTTGCCGCGCGTCGCCGCCGCGGCTTCGGGAATCTCGTAGACCTTGAGCCAATACACGCGGCCCTTGGTCGTGAACAGAAGAATGTAGCTATGCGCCGAGGCGATGAAGAGGTGCTCGACGAAATCTTCTTCCTTCGTGCGCGCGCCGATGCGGCCCTTGCCGCCACGCGACTGGTGCCGGTAAATCTCCACGGGAGTGCGCTTGACGTACCCGGCATGGCTGACGGTGATCAGCATGTCCGTGTCGGCAATCAAGTCTTCCAGTTTGATCTCGTCAACTTTGTCCACGATTTGCGTGCGCCGGTCGTCCCCGTATTGCTTCTGCACTTCCTTCAGCTCGCTGGTAATGACAGACTTCAGCTTTTTCTCGCTGGACAGAATTTCGTCCAGCTCGACGATGCGCTCGCGGATGGTCTTCAATTCCTTGAGGATTTCGTCGACGGAGAGCTGCGTCAGGCGATGCAATTGCAATTCAAGGATGGCGTCCACTTGAACCGGCGTGAGGCCGCCGGTAATCGTGCGCGCAGTTTCACCTTCGATGCCGCCGAGCTTGTACTTCCTGCCATCGAGTTTGACACCGGTAACCTTGCGCGACTTCCCGTTTTCCGTGATGGTGACGTCTTGCTCGCAAAAGAAATTCAGCAGGTTTTGCTTGGCGTCGGCGCGGCTTCCCGATCCGCGGATGATGCGGATTAGGTCGTCCAGATGATCGAGCGCGACTTGATAGCCCACTAAAATGTGCTCGCGTTCGCGCGCTTTGCGCAGGTCGTAGCGCGTGCGGCGCAGCACCACGTCGCGGCGGTGCTCGATGAACAGTCGGATGAACTCGAGCAACCCCATCTCTTTCGGCTGCCCCCCGGCGATGGCCAGCAGGATCATGCCGAAGGATTCCTGCATCTGCGTGTGCTTGTAGAGGTTGTTGAGGATGAGCTGCGACTCCTCGCCGCGCTTAAGCTCGACGACGATACGCATGCCCTCGCGGTCGCTTTCGTCGCGCACGTCGGCGACGCCGTCGAGCTTTTTGCTCTGCGCCAGCTCGGCGATGCGCTTGATGAGCGTGGCCTTGTTCACCTGGTAGGGAATTTCCGTGATGACGATGTTCTCGCGGTCCTTGGCGACTTCTTCGACCGCCGCTTTCGCCCGCATGGTGAAGCTGCCGCGTCCGGTTTTGTACGCCGCTTCGATGCCTTCGTGGCCGGCGATATAGCCGCCGGTCGGAAAGTCCGGCCCCGGTACGAGCTTCATCACTTCTTTGAGCGTCGTGTCGGGTTTCTCGATCATGAGCACCGTGGCGTCAATGATTTCGCGCAGGTTGTGCGGAGGAATGTTCGTGGCCATGCCGACGGCGATGCCGCTAGCGCCGTTGACGAGAAGATTCGGAATCCGCGTGGGAAGAACGAGCGGCTCTTTCTCCGTTTCGTCGAAGTTGGGAGCGAAATCGACGGTTTCTTTTTCAATATCAGCCAGCAATTCCTCGGCGATGCGCGCCAGACGCGCTTCGGTGTAGCGCATCGCCGCAGGCATGTCGCCGTCGACGGAGCCGAAGTTGCCCTGGCCGTCCACCAGCGGATAGCGCATGTTGAAGTCCTGCGCCATGCGCACCAGTGCGTCGTAGACGGGCGTGTCGCCATGCGGGTGATACTTGCCGAGGACTTCGCCGACGATCTTCGCGCATTTGCGGTACGGGCGCGTGGAAGACAGCCCCAACTCGTACATGCCGTAGAGAATGCGCCGGTGCACGGGCTTCAGGCCGTCGCGCACTTCGGGCAGCGCGCGGCCGATGATTACGCTCATCGAGTAGTCGAGATAGGACTTCTTCATCTCGGCTTCGATGTCCACCGGAATCATCACCGACAGATTTTGTTCGTCTGGCATGTGCCCTCGTGTTTCGTTTGGTGCCGTTTAGCGCCGGGCCTGCCTGCGTCACCAGGCTTTAACCTGGCAGCGCCGCCCTGAAGGGCGGCGCTGCAGGAAAACCCTATCGTTTCGCGGCGCGGTCGAGCACGTACGCCTTCACCGTGTCGAAGGCGTCGGCCGCATTCGTAAAACGCCGCGCGGCAAACGCTGCTTCGATTTCGCGTAAGAACCTGTCGCGGTCCGCATCGCTCGCAAATTCCATCGCTACGCCGCGCTCGTTGTCGGGCATATTCGTCGGCGTTGCGCGGAACTCGCTGACGCTCAATCCGCGCAGCCCCGGCAGCGTGCTCCAACCCAACTGATACATCATGGCTGCTTCGGTGCTCGGGGCCGCAACAGATAAAACACTCCCAACGCCAAGACCAGAATAATCACAATTCCAACGGCGTTAGCCGTGAAATTGAGCCGGTACAACTCCGCAGCCGATCGATCCGTAGAGCGAATCGCGTGCCAGTCCCGAAAAGCGCCGTAAGTCCGCGGCAAGCGAAATCCACTAACCGCCGCCGCTGAAAGCAACAAGCCCCAGCGAACAGCGTCTCGCGTGGATCGGGGAGCAATTTCGGCCATCAGCTTTGCGCCATCGAAATCAAATATCCAGGTTCACGACTTCGAGGGCGTTGTCCTCGATGAACTTGCGGCGCGCTTCGACGTTTTCGCCCATCAACGTCGTGAAAATGTCTTCCGCGGCGACCGCGTCCTCGAGCTTCACCTTGAGCAGCGTGCGCGTCTCTGCATTCATGGTGGTTTCCCAGAGCTGCGTGGGATTCATCTCGCCGAGGCCTTTGAACCTCGTGATGGTGAAATCTTTCTTCGCGTCTTCCATCACGTAATTCAACACGTCCTGCGCTTTTTCCTTGGTGGTCTTGTCCCCATTGCGCGAAATGATGAAAGGCGGCTTGTTGAACTCCTCGACCTGCTTAGCCAGCGCGCGCACCCGCTTGTATTCGGGCGTGGAAGCCAGCGCCCAGTTGATTCTCTGATTGTGCGGCGCGCCAAATTGAATTTCGTACAGGCTGTGCTCCTCGTCGAAAGCGACTTTGCCTTCGAGCTTCAGCTTGGCTTTGTCGACTTCCTTCAACAGGTTTTCAAGCGATTTTTTCTCTTCGAATTCCGCTTTTTTGTCCAGACCGCTTTCCGCCAGCACTTGCACAAGCCCCGCATCGCGCAGGCGGCGTCCGAGCTTTGCAGCAACGGCGTCATATTCCTGTACGTTCAGCAAAAAAGAGGTCAGCCCTGCGCCCTCTAGCGTCACGCCTTCCTTGCCCTTCACGACATGGTCTTCGGTGGCGCGCTTCATCAGTTCGCGCGCGAAGTCGCGCTCGTCGCGGATGTACTTCTCGCTCTTCCCGCGCTTCACGCGGTAGAGCGGCGGCTGTGCGATGAAAATGTGCTCGCGGTCGATCAGTTCCTTCATGTGGCGAAAGAAAAACGTCAGCAGCAGCGTTCGGATGTGCGAACCGTCCACATCCGCATCGGTCATAAGAATAATCTTGTGATAGCGCAACTTACCGGCGTCGAAATCGTCTTTGCCGATGCCCGTGCCGAGGGCGGTGATGATGGCGCGAATTTCCTCGTGGCCCAGCATCTTGTCGTAGCGCGCCTTTTCGACGTTGAGGATTTTGCCTTTGAGCGGCAGGATGGCCTGGTACTTGCGGTCGCGCCCCTGCTTCGCCGAGCCGCCCGCCGATTCGCCCTCGACCACGAACAATTCGCAGCGCGCCGGATCGCGCTCCTGGCAATCGGCCAGTTTCCCGGGCAGCCCGCTCGAATCCATCGCGGACTTGCGCCGCGTCAGTTCGCGGGCTTTGCGTGCCGCTTCGCGCGCGCGCGCCGCGTCAATGCATTTGCTGATGATGCGCCGCGCGACGGTCGAGTGTTTGTCGAACCATTCTCCGAGCTTTTCGTTGACGAGTTGCTCGACGTCTCCCTTGATGTCGCTATTCAGCTTGCCCTTGGTCTGGCCCTCGAATTGCGGCTGTGGCAGTCGAACGCTCACCACGGCGACAAGGCCTTCGCGCACGTCATCGCCGGTGATCGTCACTTCGTCTTTCTGCTCTTTGAGCATGCCCGCTTGCGAGGCGAAATTGTTGATGGAGCGCGTCAGAGCGGAGCGGAACCCGGAAAGGTGCGTGCCGCCGTCTACCGTGTTGATGGTATTAGCGAACGCGAAAACATTTTCGCCGTAGGTGTCGTTGTACTGGAGCGCGATCTCGATCTCCACGTTGCCGCGCTTGCCTTCCATGTAAATCGGAGAATCGTGCAGCGTGGATTTGCCGCGGTTCAAGTGCTTCACAAATTCCGCAATGCCGCCCGTAAAACGGAATTCTGCGTTCTTCTCCGTGCGCTCGTCGGTCAGCGTGATTTTCAAACCCTTGTTCAGGAAGGCCAGCTCGCGCAGGCGCTGCGAAAGCGTGTCGAAGCTGTAAGTGGTCTTCTCGAAAATGCTGGGGTCGGGATGAAAGGTGACTCTCGTGCCCGTCTTGCGGGTCTTGCCGGTCTGCTTCAGCTTCGAAGTGGGCTTGCCTTTTTCGTAGCTCTGTTCCCACACCGCGCCGTCGCGCGAAATCTCCAGCTCCAACCAGTCGGAAAGCGCGTTCACCACGGAAACACCAACGCCATGCAAGCCGCCGGAAACTTTGTACGTCTCGCTGTCAAATTTTCCGCCCGCGTGCAGCACGGTCATCACGACTTCCGCCGCCGGGCGCTTTTCCGTCTGGTGCATGTCCACGGGGATGCCGCGGCCGTTGTCCACCACGGTGACAGACTCGTCGGCGTGCACCGTCACGCTGATTTCGTCGGCGAAACCGGCCAGCGCTTCGTCCACGGAGTTGTCTACCACTTCCCAAACGAGATGATGCAGGCCCATTTCTCCGGTCGAGCCGATATACATGGCAGGACGCAGACGCACGGCCTCGAGGCCACCGAGGACCTTGATCGACTTCGCGTCGTACTTGTGGCCTGCGCCTTGTGGTGTGACGCTGCCGTTTTCTTTATCACCCATCGTTTCTCCTACGCGACGACTGAATCAAAAAACTTCCGGCAAACGCACCGCGAGCAAGCCGGAGTTGTGGTCCGCGAATTGAAAAACCACTTTTCTGTGAAGCAAGAAAGGCGTGTTTGCGGAATTTCCCGTGCGTCGCCTTACCCTGTGATTCCGGCTCGCTGGGCGATCCAGAACTCGTAGGGTTTCCTGCTCCATCCCATCCCGCGCAGCGGGACGTGGCGAAGACTCGTGTTGCTCGAGGCTAGCTGGCCGCAAAGCTCCTGGCGCAGAGCCTATTTCCGGGTCACTCTTGCCTGGCGGACGTGTCGATTTTGGAAGATCCCCCGCTACCAATCGACAACAGGGAAGTATACTCCTCCAGAACCCTTTTCTCAAGGGCCCTAGTGCCGCTCGAATGGGCATAAGTGATTGATTTTCGTTGACTTATAATCATGCTGCCACGACCAGGCGAAAAGCAAAAAGGCGCTTGCAAGCGCCTTTTTCGAGACCCTTTACGATGGATTTCGGGCTCAAATGCGCATGGGCATGATGATGTAGCGGTAACGATAGGATTCGTCGGCGAGCGGCCGCATCTGCCCGGCGGACTGCTCGTCTTTCAGCTCGATGCTGACGGGGCCATCGGCGGCGGCGGAGAGAAAATCCAGCATGTAGCTGGAATTGAACCCGATGGCGATGGGATCGCCCTTATATTCCTTCTCGATGCTTTCCTTCGCTTCACCGTACTCCGGGCTCGAAGCGGAGATTTCGACGCCTTCGCCGGAGATCGCGAACTTCACCGCGTGCGAGCGCTGGTCGGCAAGCTGCGAAACGCGGCGCACGGCATCGGTCAATTCACCTCTCTCGATGACCACGTGCTTGTTGTTGTCGCGCGGCAAAACCGCTTCGTAGTTCGGGAATTGCCCGGTCAGAATCCGCGAAATCAGCAAACGATGCTTGACCTGGAAAAAAAGATGGCTTTCATCCTTTGCAAAATCGAATTGGGCGTCGGAGCCGGCAGCGCTGGAAAGTTTCTCGACTTCGTCCATGGCCTTCTTCGGGACTAGCACCTTTAGTTCCGCATTCATGCCGGTGAGTTTGTGGTCCGTTTCCGCCAATGCCAGACGGTGTCCGTCGGTGGCTACCATGGCCAGCGTGTCCGGCCGCAAAATCAGCAGTCCGCCGTTCAGCGTGTAGCGCGACTCCTCCATGGAAATCGCAAATTTCGTCTTGGCGATCAGGCTCTCCAGAATAGCAGCCGGGATTTTTACGAAAGTGTGCGGCATGGCCGGCAGCGCTGGAAAATTTTCCTTCGCCATTCCTACCAGCTTATATTTCTTCCGGTCGCTGACGATCTCGACCCAATGATTCTCGAGCAGCTTGAGCTTGATCTCGCCTTCGGGCAGCAGCCGCACGAGTTCGAGCAGCTTCTTCGCGGGAATCGTCCCGGCGCCTTCCTTCTTGACCTGGGCTTCGCAGGAAGTGCGAATGCTGAGTTCCAGATCCGTCGCGGTAATCGCGAGCTGGCTTCCCTGGGCCTCCACCAGCAAGTTCGACAGGATGGGGATGGTGGTTTTGCGCTCCACGACTCCCTGCGTCATGCTTAGTTCGTTCAACAGCGCGGACTTTGAAACGCTGAATTCCATCGCTTGATGTTCCTCGCGTGCCGTTCCAGGTGCGGTCATGGAGTTTATCCTCGGCCTGCCTGTGGCCCTCAGGCTCGGGCGGGGACGGCCGCCCTGTTTTCGTTCGATTCTACCGCTGCCGCCCGACTGACTTCAGGCAGGTACTGTACTCGCTTTTTCGGAAAGTATAAAGCCCATCTCCATTACTAAACTGTGGAATAGCCCGCTTTTCAGACTTGCCCAGACACCGGTGGCTCCCAAAATCAGCTGCTTTTGCAAATATTCACAGGCTGCAAGAACCTTTCTCAAAAACCAAAACGAACGACCCTTGTTGCTGTGATGAGGGTTGTGAATCTGTGGAAACTACCACAAGCCCTTTCCCGACTCCCACTTGAAACGCGGCGTCGGATGCGCTTTTTTGTGAGAACGGTGGAAAACGGAAGCCGCCTCAGCCCGCCGACGAGGTAGCTCCTAAATTCATCCACTTCCATCAACAAATTCTCCGCGCGTTTTTCAATCCTTCTCCACAGCATTGTTTGGCAGGAAGCCTGATGGGACAAGTAGGTTGTTGCCTTGGGGAGATCAAAATGGAAACGCGGCCCAAGCAAATGGGCCGCGTTCCATAAGATTGGGATTGAGGGCCTTACTGCAATGCGTCCATCAAACGCGTGATGGTCCGGTTGAGATCCTTATCGGAGCGTCGCAGCTCTTCGATTTTGTTGATGGAGTGCAGTACCGTGGTGTGGTGCTTGCCGCCGAATTGACGACCAATCTCCGGCAGGGAGGCCGTGGTGAGCTGTTTCACGATGTACATTGCCACCTGGCGCGGGAAAGCGATCGCGCGCGTGTTGCTGCGCATTTTCAGATCCTGCTCGCGCAAATCGAAGTGCTCGCTCACGCGCTTCTGGATCAGGTCGATAGTGACGCGCTTTTCCTGGGAAGCGATGATGTTTCGCAACACCTGCTGCGCGGTGGACAGAGAAATCGTTGCGCCGGTCAGCGACGCATAGGCCATCAAGCGCGTCAGCGCGCCTTCCAGTTCGCGCACGTTGGATTTAATCGCCCGCGCGATGTATTCCGCCACGTCGTCCGGCAAACTGAAGCGCTCGTTCTCCGCTTTCTTCTGGAGAATGGCGATCTTCGTTTCCAGGTCCGGCGGCTGGATGTCGGCGATCAATCCCCATTCGAACCGCGAGCGCAACCGCTCTTCGATGGAATTGATGTCCTTCGGCAGGCAGTCGGAGGAAATAACGATCTGCTTTTGTTGTTCATAGAGCGCGTTGAAGGTGTGAAAAAATTCTTCCTGCGTGCGCTCCTTTCCGGCGATGAATTGGATGTCGTCCACCAGCAGCACGTCCACCGTGTGAAAACGTTCTCGGAAGCTGATCATGCGGTCAAAGCGCAACGAGTTGATCACTTCAATGGTGAATTTCTCGGCGCTCACGTAACTCAGCCGCATGGCCGGGTTGCGCTTCTTGATCGTATGCCCGATGGCGTGCATCAAGTG
>QHYJ01000110.1:0-5410 GCA_003223255.1 Acidobacteriota bacterium | reverse complement strand
AGCGTGCGCGAACTCATTCGACTTGCCGACCACGAAAGTATCGAAGGTGTAGCGCAGGTTCAGTTGATGGTCGCTGCTCTCAAAATCCAGCTTCGCCTGCCCCGCCTTGGCCGTGGCAGCCGCAGGCGCGGCCTGTACCGGTTCTTCCTCGCTGCAGACGTACTGTACCTTCACGTTGGGCGTGCCGAGTTCAAGGAACACCGCCTTGATGATGTCCCCGTACGTGCGGGTGAGAACCTGCCGGAAAACCGCGCCGGGAATCTGGATATAGAGAGTGTCGCCCTCGGTCCGGTTCAGCCGGGTGGGCTGGAACCAGGTGGTGAAGGTGTTAATGCTTACCCGGGATTTGACGTGCTCTAAGAACTTGTCCCAAGAATTTGCCGTTTCGCGTTCGCGCCCAACTTGGATTGCGGTGGTCATGGTTAGAGACAAAAGAAAATTCTGCACTATTTCCACAGATGTGTAAAACCTGTGGAAAGCGGTTTCGCTCTTCAGTTTTTCTTCAGGCTTCGGGATTCCTGGCCGCGCCGGGCCCGTTCATGCCCCTGTCGACCCGTGCGCGACCTGTTAGGATTGCCGGCCCACGTACCGCCGTTTCAGACCGCGCGGGATTGTCGCCGATTGAGTTGCGCAGGGCAAGCGAAAAGTGTGCGAAGGTCTTGGGGGTGTTGCACACGGCGTGCACAACTTTTCCACAGGCGCGAATTCTACCACTTGCTCCCCAACGCCCCTTTTTTCACAGCGTTGTCGAGCGAAATTTTTGCTCAGAAAGAATCTTGCACAAAACCTCTGTGCGCAGGCTGAGGAAAACTCCACTCACTTCGTATTTCTTTTGTCGGGGCGATCGAACAGGTACAGACCTAAGGGGTCGCTTCCGATAATCAACCGATCTTTCTCGACAAGAATGGTGTTGGCCTCGAGCCGCGCTCCTTGCGGAGTATAAATCTTGTACGTCGCGCGGCGGTTCCCTGCGCTATCGAAGTGCAGCAGGTTGTTATTCAGCGCCATCCAAATCTCTCCGTTCGAACGGTCCACTCCCAGTCCCGTTAGCACGCGCTTGAAGGAGGGCTCTTTACCTTTCTGCTCCTGCCGCTCGATTTCTTTGCGCACGGCCACGGCCGTCGGCAGCGCGTCAATCGCCGTGTACTGAATGTCCTGCCCCGCGTAGCCCAGCCGGTCGTACTGTCGCACGGTCGGCTCCGGCAAATACTCGAACGCGTAGTAAAGGTGTCCCTGCGCATCGGCGCCCAGTTGTCCAATGTTCAGAAAACGATTCAAGTCCTCGCGCTCGGAAATCGGCTCCGGGTCGCCAAATTCCCGCACCTCTTTTCCATTTTTGTCGAAGACTATCACCAGGTGCGGTTCGCGGAGCGTCGCCACGGCCACTTCCTCTTCCGGCATAGCCGCGACGGAAACGGGATTCTTTACGGGAATAGAACGGAGAAGGCTGCCGGCCGGAGAAAAAACGCGGATGAGATTAGCGCCGCGGTCCGCCACATAAATTTTCCCCTCCGCGTCTACATCGCAGTCGTCCCCGAAGGCCATCAAGCTGTTGCTCGCACCCGCAGCAGGGGACTGTTCATTGATTGACAGGAGTTGCTTGCCCTTCGCGTCCACAACAACGAGTCCCGGCGACGGCGAAGCCAGCACGTACAGCCGCCCGTCCGCCCCTTGCCGGACCGCGCGTAACCCTGGGCCAATCTCAGGCAGAATCCGCTGCTTGGCGGAAAGCTCGCCTTCTTCTTGTTCTTGCGCCCCTGCGACTGTGTACGCGCAGGCGAGCAGGCACATCGCGGCGAGAACTCTTTGTCTGCCACCCATCCTGATCCGCATGAATTCTCAGATTACTACGGATGTGCCTGCGGTTGCCCGAGAGTTGCGGAGTAAGTGTTTGGGCACGAAAAGGCTGCAAACCATTGACTGTCCCGGGCAGATATATAGTACAGCCATATATGGCGATTATGCCGGACAGAGAACTCAAAAAAGGCAACGCCGAGCTGCTCATCCTTGCGCTTCTCGAAGAGAAAACCCGCCACGGCTACGAAATCGGCAAACTCATCGCCGCGCGCTCCGAGGGCGTGCTCCGCTTTCACGTGGCGTCGCTGTATCCACTGCTTTATCGCCTCGAGCGGCGCGGCTGGGTCAAAGGCGAATGGGAACCCGCGGGCGGGCGGCGCCGGCGCTATTACCGCCTGACGCCTACCGGCCGCAGAATCCTTGCCGAACAGCGCTCGCGCTGGCGCGCTTTCTCTGGAGCCGTCAATCGCATCGTGGAGGTGCGCCATGCCTGATTGGAAAAAGATCGTTCGCGAGAAGCTGGGAACCTTGCCGCTTACCCACGGGCGCCGCGAAGAAGTCATCGAGGAGCTCGCCGAGCAATTGGAATCTGCCTACGAAGAAGCGCTCGCCCAGGGCATCAACGAGCAGGAGGCGCTGCAGCGCAGCATCGCCCAGTTCAAGGATTGGGAAAAACTTCGCCGCGAAGTGTTTCAGTCCGTCGAGGGCACGCACCTTCCGGTTTGGGAGCAGAACGGAGCCTTCGCTCCACGCCGTTGGCCCGTGTGGATCGCTCTTGCGCTCGCGTTGTCTCTCCTTCTCGTGCCTGCTTTTCGCCAGGCCCTGGCGATCCTTCTCGTTCCCGGGAACGATACCACCGCCTGGTGTTCTCGGATCTTTCCCGAAAAGGTTCTTCGCCGCATCGAGCAATCCGGCGACAAAGAGAAATATGCCCGAGCGCTTGCCTTCGTGGCCCTGCACAGTCCCAAAGAAGACGACGAGCGAGCCATGCACGCCGCGGAAAAGGCGATCGCGCTTGACCCGAACCTTACCTGGATCTCCGCCAAGGTCAGTCATCCCACGTATCTGTACCCTGACTACGACCCTCATCCCTGGATCGAGCGCCTGAAGGCTTGGGACCCGCAAAACGGTTTTCCCTATCTGTTAGAAGCGGACGCAAATGTTCACTACTGGGAGCCGCCCTGGACCAAATACGCGGCCTCAGCAGCGATTCTTCGACAATCCCTCGCTGCTGAGCGGCGCTGGCGCATCCCCATGGAAAAGGTATTTGCCGCGCCGCGCATGGATTTCTACCAGCTTCATCGGGATGCCTACACACGCCTTCTGCCGCTCCTGCGCAGAGGAGCGCGCGCTGACGAAGCCGCAGCGGTCGAATCTGCTCTCGCCGTGCTTCCTCGTTTCGATTACAGCGTTGGGGGCCCGGCTCACTCTTCGCTGAAAGCCGCCGCCAAGCGCTCTGCGCAGGTCATTCTGATCTCTGCCGTTTTTGTCGCTGTCCTTGGACTTCTAACGGCTCTCTGGCTCGTCTTGGTAATCGTTCTGAGATGGAAACGAAACGCGAACTCCCTGAGCCACTTGCTGAACCGCCTCGCTTCACCGCTCTGCTTTGCTCCGCCCGCGTTGTTGCTCGTGTCCGTCGCTCTTTTTCTTGGGTATTACCCGTATGCGCGCTCGATTGCGCAGATTCCCTCCTACCAAGAGCTCGAGTACGGATATGTCCCCGTCCTGATGGGCCTTGACGACCTGACAAGCTTTGTGCCGCTCACCGACTTCTGGGTCGCTCACATGTTCTGGCCTTCGCTGTGGTGCGCCGCTGTTGCGCTTGCTGGCGCGTGCTTGCTCTGGTGGGTGCGGCGCCTCACGCGGCCGGATCGCCCTGACGCCGCCTAGCTGGTTGCAGGTTAGCGAAGAAGAATCTCCGCGTTGCTGAAGCTGACCCTGTCAGTCGATGCAGAAGCGCAGGCGCTCGATCGAGCGCGCGCGCAATCGACCGGCGGCGTTGCGCGGTCCATTGTCATCGGTTTCCACCAACACGCAATTCATCTGCACGTCGCCCGAAGCCACATCAAACTTCGCCGGCAGGCCATTTAGAAACTTCCGCACAATTCCTTCTTTGTCCATTCCGATGACGCCGCCATGCGGCCCGGTCATGCCCACGTCGGTGATGTAGGCGGTGCCCTGCGGCAAAACGTGTTCATCGGCGGTGGCCACGTGCGTGTGCGTGCCGACCACCGCAGTCACGCGGCCATCCAGGTACCAGCCCATGGCCACTTTTTCGCTGGTGGTTTCCGCGTGCATGTCCACCAGTACGAAGCCCACGTCCGCGGGAATCTTTTCCAGCTCACAGTCCGCTTTGCGAAACGGGTCATCGATGTGCGTCATGAACACGCGCCCTTGCAAATTCAGCACCGCGTACCTCGCGCCATTCTTCGCCTTGCCGACATGCAACCCGCCGCCCGGATTGCCTTCCGGAAAATTCGCCGGCCGCAGCAGCCGCGGCTCGTGCGGCAGGTACTCCAGGATTTCTTTGCGGTCCCAGCTATGGTTGCCGCCGGTCAGCACGTCGACCCCGAGGTTCAGAAGCTCTTGCGCCAGCCGCGGCGTGATTCCAAATCCCGACGCGGCGTTCTCGCCGTTGGCAATCACCAGGTCGATCTGCCGCTGCAACACGACGTCCGCGAGGCGATCGTGAAGCATCAACCTTCCCGGCGCTCCGACAATGTCTCCCACAAAAAGTACGCGCATTAGGTAGTGCCGAGTGGCTGGTGGCGAGCAAGAACCGCAACGCGATGGCTTTTCTCGCCACTCGTCACTTCGATCCGGACCTCGATCGCCAGATAGGCCACGAGTCCCCTTTCCAAGGTGTATCGAACGCAAAACAAAAACGGAGCGGACCGCTTGGCCGTGGGGAGCTAGGCCGTGAACCTCTGTAGTAGGTGGGCGCCACGAGCCAGCCGTTAGGCTTTCCTGCCCCGCTCGCCCGCCAGCTCTGCAAAACGTTCCGTGGTGGTCTTCCGGTTTCCGTACAAAAAAGAAAGCAAGCGCATTGCTTTCTCTGCCGGCAAACGGTGAACTCCCAACGGCAAACGTTTCGCAATCCTCGAAGCGCACAGTCGCCAGTTTTTGGTCTTCCCTACAGAAAGATCGACTTGCTCTCTGCTGCGGTGAACGGTAAACGGCGAACGGCAAACTCCTTCGGAATCGGCGGCGCGCCAGCGGGACAGGCCGTGCTCACAGGCTGTCTATCCGCAGCACCCCAGAGATTCGTTACGGTTCAAACGGCTTTCGCGCCCTCACCTGCGTCGAAGTACCGCTCCGCCCTCATTCTATCCTCTGCCCTCACCCTCGTCCAACCTCTTGCGCGCAGCTGTTGCAATCCCGCCGGTAGGCCAGGCCTTCCTGCCTGTCGCGGCATCCGCCGCGCGCTCAACGCCAGCCAGTCGCTCCTCGCCACCTATTTGAACCGTCAGCGCCAACGCCGTGCGCAGTTGGGGGCAGGGCACGCGCCGCCCCCCGCCAGGCCGCCCTCAAGCTCCTCACCATCGCTAAAAAGAACCCCAAAGCTTTGCTGGTCGCCTAACCAGCCGGCGTCTTGGAGTGCGGCGGCTCGACG
>QHYJ01000401.1 GCA_003223255.1 Acidobacteriota bacterium | reverse complement strand
ATTGTGAGTGGCCTTCCTTGCCCTTCCGCAAGCTCAATGGATCACCCTGTCAAAATTTAGGCATTCACCCGATGGACGTTGCTTTGAAAACCTGCAAATTGGAGGAACATAAGCAAGTCGAAATATTCGGCCCATGCCCAAGGAGCTTGAGATGTTTTGGAAAAGCTCGACGTGGTATTGGCACGGTGCTCAGTCCCGCAAGTGGCCTAGAACTCGTAGGGCACGCCCACGTTTTTGCATCCTCAAAGTACTCGGCGACTTGCTCGACGATGGAGAACTACATTTCGTAGAAAGGGCAAAAACCTTTGAAGCCGCAAGACGGCGAATCGAAGCGCTTGCAGCGGGCAGTCCGAGTCAGTACGTGATTTACAATGGGGAAACAGGTGAACGCGTTTCAATTGTTGCAGGTGGCGCCGACTTCGGTACACCAAAGACGGAGCTCTTGGCTAGTTCGTCATGGCGTGAAATCGAATGGTCTAGTCGCGTCGATTTGGTTGAAGATCGTGTCGCCGGTTGACGACGCCGTGGCTTGGGTAACAGTCAGACCCGTGATCGAGTACAGTGTGGCCTTGGAGTTGCCACCCACGTCGGCAACAGGGACGGTGAGCGTGGTCGTGCCCGGACTGGTAGCCAGGTAGCTGCCCTGGATTGTGTGAGCCGGCGGGTAGGTCAGGAACTTGCCATGCGTCGTGTTGATTGACGAAGTCTCGCCGTCGAAAAAACGAGGGGCTGCACCACCGTCCGACTCCATGGCTGCGAAATAGGTGTGGCCTGCGCCCTTGGGGTCCGGCACTTCCCAGCGCATCACCCAAACCGCGTCTGTTCCGGGGAGCCTATGAAGGTTAAACTGGTGCGCATCGGCAACTCTCGGGGCATTCGCATTCCCAAGGCCATCCTTGAGCAGTGCGGATTACAAGAGGCGGCCGAACTGCGGTTCGAAAAAGATCGATTGGTGATTACTCGTGAGCACCGCCCCCGCCAGGGCTGGGAAGACGCCTTCTTCGCTGCGGGCCCATCCTGCCATGACGAATTGCTGCTCGAAGCTTTGCCCAGCAGCGCGTTTGATCGCGAGGACTGGCGGTGGTAAGGGGCTCACCCCTCCGTGATGAGATTTGGTTGGTTTCCCTGGACCCCACTCAAGGGTCAGAAATGCGAAAAACACGCCCTTGCCTCGTGATTTCGCCGGACGAGATGAACCGACACCTGCGAATTGTTCTCATCGCCCCCATGACCACCGCCGCGCGCCCTTATCCGACTCGCGTCTCACCCACCCTCCGTGGCAAGCACGGCCAGGTAGCCCTCGATCAAATCCGCGCTGTTGACCGCCAACGCTTGGTCCGTAGAATCGGCAAGGCATCCTCCGCGACAGCGCACGCCGTTTCAGCCGTCTTGATCGAAATGTTCGCTCGCGCGACGTTGACAGGGCCTTAGGTGCAAGGCATGACCTTTTTATGCCCCGGTTCCTAACGCCAGGGCCGAAGATACGTACGCCAGCAAATCCGTGCTTGGCTGCCAACTACTGGGCGATGACCGTCAGATAAGCTCGCGGGTTCTGCTCGTCCCTGTTCCCAGTCACGCAACGTGCCAAGCGGGATATGGTAGCGTGGGGCGAACTCCTCTTGCGTCAGTTGCAAGGCACGAGGGATGACTTCGCCTGCGGAGTTCGCTTCATGCGTTTCAGGTCGGCTTGGTTCAGCGGTTGCGCGTCACGGTCCGCCCACGCGGCCTCCTCAATGGCTCCGGGACTCATCGGTCTAGGCGTTGGTTTTGAAGTAGTGCTCTTGCTCATCTCTTGTTGCCCTACGGGCCGAAATAATGCGAACGCGCTCGTCTCGTTCGGTGTAGGCTACGAACGAAAGAACCTGCGCTTCGGCCATGCCGGCTAATGACGTAACGATCTTCGCCGTAATCCTGACGATCATCAAGATTCACGGGTGCACGACCGTCAAACCCAGAAGTACCTCAAAATGGTCGAAGTCTCGCTCTCGGTGTAACAGGGAATGCTCGTGCTGCAGACAAAATGTAGCGATCAAAGAGTCGATGGTCTTGCGCACGGTGTGTCCGTGCTGGCGCAGGCGACGGAAGTTCCTTGCGGCCTCGATGGCTAGGTCAGCACCACCGGTCTCGAACAATTCGAACTTGCGAAGTTCCTGCAAGACTCGTGTGAACAACTTCTCGTCACTGATTCCCTGAAGAATCTCACAAAGAATCAAGTCCGTTAGTCCGAAGCGTTGCCTAGCTACCTCGCGATCAAGGTAGTTCGTCTCTTTGTTGCTGACACCCTTCAGGTAATCGATCCAAACGGTAGTATCGATAATCACCATGACGGCTAATGCGGGACTCGCCCCAGACGAGACTTGTTAAGGTCTCCCTCCCAGCGGATCTTGCCTCGAAGTCGGCGAATGTTTGCTTGCGCTCGAGTCTGAACCAATAGCCGTAAGCCTGCCTCCACGGCGGCCCGTTTCGTACGCGACCCGCTACTTTTCATTGCCCGCTTCATCAAGCGGTCGTCGATATCGATGTTCGTGCGCATCTCCTGAAACCCTTT
Organism: Acidobacteriota bacterium; assembly: GCA_003223255.1. Classification (GTDB taxonomy): domain Bacteria; phylum Acidobacteriota; class Terriglobia; order Acidiferrales; family UBA7541; genus Acidiferrum. Next base: position 139 of record QHYJ01000401.1, on the reverse strand, counting down.
CAATGTGTAAGGTTATCATCTTTTTGTGTATTCCTCAATTCTGCAGCTTCAAAACACGGGCCACTCGGGGACGCTGTCCACCATTCACGCAAATTCCGCGAAACAGGCCCTCGCGAGACTCGCAAGCTGCGTGCTCGAG